>PLOI01000108.1 GCA_003142015.1 Acidobacteriaceae bacterium | reverse complement strand
GGCGGGTGATAGGCCGGTGCCGGAGCGGGTTTGTATTGTGTGGTCAGGGCCACCGCCACCACGGGAATTGACAACAAAACTGAAACCCAGAGCAGGATTTTGCTCAAGCGCTTAGCACTCTTCATCTCTCACCTCGGGACAGCCATTTTTACCAACAAAGTCTCAACATTCAAACCCGGTACGGAATCGAAAGGTGCGGTAAGTCGCAGAAATTATACCACCTGCATTGAATGTCCGGGCGCGGGCCTCCCTGCTTCAGCGGGTTGGCCGGTAGCGTCCAGCCCGTTGAAGCGGCGCGCTTCGACGATCAGCATGGCACCGGCACTTCTGTATGTCCCATAAAGGTCGCTCGATGCCGAACTCGTAACCGCTCTAATTCGGGCTCTTGCCCAGACCGAAGATCTTTTGCAGCAGGTTGCGGTGCTCCTCCGGGTGGTCGCAGGTCTCGGTCGGCGCGGTGCCGTCAAGGAATGCAATATCGGCGCTGTCGGGGCAAGTGGCGTCGCTGAGCAGGTTGCTGGCCTTGTCAATGGCGACAATCTGAACACCCTCGGGCGCCGTGAATCCGTTGGTGTCAGAGTACTGCGGCAGCGTGACGGCCTTCTTCATGAAGGCGGCCCAGATGGGCGCCGCGGCGTGAGCGCCCTCGATCTTTATGTCGGTGTAGTCGTCGTTGCCCACCCACACAATGCACAGCAGATTGGAAGTGAAGCCGGCAAACCACGCGTCGTGGCTGGTGCCGGTCTTGCCCGCGGCCGGAGCGGTGAATCCCATGCCACGCACTCCGGCGCCCGTGCCGTGGTTGATCACGTTCTCCAGCATGTTGGTGGTCAGATAGGCTACGCGCTGGTCCAACACCTGTTTGGAACTGGGCGTGTAGTCGGTGATGACGTCGCCCGTCGACGTGCGCACGCTGGCCAGCATCCATGGGTCAAGGCCGACCCCGTTATTGGCGAAAATCGTATAGGCGCCGGCCATCTCAATCGGGGTGGCGTCATAGGAGCCGATGGCCACCGAGGGTGTTCCACGCGCGCTTTTCACACCGGCGTCGCGTGCCAGCGCGGCCACCCGATCAAAGCCCACCATGCCGGCCAGGCCGATGGTGGCGTTGTTCAGCGACTGCTGCAGCGCGTACCGCGCCGTTACCTGGTCGTGATACACGCCCTCATAGTTGCGCGGCGTGTACTCCTGGGAGGTGCCCACGTCGTAAGTGGTCTGTTGATCGCTCAGCATGGTGACCTGGGAGAACAGCTTGGTCTGGCCGGTCAGCATGGTGCCCTGGATGGAGGTATTGAAGGCCGCCGCATATACAAACGGCTTGAAGATGGAGCCGGTGGGCCGTTTTGCTACCGCATGATTCAACTGCGAATTGCCGTAGTTGCGCCCGCCCACCAGCGCCAATATCTGGCCGGTATGCGGATTCAGAGCCACCAGCGCCACCTGGGGATAGATATAAGGTATGCCGAGCTTCTTGTCATGGGCGTGGAGCTTGTCGACCTGCGCATCCACCACATGAACGGTGGCCTCGACCGCAGCCGTCGCTTCCCGTTGAAGATCGGGATCGAGCGAGGTATAGATGCGCAAGCCCTCGCGGTTGAAGTCGCGCTCGCCCAGCTTCTGCATCAGTTGGTCATGCACCAGGTCAACAAAGTACGGCGCTTCGCTGGCGTCCACACTTAGCGTTCCCAGGTGCAGCGGCTCCGCCTTGGCGCGCTCCGCCTGATCTTTGGTAATGGCTCCCGTTTCAACCATCGAGTCCAGCACCAGGTTTCGCCTGTCGAGGGCGCGGTCTCCGTGACGGAAGGGCGAAAAATAATTTGGCCGCTGGATCATGCCCGCCAGCAGCGCGCAGTCCGAAAGATCGAGCTGACTCACGTCCTTGCCGAGGTAGGTCTGCGAGGCCTCGCCGAATCCGTCGATGGAAAAGCTGCCGCGCTGGCCCAGGTTGATCTCGTTGGCGTACATCTCGAAGATCTGCTTTTTATTGAAGCGGTGTTCGAGCTGAAAGGTGATGATGATCTCGATGAGCTTTCGTTTGAAGCGCTTCTCCGGCGAGAGAAAGAAGTTTTTCGCCAACTGCATGGTCAGCGTCGAGCCGCCCTGCTCTTTGTGGCCCGTGGTCACGTCGCGAAGCCCGGCTTCCATAAGCCGCCAATAGTTCACGCCGCTGTGCTCAAAGAAGCGCCGGTCCTCGATGGCCAGCACGGCCTGCACCAGGTTGGGAGGAATTTCGTCGTAGGTGAGCAGGCGGCGCTTGGTGCGGTTGGGGTCGTCGCTGAGCCCGGTGATGAGCAGCGGCTCCAGTTCGTAACTCGATAGCGCCTGTCCATGATCGTCGGTAATCGAGTCCACAACTCCCGCGCCGACACGAATCACCGCGCCGTCCTGCGCGTGGTACGACTGCGGGCCGGGGCGCACGGTGATGGTCTGCGCGCCTTCCTTGTAGGTTCCCATTTCAGAGGCTTGCGCGGCGCCCTCGACCGAGTAGCCGGCCTCGCGCAGCTCATTCGCGATGAGGCGGATTGTCAGCTTCTGTCCCGGGCGCACCTCGCGCGGAGCGGCATAGATTTTGGCTGTCGAGGCAAAGATGGGCTGCTTCAGGCGGTCGTCCACAACGTGCTGATACTTGACGTACAAATAGCCGAAGACAATAAAAAAGAATACAGCAGCAGCCGCAATTGTCAGCAGCCCCGCGCGCAACAGCGTCACCTTCCAGGGATGCTTGCCCGTGAGCCTCGGAAACCTGATCGTCAACGCCATCGCCGCTCCTTCAAATGCAGCTTTTAGCCGCTAGCTACTAGCTTCCAGCTTTTTCTCGTCCGAATACACGCCTTCGGGTTCTCAAAAATGTCTTCCCCAACTCGTCAGAGCTAGGAGCTAAAAGCTAGTGGCTAGAAGCTGCTTTTACTCTCCTACCGTCAACAGCAGCGCATCTTCCTCAACGCGCTCTTTCACCAGCGCCAACACATCAGACAGCGCGACATCCACGCTGGTTGACGTCGCTCGCGTCACCAACTCCACTTTGCCTTCCGCAGCCTTCTTGCCCACGTTGATGCGGTAGGGAATGCCCACCAGGTCCGCGTCTTTGAATTTGACGCCGGCGCGCTCGTCCCGATCATCGAGCAGCACGTCGAGGCCGGCGGCTTCCAGTTCAGCGGCCAGCTTTTCGCCGGTCTCACGCAGCAGCGCGTCTGTCATGTTTGTGATCGTCACCACCACCGTAAAAGGCGCAATCGAAGCCGGCAGCCAGAAGCCATTCTTGTCATTCGACTGCTCCACGGCCGCGGTGAGAATGCGCTCGATGCCGATGCCGTAGCTGCCCATGATCGGCGTCACTTCCTTGCCGTTCGGGTCGAGCACGCGCGCGCCCATGCTCTCGGAGTACTTATAGCCCAGCTTGAAGATGTGGCCGACTTCGACCGCCTTGCCGACCACCAGCTTGCCCTTGCAGCCGTCTTTTGGGCAGCCTTCTCCCTCGTTCACGCTGCGAATTTCCGCCAGCAGCGTCCACGAGAAATCGCGCCCTGGGGTCACATTGCGCAGGTGGTAGTCAAGCTTGTTTGCGCCGGCGACCAGATTTCTGCGGTCGTCGAGCGATTTGTCCACCACCACCGTCAAGCCTTCTTCCAGCGGCTTGGCGTCGGGATTCAAGCCAACAGGCCCGAGGAAGCCCGCCGGGCCGTTGAAGTAGCGCTCCAACTCCTCGGCCTGCATCGTGCGCAACTCCGCTGCTCCAACTGTTCCCAGAAGCTTCGTCTCATTCACCTGGTGATCGCCGCGCAAGAATGCCGCCACGCCGTGCCAGGTGTCCGGCTTACCTACCGTCCGACGCTTCAGCGCCATGTAGGCCACGCACTTGATATCCGAGGCCGGGGAAATCTTGAAGAACGCAGCCACATCAGAAATCGCTCCGCAGCCCGGCGTAGAGACCAGCTCCGGTTTGCCGTCTCCTGTCGGCTCCATCTCCGCGACAGGCTCCAGCAGCGAAGTTGCCTTTTCCAGATTTGCCGCATAGCTGCACACCGGGCAGCTTGCAATCAGATCCTCGCCCGCGTCGGTGTAGACCATGAACTCCTGCGATTGCGAGCCTCCCATCGCGCCCGAATCCGCCTCGACGGCCACAAACTTCAGCCCGCAGCGCGTGAAAATCCTGCGATAAACCGCGTCGTGCAAATCGAAGCTCTTGTCCAGGCCGGCCTTGTCAATGTCAAAAGAGTAGCTGTCCTTCATGGTGAACTGGCGCACCCTCAGCAGTCCCGACTTGGGCCGCGGCTCATCGCGAAACTTCGACTGAATCTGGTACCAGATCTGCGGCAACTGCTTGTAGCTGCGCAATTCGCCGCGCGCGATCGTGGTCATGATCTCCTCGTGCGTCATGCCCAGGCACAGATCCGCGCCTTTGCGGTCCTTGAGGCGGAACATGTTGTCGCCCATGCCCGTCCAACGTCCGCTCTGCTCCCAGGGCTCCTTGGGGAGCAGCGCCGGCAAATAAAACTCCTGGCCGATGCGGTCCATCTCCTCGCGCACAATCCCAATGATCTTATTCAGCGAGCGCTGGCCGAGGAAGAGGTAGCTGTAAATGCCCGCGCCAAGCTGGCGGATGTAGCCCGAGCGGACGAGAAAGCGGTGGCTGGCCACTTCGGCGTCTGCCGGGGCCTCGCGAAGAGTGGGAATAAACAGTTTCGACCAGCGTTGCATAGAGATGAGTGCGCGCTTTCTCGCCGGCTCACCGGCGCAAGACGATTTACGTCAAGGACCATTCTAAATGTTCCCGCCAGCCGGGTTGCCTCTGAATGTTGACCCACCGCGCGGCAATCGCCTGAACCTTCATGCGGTTGCCCCACGGGATGCAGGCAGCGCCGGCCGCGTCCATCCAGATATAATGCGGGGATGGAGTCTTCGGTGCGTCCTGCGGGTAGACGGGTATGAATAGATTTCCGCGCCTTTTGCGCTACGGGATTCCCTATTGGCTGGAACTGCTGCCCGGCGTGTTGCTGTTGGCCATGGTGGGCATGCTCGACACCTTCCGCATCCTGCTCCTGCAGCCCATCTTCGACCAGGTTTTGAGGCCCGACGCGCCTGAAGGCCCCATCACGCTGGGCCTCACCAACAGCCGCTGGCACTTCGATCTGAGATCCGCGGTTCCTCATTTCATGCACATGCACAATGCCTGGAACGTCGTGGCCTTCGCGCTGGTTCTCGCCACGCTGGCCAAGGGGCTGTGCGATTATTCGGGCACCTACCTGGTCAATTACGCCGGCTTTGGCACCATCACCGATCTGCGCAACCACCTCTACGAAGTCACGCTGCGGCGTTCTTCCAGCTTCTTTCACAAGCACGCCACGGGCACGATTCTTTCCACGCTCATCAACGACGTGGATCGCGTGCAGGTTGCGGTCAGCTCGGTCATCAGCGAATTCCTTCAGCAGTTTTTTACCTTCGTTGTCGGCCTGGTCCTCGTCATCAATCTGGGCGGGCGTCTCAGTTGGGCGTTGCTACTCTTCATTCCCGTGGTCATCACCTCTTCGCGCAAGATCGGCAGGGAAGTGCGTACCCGTACCCGCACGGGCCAGGACAAGCTGGCAGAAATCCAAAACATCCTTCACGAAACGGTGACCGGCAACCGCATCGTGAAGGCCTTCAATACCGAGTTGTGGGAAGTGATGCGCTTCAAGAAAGCCGCCAGCCGTCTCTTCCGCGCCAATCTGCGCAGCGTACGAATCCAGTCCATCAGCTCGCCCTTGATGGACTCGATCGGCGCCATCGCCATTGCCATGATGCTGTTTATCGGGCGCAATGAAATTCTCCATGGGCGCATGACCATGGGAATGTTCGGCGCTTTCATCATCCTGCTCTTCAAGCTCTACGATCCGGTGCGCAAGTTCGCTTACTTCTACAACAGCTTTCAGCAGGCCATGGGCGCCTCGTCCTCTATCTTCGGCTTTTTTGACACCGAGGATGATGTAAAAGAGCGGCATCACGCTGTTGCGTTGAAAGGCTTTGCGAAGTCCGTCCAGTTTGAGAACGTCGGCTTTTCCTACTCGACCGCCGAGGGCGAACACCAGATTCTGCACCACGTCGATCTTGAGCTGCGCACCGGCGAAGTGCTGGCGCTGGTAGGCCCCAGCGGCGCAGGCAAGACCACTCTCGCCAACCTGATTCCGCGCTTCTTCGACGTTACCAGCGGCCGCATTCTCATCGACGGCCACGACCTGCGCGACCTCACGCTGGGCTCGCTGCGCCGCAATGTTGCCCAGGTCACGCAGGAGACCATCCTCTTCAACGACACGGTGCGCAACAACATCGCCTACGGCCAGCCAGAAGTCCACCTGAAGCTGGTGGAGCAGGCCGCGCACAACGCCCTGGCCCACGACTTCATCATGGGCATGCCGCAAGGCTACGACACGGTGATCGGCGAGAAAGGCTTTCGGCTCTCGGGCGGCGAGCGCCAGCGGCTGGCCATCGCCCGCGCCATTCTGAAGAATGCGCCCATTCTGATTCTCGACGAGGCCACTTCGTCGCTCGACGCCGAAAGTGAATCCCTGGTGCAGGCCGCGTTGGCCAACCTCATGCAGAATCGCACCGTGCTGGTCATCGCCCATCGCCTGGGGACCATTCGCCGCGCCAACCGCATTGCCGTGCTCGAAGACGGGCGCATCACCGCCATCGGCTCTCATGACGAATTGCTGACCACTTCGCCCACCTATCAGCGGCTCTATCAACTGCAATTCATGGACGTGCCGGAACCGCAGGAACAGGACGCATCTCCACTGGACCCAATTCTTGCCGCCGAGGCAAAGGAATAGAAGCCATGCCGATTTATTCGATGACCGGGTTTGCGCGCGCTCAAGTTCGCGTGCCCCTACTCAATGGGGAACAGCTCAGTTACACGCTCACCGTCAAGAGCGTGAACCACCGCTTTCTCGACGTGCAGTTGCGTCTTCCCTCGGGCCTGGATGCGTTGGAGATGGAGCTGCGCAAGGCGCTCAAGGACAACCTCGTCCGCGGCCACGTGGATCTGACTCTCCAGGTCGATCGCTCCAGCCAGCAAACGGCGGGCTATAACCGGGAACTGGTGAACGGCTACCTGGCCGCCTTTTCCGCTGCGCGCGAGGAGCATGGACTTACCGGGCAGCAGCCCGATCTGAACGCCATCCTGCGTCTGCCCGGCGCGTTGCAAAGCGACAGCCGGGGCGACGATGATCAGACCGCTCTAACCGAAAGCGTGCAACGCGAGATTGCGCCCCTGCTCGAAGAGTTGAAGATCATGCGGGCGCGTGAAGGCGAGGCTCTTATGGCGATTCTTCATGGGACGCTGGATCGCCTGGCCGAAGCCACCGAGGGCGTGGCGACGCTGCGCCCCGAGGTCGAAGAGCGGTATCAAGCCCGGCTCACCGAGCGGCTGCTGGCGGCCACCGGCCCGGAGTTCAATCGGCAGAGATTGTTGGAGGAAGTCGCCGTGATGGTCGAACGCAGCGACATTGCCGAGGAACTGACTCGCATGACTACCCACATCGGCCACTTCCGCGAGTTGCTGGCCGGCGGCGGCGAAATTGGCAAAAAGCTCGACTTCCTGCTCCAGGAGATGAATCGCGAGGCGAACACCCTGCTCTCCAAAACCGGCGGCGCAGGCGGCAAGGGAACACGCATCACCGAACTTGGATTGGCCATGAAGTCGGAGATCGAAAAAGCCCGCGAACAGATTCAGAACGTAGAATAACTAGACAGCAGGGCGCGAACTTCCTCAAAAGCGCCCACGAGGACAATCGCACCGTGGCAGGAATTCTCTTTATTATTTCGGCGCCTTCGGGCTCGGGCAAGAGCACGCTGGTGAACGAGGTGCGCAAGCAGTTGAGCGGAATTGAGTTTTCCGTCTCCTGGACCACGCGGGCGCCGCGCGGCTCTGAGCAGGACGGGCGCGAGTATCACTTCACCAGCCGCGAGGAGTTTGAGCGGATGCTCGCCGACGGACTGTTTATGGAGCACGCCGAGGTCTTCGGCAACTACTACGGCACGGCGCGCAGCTCGCTCGAACAGGCCCGCCGCGATGGCCACGATCTGGTGCTTGACATTGACGTGCAGGGCGCGGCGCAGGTGCGCGCCGCCATGCCCGAGGCGGTGAGCATTTTTGTTCTGCCGCCCAACCCTCGGGTGCTGCGCACACGCCTGCGCAACCGCAGCCGCGCCGAGGGCGTCGTAAACGAGGAGGAAGTCTACCGCCGCCTGGGCGAAGCCAGCAAGGAGATTGAGAATTATCGCCAATACGGCTATATTCTGGTCAACGACACTCTCGACCGGGCGGTGGCTCAACTGGAAGCCATCGTGCTGGCTGAACGCTTCTATCGCAACGATGAGCCAATTGCTTATCGTTCGCGCAGGGTGTTGGAGGTGGCTGCGGGTTGCCTGCAAGGGAACTCGCAGGATAGGCTGAAACCCGTGCTCGAGGCCTTCGGGATTCTCCATCCCCCCGGCCAGCGGGAATTGCCTTTTTTGGAGGACTCCGATGAGGAAGACTCCGTTGACGACAAGGAGGAACCCAATGACGATTGAAACCGGCTTCGACTCGAACTACCGCAAGGTAATGGTGGCTGCCCGCCGCGCTCGACAGTTGCAGAACGGCTCCCGCGCCCTGGTCCCCACTCAGTCCACCAAGCCCTGCCGCATCGCGCAGGACGAGATCAACGCAGGCAAAATATCCTACGTCAAAGCCGACGTGCCGGTGGTCAAGCCGGTGGTGGAAGGTCCGGCCATTCCAATCCTGGCCAGTTAGTTTTTCCCGTCTCTTTCATTGCCGCGAATGCCTCGCGCGGCATCCTCGCGGCCTTGGCCGCTGCGCTGGCAGCGCCCGGAAGGTCTGCGTGGCGCGGAGTAGGGCAACGGGCGGATTTGAAAGTGGAGTAAAAAGTTGGCGCAATCGCTCGATTCCGCAACCCGCCAGGCCCTCACAGCCCGCATCCGTTTCTATCGCGATCTTGGCCTCACCGAGTTCTACCGCCGTCCTGTGGACCCGGCGCTGCTTGCCAAGTTAGCTGCCCAGCCGGAAAATTCGGGTGCCCCAGGTCTCGCTTCTGAGACCTGGGATTCACCCCACACCTCGGAGGATCAGCCGATTCCGCCACGCAAGCCGTTTCCCTCAGCTCCCGCCATCGCCGACGCAGTTCCCGCATCTGACCGCGCCGCCGCTCTTCAACTTATCCGCGATGAGATCGGCGACTGCACTCGCTGCGCGCTCCACAAAGGCCGCAACAAGCTGGTCTTCGGCGACGGCTCGCCCGCCGCGCGGCTGATGTTTGTCGGCGAAGGCCCCGGCGCAGACGAAGACGCGCAAGGACTGCCGTTTGTCGGCAAGGCCGGGCAACTGCTCAACAACATGATCGGCGCCATGGGACTTCGGCGCGAAGATGTCTACATCGCGAACGTGGTCAAGTGCCGCCCGCCCGGCAACCGCGTCCCCGAGCCTGAAGAGGGCGCCACTTGCACACCGTTCCTCTTTCGCCAGATCGATGTGATCCGCCCCGAGGTTCTTGTCGCTCTGGGAGCCACTGCGGCCACATGGCTGCTGGGCGCGCGCCAGCCGCTGGCCGGCCTGCGCGGACGGGTTCACAGCGTGCGCGGCACCAAGCTCATCGTTACCTATCACCCGGCCTATTTGCTGCGCGATCCCCGCCAGAAGAAAGAAGCCTGGGCTGATTTGCAGATTGCCATGAAAGAGCTGGGGCTGAAACCGCCGGCAAAAGGCTGAAAAGCGCCCCGCTCCCTCACAGTTTCACAGTTACACAGGAAATAGGGGGGAGGGGGGTACCCTTTTTTCCGTATTGTCCTGTTCTTCGTCCTGACCATCCCACAGAAGGTCAAAACCCCCGCGCGGGTGTTCGTCCAGAGATTCGAGGAATCGCCGGACGAGGGCGGAGACGGAGGTACCCTGCCTGGCTGCATGCACCCGCGCGAGCAGGTAAATCTCATCGGGTACGGTTAATGTGATGTTTTTCATGGGACTCCTAACCTGAAGCGCAGAGTTTTATTCGAAGATGCTCTATTAGGGATTTTGCCGCAATCGGCGGTAATTTTCTGCAAAGGCTTGCCATCCGAAGGTTTACCCCGCCTCCACGCCTGAAAAGCCTTTTCGTGAGATACTTGTATTGCAGAGATGCTGGAGGTTGATTATGGGCTCCGCTGTTTCCCTTCGCCTGCCGGAAGGCCTGAAATCCCGTCTTGACAAGCTCGCCAAACGCACCGGGCGAAGCAAAACCTATTACATGATCGAGGCCATCAGCGAAAAGCTGGAGGACCTGGAAGATTTGTATTTGGCGGAAGAGCGGACGCGTGCGCTGAGGGCTGGAAAGACCAGAACTTATACCCAGGAAGAGATGGAAGAACGCTATGGCCTGGCGGATTGAATACAGCAAGGATGCGGATAAAGAAATAGCCAAACTCGACAAACCAATCGCACAGCGGATCATCCGGTTTATGGGAAGCCGCGTCGCAAAACTGGAGAATCCACGCAGTATCGGCCAGGCGCTTGCCGGTTCAACGTTAGGCGATTTCTGGAAGTATAGAGTAGGAGATTATCGTATCATCGCCGATATTCAGGATGGAAAGCTGATCGTCCAGGTTGTCCGTGTGGGAAACCGCCGCGAGGTGTATCGATGAGGAATTCGCACGTACGGCGAATTCCCAGGTCCGAAAATCCGGACCTGGGGCACCCGGCTATCACTACTATGCGCAACTTCGTATTCGCGACTCTGTTTTTCGCCATCGTGTTGATATTCTGCGCGCACGCCGCCAACGCCGGCGATGCATCTGCTAAGTTGCAAGAGGCACGGCACTTCCTTACCGGCGACCACAAAGATACTGGCGCGGCGAAGAAGCTGCTGCTCGACGTCGTACAGGATCCCGGCCAAGTGCAGGACCCTGATTCCTTGTGTATGGCCTACATATATCTGGGTTACATTGAGGATCGCGATAAGAACCGCGAAGCTGCAACCGGCTGGTACGCGAAGGCCGCTGCAATCGGCGGCACGGCCCCGTTTGTTGCGGAACTGGCCGCATCAGGCATCAAACAGCCGCTTGTGTGGATCCGCCATCTCGACTCCGACGCCGCACGCGAGGAGCAGAAAGCCGCCGGATTGCACAAGACGCCCGCACAACCCAATCGCGGCGGCAAGGCGTATATTGCCAAAGATCCGCCGGAGCTGGCGCTCGCAACCAATCTCTCAGCCAACGAACGGCGCGAAAATTTCGAGGCCCTCTTGAGCATCATTGATGCCTCGTACGCCGACTTCGAGCTGAAGTCCATCGACTGGCAACAGGTGGGGCGGCGCTACACGGCTCGGCTCGATTCAATCACCACAGATGACGATTTCTATCTCACGATGTTTCAGCTTGTGAATGAGCTGAAAGACACCCACTCCTGGCTCAATAACTATCATCCTGCCGCTCTGTTCACGGTGCGTGACATGCCGATTGATATCTTCGAGAATCGTCCGTTCATCGTCGCGGGCGACAAGGCTGGCTGGGAAGTGCTGGCCATCGATGGCATGACAATTCCCGACAGGATCGAATCCCTTCGGCCCTTCATAAGTGCCCGCTCATCGGAACGTGCGTTCCGTCGTGAAGCGGTTCGATCACTGCTGGCAGGTAAGGAGTTGGAACCAGTAAGCGTGACGCTGCGCTCACCGCAAGGACAAACCGAAACCCTTACACTCAAACGCGGAGGTCGGTCCAGTCCCGCACCATCTCGGCAAGTTTCGGTCATGCTGACGAAGCAGCAGTTCGTCGATTTCGGGCGTTATCCTTCGGGGCTCGGGTACATTCACATTCGCTCCTTCAACGGGCGCAAAGAGATAACCAAGGAATTCGATAGCGCTCTCGATTCTTTGCGTGACACCAGCGGTCTAATCCTCGACATCCGCGATAACCCAGGAGGTTTTAATCACGACGACATCGTCGGACGCTTCCTGCACAAGCGCGCATTTGTCGGCTATAGCTACACCAAAAATGGGGTACAACACAATCAGCTCAACAGAATAAAGAGTCACATTGAGCCCAGAAAGTGGGAATACAAACGGCATGTCGCATTGCTTATAAGTGACATGACCGGAAGTGCGGCCGACCTGTTCACGCTTGGCATGCGTAAGGCGCCGAGGGTGACAACTATCGGCACGACTACACATGGCAATCTTAGTGGTTCAGCTATTTACGCTGTTCTTCCCTGCGGACTCGTCGTGCGTATATCGAACGGCTATTTTAGCGACACGAAAGACCGTTCTATCGAGGTCAACGGCAATGTTCCCGACATCACCGTCGAGACTAGCATTCAGGACTACCTCCACGGTCATGATCCGGTCCTGGAGCGTGCCTGCGAGGTGTTGCTATTGAGTGAACGTGGAGGGTGCCTTAAACCCGGGGAGCATGCTAGTACATTCCAGACCAAGCCGGGGATTGCGCTCGGCCAGATCCGTTCGCCGGGTGCTCCATCCTTGCGCTTTTTCATAGCGCAAGGGTGGGAGCCGCAACAGTTCACCCGTCGAATCGCCACAACGCCACGCCGCCGAGCAGGCCTGTATCGTTGGAGACGATGCTCACGTTTTTGGCCGGGGTGAAGAGGATTTTTTTGGTGTTGCCGCCGCCCAGGTAGAGGTAGTCCCAGTTGAAGGTTGCCTCGGTCTGCTTGATGGCCGCTTCGAGGAAGTCGTTCCAGCGCGCCTTGCCGTACTTGTCGAGACCGCGGCGGCCAAGGTAGTCCTCGTAGTTCATGCCCTTCTTGCGCCAGGGATGCACGCTCAGCTCGAGGCCGGGAACCAGGTGGCCGTTGGTGAACAGGGCGCTGCCCAGGCCGGTGCCCAGCGTGAGCACCAGTTCCACGCCATGCCCCTTGATGGCGCCATAGCCGGCGACATCGGCGTCGTTGGCCACACGCACAGGCTTCTTCCAGCGCTCGATCAGCCTGTTTTGCAAGGGGAAACCTGTCCAATCGGGATGCAGGTTGTTGGCCAGGATGCTAACGCCGCGCTTGACGACGCCGGGCATGCCGACGGAGACGCGGTCGAAGCCCGGCAACAGTCGGAGCAATTCATCAAGCCCGGCCAGCACCGCCTCCGGCGTGGACATGGCCGGAGTGGCGATGCGCAGACGCTCGCTCACCGGCACGCCGGCAGCATTCAGCAGCATGGCCTTCAGCCCCGAGCCGCCAATATCGATGGCCAGCGTGACGGGGTGGGTTGGGTCGGGCGCAATCACCGGGGCGGCGGCGGGGACGACGGGGACGGGAGCGGCGGGCATGGGAATTTCAGAAGCCATTTGCAGGAATTGTACTGCCTGCGGGCAGAAATGCAATGTGCCGGATAGACGCGATATGCACAAGCGTGCCGCTCTGTGCGCCCCTATCCCCTACACTGATTGTTGCCGCCCATGCCCGCCTATTGCGAAGTCGCGTTGCCCGTGCCGCTAGACCGTGTGTTTACCTACGCGGTGCGCGAGGGACAACTGCCGCAGCGGGGAGCGCGCGTGATTGCTCCCTTTCGCAAGGAAAAACTGATTGGGGTGGTCACCGCGCTCGACGCCAAGGCTCCGGCAGATTTCGAAGTGCGCTATATCGAAGCGGTTCTGGACGATGAGCCGCTGCTGAGCGACCATTTGCTGACCCTGGCCGAGTGGATGGCGCAGTACTATCTGGCTCCGCTGGGCGAGGTGCTGCGAGGGATGTTGCCGTTGATGGCCGAGGTGCGGCGCACGGTTTATTACCGCATTACCGACTTGGGGCGGGATGTGCTGGCGAGGAGTTTGGATGGGGATTCGCCGCTAGGTCTGGGGAAATCTCCCCAGGAGCGTACCTCAGGGGCTAAAGCCCAGGAAGATTTGGATGCTTTTTCGGCACGACTAAAGTCGTGCCCTGACACGAACCAGCTTTTTCCCCGAACCTCAAAGAGCAATTCAAAGCGCAAAGGGAAGCTTTCTGCCGAGGAGCAGGACATGGAGCGGCGTGTGCTCACCCGCCTGGCATCGGGCGAGCCGGTGAAGGTTTCCACGCTGCGTACGGCCACCGCGGCCACGCTGCCGGTGCTGGCCGGGCTTACGCGCAGAAAGTGGATTGCGCGCGAGACGGCTGCTGTGGAGCGCGATGCGAGGCGCATGGAGCGGTTTGCCGTTTTGGTTCCGGAAGTCCGTCTGCCCGCGCTGACCGCGAAACAGCAAGCCATTCTGGCGGAGCTTTCAGCTTGTGGCAATGAAATGCTGCTGGCGGAGTTGCGCCGTAAGGAGTTGCCTTCTTCGACCCTCCAAACCCTGGTCCGGCGCGGTCTGGTGCGCATCGACGAGCGGCCCGCCGTCTTTCGCCTGGGTGGTTTGCAGGGGCAGCCTGGGCCGTTGCGCCTCAACGAGCCACAAGTGGAAGCGCTGGCCAGCCTGGCTGCGGCTCTGGGGGGATTCCATCCGTTTTTGCTGCATGGCGTGACGGGTTCGGGGAAAACAGCGGTTTATCTGGCCGCCATGCAGAGGGCGCTGGACCGCGGGCTCTCGTCGATTCTGCTGGTTCCGGAGATTGGACTGACACCGCAGACCGTAGGCTTGCTGGACGCGGCCTTCGGGCAAAAGGTCGCGCTACTGCACTCGGCGCTGACGCCCGAAGAGCGCAGCGACCAGTGGCGGCGCATACGGAGGGGCGAGGCGCCGATTGTGGTTGGCACGCGGTCGGCCATCTTCGCGCCCGTGCCGAATCTCGGCCTGATTCTGGTGGACGAGGAGCACGACCAGAGCTACAAGCAGGAGGAGACGCCGCGNNATCGAGGGCGCGGTGGTGGTGATGGGCTCGGCCACGCCGTCGCTGGAAAGCTGGCAGAACTCGGCGCTGGGCCGGTATCAGCTCATCGAAATGCGCGACCGCGTGATGGACCGCCCGTTGCCCGCCGTCGAGCTGATCGACATGCGGCGCGAGTTTCAGGAGACGGGGCAGGAGCAGCTTTTTTCGCGCGCGCTGGTGGAGCAGACGCGCGANNCGGGCCTGCGGAGAAAAGCTGGAGTGCCAGAATTGCGCCATCTCGCTCACGCACCACAAGCCCCCTGCGGAAGACGCGGGAGTTGCGCGCGAAGGCCAGCGGCTGGAATGTCACTACTGCGGTTTCCGGCGCACCGTGCCCGCACGCTGCCCCAAGTGCGACAGCGAACATCTCTACTACCTTGGCGCGGGTTCACAACAGGGAGAAGAACGTCTGGGCGAGATTTTTCCCAATGCGCGGATTGGCCGCATGGACCGCGACACGGTGCGCGGACGGGGCGATCTGGAGAGGCTGCTGACGCGGCTCCATTCGGGCGAGATCAACCTGTTGGTGGGCACGCAGATGATCGCCAAGGGCCACGACGTTCATGGCGTCACGCTGGTGGGCGTGGTGGGCTGCGATCACTCGCTTTCGATGCCCGACTTTCGCGCCGCTGAGCGGGTCTTCCAGCTTATGACGCAGGTTTCAGGGCGGGCCGGACGCGGCGAGCTGCCGGGGCGCGTGGTGGTGCAAACCTACTACCCGGACCACTACGCCATTCTCGCCGCCAGCAAACATGATTACGCCGCATTCGTAGAGCGCGAACTGAAGTACCGGCGCTGGATGCACTATCCGCCCTTTGGCGTGCTGGCCAACGTGCTGGTGCAATCGGCGAAGTTGGAAGAGGCGGCGGGTTGGTCGTCTATCCTGGGCAAGTATCTCGTCCTAAGCCAGAACACCGGAGGTGTGCGCGTGCTCGGTCCCTGCACCGCACCCATCGCGCGCATCAAAAACGTCTACCGCTTTCACCTGATTCTCAAGTCAGATTCGCGGCGGGCGCTCAACGCGGCTCTGCGCGGAATGCTGGCCCATGCCGACGCCGCGCAGATTCCACGCCGCAATCTGGTGGTGGATGTGGACGCACTGCGGCTGATGTGAAGAAACGCAGTTCTGAATCCTGCCCTTGAATGAGCGTATAATCCCCGCAATGGATAGCATTTCCACTCTGACAGGGATACTCTCCGGCGGCGTTGCTGGCGCTGTAATATCCGCTATATGGAACCACTTCAGCAAGCTCTCGCTCCAACGAAATGAGGCGAGCTTTACAGCGAAACTCGCGACGTTCGAACACGACTTTCAGCGTTCACAAACGCAGACACAAGCTGAAATTGATCGTTCGGTGTTCGTGACACGTGCGCATTTTGAAACCGAATTTGAGGCTATGAAGGACATCTTCAGTAGCCTATCCGAAGTACGGCTTGCAATTAATAGTGTTCGGCCGATGTTTTCCATAGGACCGGCTGGCGAAAGTGAAGATGAAAAGATCACGCGATTATTTGAGCGACTTAAACCGCTTATGATAGCCCATGACAAATTACTTGCTGCCTCGGAAGCAAAAGCCCCCTTCTATGCCGAGGAACTCTATAATTCATTAAGCGAGTGTTTACAAGCGGCAGCGATGGAGATCAATTCTATAAGAGAGGCTGGAAAGGATGCTCTAAGAGCCGACGGATACCGAGAAGCGCGGAAAAATCACAAGGAGTTCTCAGAAGGCTACTTCAAATCGGTGAAGATTATTCGCAACCGCATTTCCAAATTGGCCATATTACCAGGCAATTAGGTTTCAATTCTGGGAGCAGGGCGCTAATTCCAAACGCCCAGTCATCTTTCCTATGATCCCAGGATTCTTTTCGTCAATGCCTCGACTCTCCATGCGCGTCTGGCATCAATCGTTCTCGAAAAGCTCTTCATGGGTTCCAGTTCGCTCCAGGTGTACTTTCTCCGCGGTAGCCGAGTAGATCAGCACCCAATCCGGTTCAACGTGAGCGTCCCGGTATCCAGCCCAATTGAGTTTGAGCGGATGGTCTTTGTATAGCGCTGGCAAGGACTCACCTGCGAGCAGAAGCTCGATCAGCTTTTTCAGCTTTTCAAGGTCTTTACCGCGCTTCTGAAGCCGTTTCACATCGCGGTGAAATTGGGTGGAATAGCTCGGCGAACGCTTCTGATTCTCAACACGTGTCATTCTCGACTCTTACGATTGCTTGACTCGTATCAGATTCCTAACTTGTTGAAGAGGTCAGTAGCATCCTTGGCCCGATGGACTTCTTCGCCCTGGGCAGTCTTGCGCATGGTCTCTCGTGTGAGCTTATTGGGCTTCAAGTCGAAGGGCAGAGCGTTCTCCTTGGCCACCCTGGTCAGAACGATGCGCATCACGTCTGAGACCGTGAGGCCCATCCCTTCGAGCACAGCTGTGGCCTTGTCTTTCACGTCAACGCTGATTCGGGAGCGGACAACAGCATTTGTAGCCATGCATTTATTGTAGCCCAATTGAGCTACAATATGCGACGAGTTTTATCGCCGCGCACGACTTTTATTTCGTCGCCGCGCCGGTCTCCAGCGTGTGCAGTTCCTTGCCGGGCTTGAAGCGCACCGCCTTACCGGGGGTGATGCTGACCTCGGTGCCGGTGCGGGGGTTGCGGCCGATGCCGGTTTTGCGTGCGCGGACGCTGAAGACGCCAAAGCCGCGCAACTCGATGCGCTCACCGGCCGTGAGAGCCTGCTTGAGGCCCTCGAAGACCGTATCCACGGCAGCCTCAGCCTTCGTGCGGGGCAGACCCGTGCGCTCAATCACATGATGTACGATGTCCTGCTTAATCAATGGGCACCTCGCTGGCGAAACTGAATTGACTGTACTACTACCTACGGTAGTGATGCTACAGGTTTTAGAGCGTTTTTGGAATACCCCGGACGGCAACCATCCCCCAGGGGCGCTTTTTTCTCTCATGAGGGCAGACGTTTTCCCCCAGGAAGACTTCCCGTTACCGGCGGAAGGCGGTTTGTTTACCGTATATTGAAAATTGCGGAGAGTTTCCGTACGATAATCTGCAAAGCGTTCCTTAACCCTATCGAACTCAACTCCGGACATGATGCAGGCCGGAACAGGAGAGGTATGTCAATTCAGAGTGACCGTTGGATCAGGGAACAGGCCATTCAGCACCGTATGATTGAGCCTTTCAGCGAGAAACAGGTGGCCGGCGACGTCATCTCCTATGGGCTCTCTTCGTACGGCTATGACCTGCGCGTCAGCGACGAATTTAAGATTTTCACCAATGTAAACAGCGCCATCATCGACCCCAAGGCCTTTGACGAGCGGTCGTTTGTCTCCGTCCAGGCTGATTCGGTGATTGTGCCGCCAAATTCGTTCGCACTGGCGCGTTCCGTTGAATATTTTCGTATTCCCAGGGATGTGCTGACGCTCTGCGTGGGGAAGTCAACCTATGCGCGTTGCGGAATCATTGTGAACGTGACGCCATTCGAGCCGGAGTGGGAGGGATTTGTAACGCTGGAAATCTCCAACACCACGCCGTTGCCTGCCAGGATTTACGCCAACGAGGGACTGTGCCAGATTTTGTTTTTCCGCTCCGATGAGCCTTGCCAGGTCAGCTATGCAGACCGCAAGGGCAAATATCAGAAGCAGCAGGGAATAATGCTTCCCAGGCTATAGCACCTGGGAAGGGAAGCGGTTGGGCTGGTTTGGTGAACGACGGGTTTCATTCACATAGCGATGCGGGGTTAGTGTTTCTCGCCTTGTTGCCAGGTTCTGCTGCATTGCGAGGGGCGCACGATGTCTTCGATCCGCGACAATAAACCGATTCGCATCGGCGTGCTCTCGGATGAGCCGCTTCGCCTGGAGGGCCTTACCGGCATCTTTGAAGATCTGCCCGGCGAGGGCTACGCTCCGCTGTCTCCGGTATTCGGAAATCTCGATGCACTGATATCCGACCGCACGCTGACGTTTCTGCTCGTGGACCTGAACGCTTTTCCGAGCGGGGTAGGAATAGTCGAGGCCATTTGCCGCCACCGTCCCGAAATGCGGTTGATCGTGATTGGCCCGGAGGGAAACGAAAAGCTCATTATGGATTTGGTACTGGCCGGCGCCCGTGCCTGCCTGGATTTGAAGGCCAGCCCGCGAACCGTGCGCCAGGCCATCGAGGAGGTCACAAGCGGCTCCATCTGGGCTCCGCGCCGGCTGCTCTCGAAACTGATCGACCAGCTTCTTCAGGCTTCCGATGCCAGCCTCACCAACGGCCCCCCTCACTTGACCAAGCGCGAACTGCAGGTGCTCGAACTGATTCTGACGGCCCAGTCCAATCGCGAGATCGCCCGCCAGTTGGGCATTGAGGAGTGCACCGTTCAAGCGCATGTCGGCAGGTTGATGCGCAAAACAGGCGCGGACAACCGGATCAATCTGCTCATGCGCGCTTCTGACCCCTCGCTGCTTCAGTCCAACGGCATCAAAGATCGCCGCAAGGGAGAGCGCCGCCAGAACCTGGCATTTGTTCCGCCACTCGTTACTGATAAGTAAACAAAAGAGGTTACTTATCTACACACGTGTTCAGTAATCTTGTGCAATATTGACCGTTTCCCACATTATCGCTTACAGAAACAACGCAGATCTGGGGAAAGGAGTTCCCAGGCAGCGTGTTTTACATGAAGCCTGGGAACTCCTCTTTTTTTCTGAATTGTTCTGACTTGTTTTGATTCATGGCTTCGGCCGTGGCTCCTTAGTTCCCCCCCCTCGCCCTCCCCCCTGTACCCATGCGCCTGTTTACCTTTAGGTAAACAGGCGCGGTTACTTTTATCTATAAATATTTGTAGAATTGAGCGTAATTGAACATACATTGGTGCATCGTTTTCCACAGACTGTTTTACAGAAGCAACGAAGATTTGGGGAATAGGAGTTCCCGGACGGCATTTCCTCCATGAGTCCGGGAACTCCTCTTTTTCGCCGTCCACGGCGGCTTTCGGGTCCAGCGTCCTCATCGGCCAGTCTTATCCAGCATCCAACTTTACACAGGTAGTCAGGGCAAGTCTCTTCGGCCTGCCCTGTATCTTTGCCGGCAATCCCGGAAAGAGATTGTGGCGCTCGTTTCCGCGAACTGTCACAGGGCTTGAGGATGCGTGCCTTGGCTGATATGTTATAGCTGTCTTGGGAGACCCGGGCGAGAACGCCGGCGCCTTTCGGGTTCCGTGGGCTTCAGCGCCGTGGAGGCGAATTGTGCGGCACTGAAACCTGGCGACTCAACTTCGTCGAGTCATTCTCGGCGATTTGACAACTCGCGCGGCTCCCTGGCCGCGGAGGGAAAAGGACAAGAATATGAAGAAGACCCTTATTTTGCTCTATTTCTGTTGCTTGCTTCCAATCACCGCCTTCGCGGGTTCCACGCGAGAGAGCCTGCAGGCGCGCATCGACGCAGCCAAGATCGTTCTGGACGAGATCATGGCCACCCCAGACAACAGCATTCCGATGAATATTCTCGATCAGGCCACCTGTGTGGGCGTGGTTCCGGGACTGAAGAAGGGCGCCTTTGTCTTCGGCGGGCAGTATGGGCAGGGGGTAGTAACCTGCCGCACCGGCCACGGCTGGAGCGCGCCGGTCTTCATTCGCATGGAAGGCGGCTCGTTCGGCTTCCAAATCGGTGCTCAATCGACGGACCTGGTGCTGGTGGCCATCAATGATCGCGGCTTCCAGGATCTATTGAAGAACAAGTTCAAGATTGGCGGAGATGCCTCTGCCGCGGCGGGCCCCGTGGGCCGCAGCGGGCAGGCCGCCACCGACTGGAAGATGAGCGCCGAGCTGCTGAGCTACTCGCGCAACAAGGGGCTGTTTGCCGGCATCGACCTGGACGGCACCAGCGTAAGCCAGAACGCCGAGGACACCGAACTCTACTTCGGGCAATCGCAAACCTTCGAGTCGATCCTCAGGGGCGACGTGGCGGTTCCTCAGGGCGCGGTGCCGTTTGTCACCACCGTGGCGCAGTATTTTGTCGCCGCCAAAAACCGCTAGTAGCCGCGAAGCGAAGCGCAGGGACGCGAGGGGCAGTCCGGCAACGGGCTGCCCCTCGCTTGTTTTGCCTTATGGAATCCGCGTCGAGAAGCTACACTTAGCTTTTACCTTTGACGATGCGAGAGAAGCTCGAGTTCTGGTTGGTCCTGATTGTGGCGCGCCCTCTGGGGTGGTTGCCGCGCGGGGCGGCGCGTCTTGTGGCCGGCATGATTGCCTGGGTCGCGTATTGCTTGCTCGGCCGGCTGCGCAGCGTGGGCGAGCGCAACCTGGCGCTGGCTTTCCCGGAGCTCTCATCCAAAAGTAGAAGAGCGGAGCTCCGCGGCGTCTTCCGTTCCCTCGGCCGGCAGCTTGCCGAGTTCTGTCGCATGACCCGCTACACAGCTGAAAATACCCGCGGCTGGATTCGCACCGAAGGCCTCGACCACTACCTGGCTGCAAAGGCGCGCGGCAAGGGAGTTCTGATCGTCACCGGCCACCTGGGCGCGTGGGAGCTCTCCAGCTTCTATCACTCCCTGATGGGCTTTCCGATGAGCATGGTCGCGCGGCCTCTCGACAACCGCCCCCTGGACGCGTATGTCAACGCCATCCGCTGCCTGCACGGCAACCGCGTCCTGAACAAGGACGACTTTGCGCGCGGGCTGCTGACGGCCATGCGCCAAGGCGAGACGGTGGGCATCCTGATGGACACCAACATGACCCCGCCGCAGGGCGTCTTTGTGGATTTCTTCGGCAAACATGCATGCGCCGCCTCGGGTGTGGCGCGCGTGGCCTTGAAGACCGGCGCGGCTGTTTTGCCGGGGTTCATGGTGTGGGAGCAGGCCGAGCGCCGCTACGTGCTCCATTTTGGCCCACAACTGGTTTTCGAGCGGAGCGCCGACGCGGAAGCCGATATTGTCGCTGCCACGCAGCAGTGCACCAGCGCCATCGAGAGCTGGATTCGGCGCTATCCTGACCAGTGGCTGTGGATTCATCGCCGCTGGAAGACACGGCCGGCAGGAGAGCCGGGGATTTATTGATGCCTTTGACTCTGCAAAGGAGATACGCATGAAGCTGGGCGAACTGGTTCAAATTCTGAACGGCAAATTGGCGCAAGGGAATCCGGAGTTCGTGGTCACTGGCGTGAACTCTTCCGCTCTGGCCTCGTCTACGGAGATTGTTTTTGCTGAGGACGCGCCGTCGGCCGCCAAGGCGCTGGCCAGCAGTGCGGGTGTGGTCCTTCTGCGGTCCGGGCTGGCTGAAGCGTATCCGGAAGGCAAGTGCGTTGTGCAGGCCGAGCAGCCGCGATTGTGGTTTGCGTGGGCGGGCAAGCTGCTGACACCTGTGCCGCCTGCCACCGGAGTGCATCCCGCAGCCGTCGTTGGCGCAAATGTGAAGCTGGGAGCAGGCGTCTCCATCGGCCCCTGCGCGGTTGTCGGCGAGGGTGCCAGCATCGGCAAGGGGACGCACATCGAGGCGGGAGCGGTCATCGGCGAGGGCGTGCGCATCGGCGACGATTGCCGCATCTATCCTCGCGCCGTTCTCTATCCCGGAACCACGCTGCGCAATCGCGTGATGGTTCATGCGGGCGTGGTGTTGGGCGCGGATGGCTTCGGCTACGTGCGCGACCCAGTTAGCGGCGCTTACACGCAGTTTCCGCAACAGGGAACGCTGCTCATTGAGGACGATGTCGAGATCGGCGCCAACACCACCATCGACCGCGGCGCGTTGAAGCAGACAAAGATCGGCCGGGGAACGAAGTTCGACAACCTGGTGCACGTCGGCCACAACTGCGAGATTGGCGAGGACGTGATTCTGGTGGCTGGGGTGGGCATCAGCGGCTCCTGCACGGTGGGCAACGGCGCGGTGATTGCCGGGCAGGTGGGCATCGGCGACCATGCGCACATCGGCCCCGGCGTGATTCTCGGTGGCCAGGCTGGCGTGCTGAGCGGCAAAACCGTTACCAACGAGGGCATGGGCGTCAAGCCGGGAAGCGTCCTGTGGGGCACACCTGCCCGCCCGCTCCATCAGGTTTTGCGGGAACTAGCGGTGGTGACGCGGCTGGCGAAAAAGCAGAGGGCAGGGAACAGGGAATAGGGAAAAGGGAACAGGGGGAAAATCCTTGTCCCCTGTTTTTAGAGTGGTTTTTCGGTCAGGAACGGTTCCGGCTTGAGCGAACCATCGCGCTGCTTGACCAGCATCTGGACCTTGCCCTCGGCGGCGTCCAGCTCGGTCTTGCATGATGCTGACAAGCCCACGCCTTCCTCGAAGAGCTTGAGCGAATCTTCCAAGGCGAGATCGCCCTTCTCCAGTTGATCGACGATTGTTTCCAGCTTCTTGAGCGAGTCTTCAAACGACGGCATGGCGGTCTCCGTTTCGCTGCTGTAGCTCTCGAAAACAAGTCTAACCGATGAGCCGTGAGCCTTGCCGGTAAAATCGGAAAGAAGGCGAAGCAGGTCACGAACATCATAGTGTGCGTAATTTGAAAAGGGAGAATTGAGTGAAGATTGTGCGATATGCGATAGCGTTGCTGGCTCTGGCCGGCGTGGTGGTTTCCATCCTGGCGTTGCGGGTGCATTATTCCACTGGAACCGAGTCTTGCTCCATCAACGAGACGTGGGATTGCGGCATCGTGAACCACAGCCCGTTTGCCGAGATCGCGCATATACCGGTAGCCGCGATTGGGATTTTGGGCTATTTGGCGCTGGCCGGGCTGGCGCTCATGCGGCAGAGGTTTTTGGTGTTTCTAACAGCGCTGGTCGGGCTCGGCTTTGCGCTTCACCTTGCATCCATCGAAGAATACGCATTGGGGGTCTGGTGCGTTTATTGCGCAATCTCGCTTGCCATAATCGCGTTGATTACGCTGCTCGCTCTGGGCTGGTTCACGGCGGAATATAGGTCGCTGAAGCGGGCTTGCCGGACGCTGTGAGCGAGTCAACTCAAAAATAAAGTCAAAAAAAGCGCCGGCGGGCGGTTTGATTTGCCCGTCTGAAGCCTTTTACGGCGATCCCTACGCAGGTTTGGGCAGCACAGAGGCGATGACCTCGGCAGCGGCTGTGTAGCGGCCGAAGGGGGCGCTGACCTGCACGCCCTGGACGAATGGCCGCACAGCCTCGAGCATCTCCTGGGCGATCAGGATTCCCTCGCGTCGGGCGGCGTCGGGCGAGCCGGTCTGGGCCATGCGCAACAGGATCTCCTCGGGCATGGAGACGCGCAGGTCGTTTTTCATGAACTCCGCGTTGCGCAGGCTGGTGAGCGGCCAGATGCCGGCGATAACGGGAATCCGATGGCCCTCGATGCGTTCGAGAAAACTTTCCAGCAGGCGCAGGTCGAAGACCGGCTGGGTGATGGCGTATTCGGCGCCGGCGTCGACTTTAAAGGCGAACCGCCGCAGTTCCTGCTCGATGTCGGGCACGCCGGGGTTGGCGGCCACGCCGATGGTGAAGTTGGTGCTGGCCCCGATGGCGTTGGAGCCTATGTCGAGGCCATGATTCAGCCGATGGACGATGTTGACCAGGCCGATCGAGTCCACATCGAAGACGGCTGTGGCGTCGGGATAGTTGCCCAGCTTGGGCGGATCGCCGGTGAGGCAGAGAATGTTGTGCAGGCCGATGGACGAGGCTCCCAGCAGATCCGACTGAATCGAGAGAATATTGCGGTCGCGGCAGGTGTAATGGAGAATCGTCTCGATGCCGGTGTGCTGCTGAATCTGGATGCAGAGGCTCTGCGCGCTCATGCGCGCCGAGGCGCGCGGCGAGTCGGGCACATTGATGGCGTGAACGCCCAATTGCGCCAGGATGCGCGCGCCCTCGATCTCATTGGCACAGGAGATGCCGCGAGGGGGCACGATTTCTACCAGGGTGATGAAGCTGCCCTGCTCGATAAGTGACCCGATCCGGGAGCGCTCGCCCAGCGGAGCGGGAGGCGTCTCGGTGTTCAACGTGGGCTTCTCGCCGGCTATCTCGACGCGGGCCTGCGCGTCGAGGGCGCGCATGGCCGAGCGCATGGCGCGAATGTGGTTGGGCGTGGTGCCGCAGCATCCTCCCACCATCTGCACCCCGGCGGCGATGGCCTTGCGGGTAAATTCGGCCATGTACTCCGGCGAACAGAGATAGATATTGCGTCCTTCGACGGCGCGCGGCAGGCCGGCGTTGGGCATCGCGACCAGCGGTAGGGATGTGGCCGCGCGCATGGCCTCGATAGCTGTGAGCGTCGTGGCCGGGCCGGTCGAGCAGTTCACGCCAACGGCGCTTGCGCCCCACTCGGTAAGGAGCGCCGCGGCCTGAGCGGGCGAGGAGCCGTCCAGGCAGTTGCTCTCGTCGTCCACCGTCACCATCACCAGCACAGGCAGGTTGGGAGCGGCCTCGCGGGCCGCCGTCAGCGCCTCGCGGGCCTCGTTCAGCGCGGGCATGGTCTCGATAATGATGAGGTCCGCGCCCGCCTCTGCCAGTGCTTCAATTTGTTCGGCAAATGCCGCGCGGGCTTCGTCCAGGCCGGTCTTTCCCAGCGGCTCCAGGCGCACACCGAGCGGGCCCACCGAGCCGGCCACCCAGGCCTCGCCGGCCTGCTTGTCGCGAAGATGCTCCACAGCCTGGCGCGCCAGCCGAACCCCGGCCGCGTTGATTTGAGCCACTTTGTCGGCCAAACCATGGCGGGCCAGCCTGAAACGATTGGCGCCAAAGGTGTTGGTCTCAATAATCTCAGCGCCGGCTTGCAGGTAATCCTCATGAATGGAGAGGATCAGGCCCGGGTCGGAGAGGTTCAATTCGTCGTAACAGCGGTTGATGAAGACGCCACGGGCATAGATAACGGTACCCATCGCGCCATCGGCGAGCAACGGGCGGCTGGCAAAGATGTCGGTAAATTGTGGCATTCTTGTGCCATGTTAAGCTACGCTGGCCCCAAGCGCCAGCAGGCAGGCTGCTTTGTTATACTTCGAGAGTCGTCAACTGTGGTTGCGCCGGTACCGGGCCGGTTTTTTTGGTCTGCCTGTTCCGTCGGCGGCCGCCATCAATTTGTTCGCGCCGCGGCCATGGCCGCAGTCATCATGCGCGGCACATTCCGCGTTTTCGGTCGAGGTATGGGATTTTGAAGAATAAGAGTCTATGGATGAGCGCCGCCGCGGCCCTCGTGGCTGCAGCCGCGCTTGCAGGTTGTGGCACCACTACCTATTTTGCGGGCCGGACGCTGCCGCCCAGCGGGCTGGCCAATCGCGTCCTGATTGCGATCCAGAATCCCAGCGCCTTAGCTACCGGCTCTCTGCAGTTCGTGGACGCCTATTACGACATCCGCTGCAAGTACAACAGCGCTAATTGCTCTGGTCCGGCGTTTTCTATCTCCGGGTTTTCGGGAAATCTGCCCTACAGCATCCAAAACATGCCCGAAGAGCTGACAGGCGCGGTTTATAGTTCCGGCGACGGCACCTTGACGCAGATCAACTATGCCGGTGAGAAGACGATCGGGGCGGTGAGCGGCCTCAACGGCGCCTCATCCAGCGTCTTTATTACGCGGAACCAGACTTACATCTTCGCCGCCAGCCAGACCTCTCACGTGCTGACAGTGGTGGACAAGTCAGGGACCAATGCGGGGTCCTACCCGCTGAGCCTTCCCGGTGTGTACCGCGTGAGCGTAAACCCCGGTGGCTCCGTGGCCCTGGCCTTCGTGCAAAACTCGAACTACGTTTACTATCCGGTCAAGCTGACGTCTGCCGAGACCACTGCCTATTCCGGCGGACCTGGCACCTGGCCCAAGGGCGCGATGGACTGCGAGCCGCAGAACGCGCCGGGATGGTGCCTGTTCCAGGCGCTGGATCCGAGCACGGGGAATCCACTGACGTTCAATCGGCCGGTGAAGGCAGTTTTCTCCGCCGATGGCGGTACAGCGTATGTGCTGAACTGCGGTCCGGAGTGCGGCGGCGCCAATGGTTCCAGTCCTTCGACGGCTCCCCTGTCCAACTCGTCGGTATCGCTGCTGCCGGTGGCGCCGATGATCTATCTCGTTGGCCAGGGGTCGGGGACACTGCCCACGCAAAGCGCCCTCAACTCAAATTGCACGACGGTTAGCAGTACGAATGGGTGTACGATCCCCGTTCCCAGCGGCGCCAGCAATGCGCTGGTCGATAGCTCCACCATGTACGTCGCGGGCCAGCAGTTGATGCCCGACGGCTTGTTTGGCGGATACCTGACGGTGGTCAATCTGCAGAACAACACGGTTGTACCCTCGACGAGCGCCGTTCCGAATCCGGTTTCGATCAGCGACGGCGCGCCCGACGCCGTCAGCCGCATGATCGAGGCCGACGACAATACGCTGTGGATCGGCATGAAACAGTGCATCAACGGCGAGCGATCCAATCACGGCTTGCCTTACGGCTGCCTGACCATGATCAACACCACCACCAACGCCGTGACCCTGCTGCCCTATGTTGGCGACGCCACCGGCATTGCCGCTGTTACCGGACTGCACAAGATCTACACGGCAGAGGGCGGGCAGGTGTATATCTACTCGACCGTGGACGCCTCGGCGATCAATAACCAGTACGTGACGGTGACCGGCACGGCCTATGACGTGGCCTACATGGACGCCCTCACCGACGCCAACAACACCGTCTACTAAGCGCGAGGACTGCCGGGCCTCCATCCTTTCGCAGCTTCACCGCGAAGAGGGTGGGAAGCCGCGAACCCTGTCGCCGTCAGCTTATCGGGAGCCATTCACGATGCCTCCTCCGACTACAGATTCCGTGCCTGACCGCCTGACCGCCGATGGCCTGGCAGCGGCGGATGTGCTGGCTATCGCGGCGCATCGCGACGATGTGGAACAGACTTGCGGCGGGACCCTGCTGCGCATGGCCTCGCGCGGCTTGCGCACCGCTATTCTGGACCTGACGCAGGGCGAGGCCGGAACCCGAGGCAGCGCGGAAGACCGCGCCAACGAAGCAGCCGAAGCGGCGCGCATTCTGGGTGTTGGCTGGCGGCAGGCGCTCGACCTGCCGGACGGCGCGGTCGAAAACACGCTGGAAAACCGCCTCAAGATTGTGCGCGTTCTGCGCCTCGTCCGCCCGCGCGTGGTGATTCTGCCTTATTGGCAGGCTCGGCACCCGGACCACGCGATTACCGCCGCGCTCGGCTATGACGCCTGTTTTCTCTCCGGCCTGGCGAAGGTTGAAACCGGGTCGGATCCCCATCGCCCCTTCAAGATCGTCTACGCCAGCCTGTATGCGGATGTGCGCCCCAGCTTTGTCGTGGACATTACGCCCTTCATTGAGCAGCGCCACTCGGCGCTGATGGCCTACCGTTCGCAATACGCCAACCAGCCAGCCGGCGGCGGGCTGTTTGTTCCCGAAGAGGAGATTCGCGAGCGCACATTTGCCGAGGCCCGCCACTACGGGCTGCTGGCCGGCGTGCGCTACGGCGAGCCTTTTGTGCACAAAGAAGTGGGCCTGATGGACGATCTGACGCTGCTGCCGGTGCAATCGATCTGAGCGGTTCCGCGCATCAGTGGCTAAAGAGCAGTTGTCCGCCCACGGCGAACAGGATCAGCGCGAAGATGCGCCGCAGCCAGAGCTCCGGGACGTGCACAGCGAACACGGCCCCGAAGTATCCACCCACAAAAAAACCCACCGCCAGCAGCAGCGCCACGCGCAGGTCGGCGTGGCCATTCCGATAGTACTCCAGGAAGGCGAGCAGCCCCACCGGCAGCAACAGCGCGCCCAGCGAAGTGCCTTGCGCCTTGTATTGGTCCATGCCCAGCAGGTAGATGAGCGCCGGAATAATCAGAATGCCGCCGCCGATTCCCACCACACCGGAAATCACTCCCACCCCGAGTCCGATCAATAGAATCATCCAGGTCATGCAAACCTCCATCAGAGCGCGCGGAAGAGTGAGGCGGCATGCGTGTACAGCAAAAATCATGGCAAGCGATTGCCGCCGCAGCGAAGATTGCGGGCTCCGCCGCATGGTACACTTACCCTGTATTTATCTGCTGCTGAAGCACAAATCGCGGCGCCCAAAAGCTTAGGGCAACTTAAACGTCCTACCCTCGATTGATGCAAAGGAAAAAGCCAGCCGCATGACCGTCATTGCGTTCACGTCCCAGATATTTCTTTTGTCGATTTTGGCGGGCATGCTGGGTGCTCTGACCGGTCTAGGTGGAGGCGTCGTCATCATTCCTGTGTTGACGCTTCTTTTCGGTGTAGATATCCGCTATGCAATGGGGGCTTCGCTTGTATCCGTCATCGCCACCTCGTCGGGCGCGGCGGTTGCCTACGTGCGCGAAGGGCTCTCCAATATCCGCATCGGCATGTTCCTTGAGATTGCGACCACATTGGGCGCAATCTTCGGCGCCTTCCTCACTGCCAGGGTGTCCACGCACGGGATCGCCATCGTCTTCGGCGTGGTGTTGCTTTACTCAGCTTTTACTTCTTTTGCCAGGAAGTCCGATCCAGTCCCAGGGGCGGCGCCCGACCGCCTGGCGTCAAAGCTCGAACTGGCTGGAACCTACGCCGGCCCGAATGGGCTCACGCCCTATTGCGCCGAGCGTGTGCCTCTCGGCTTCGGCGTGATGTTCGGCGCGGGCACGCTTTCCGGGCTGCTCGGCATCGGCTCCGGAGCAGTGAAAGTATTGGCGATGGACCAGGCCATGAGGCTGCCTTTCAAAGTCTCGACCACCACCAGCAACTTCATGATCGGCGTTACGGCGGCGGCCAGCGCTGGTATTTACCTGGAGCACGGCTATATTGACCCCGGAATCGCCATGCCGGTCATGCTGGGAGTTCTTGCCGGTTCGCTGATCGGCACGCACCTTCTCGTCAGGGCCCATGTGGCGACGCTCAAGGTCATCTTCGCCATGGTGATTGCAGCTCTCGGTTTTGAGATGATTTACAACGGCATTTCAAAGAGGATCTGATGGCCAAGCCCACTGACCAGGAACTTGATATATCCGTCGCCGGGATGCTTCGATTTGGCGTGACTCTTTCCGCATTGGTGGTGCTCGCGGGCGGTTTGCTTTTCCTTTGGCATCCGTGGTCGGCGATCCCTGATTACTCGCACTTCCGCGCCGGAGACAGCTCGCTGCGCACCATCTCCGGCATCGTCCGCGGCGCGGTCCGGCTGTCTCCGCGGAGCATAATCCAACTTGGCATGATCTTGCTCATCGCCACGCCCGTCGCGCGGGTCGCGTTTTGTGTGGTCGGCTTTGCCCGGCAGCGAAGCCGCCTGTATGTGCTGATCAGCCTTACAGTGCTGATAATTTTGCTCTTCAGCCTTGTCAACAGCGTGCTGTAGGCTCACACCCGCTTCGTCCTCGCGCTTCCCGCTTAAATTCACACAACGTTTGCATTCCTTTTGCCCGATTGCAGTAGTCTGTTAATGATTCCGTGCGGCCTCCGCATCAGAAGTTCAACGGCCGCCGGGCGAGGGCAGACCGGTTGAGCCAGATTATTTATGTACTGGAAGACGACACCGACATCGCGCGGCTGGTGCAACATCACCTGGAAGCAGCAGGGTTTGCGGCGCGCCTGTACAGCACTCCTACCCGCCTGATTCCGGACGCCGAGCGCCAGCCGCCCGCGTTGTTTCTGCTGGACATCATGGTGCCGGGCGGCGATGGCCTCGATGTCTGCCGCCGTCTGCGCAGCCACCCTGGGCTCTCCAGTGTTCCCATCATCTTCCTCACCGCGCGCGCCGGCGAAAACGACCGCGTGCTGGGGCTGGAGATGGGCGCCGACGACTACATCACCAAGCCTTTCGCCACACGTGAGCTGGTGGCTCGCGTCAAGGCCGTGCTGCGCCGTTTCGAGCGGCCCACCACGCCCTCGGTCATCCGCTTTGAAGATGTTGTCATCGACGCCAATGCCATGCAGTTGACGGTGCGCGGTCAGGTGACCACCACCACGGCCACCGAATTCCGGCTATTGGACTACCTGGCGCGCCATCCCGGCCGGGTCTTCAGTCGTGACCACCTGCTGGACGCCGTATGGGGCGACGCCCGCTTTGTCACTCCCCGTTCGGTGGATGTCTATGTGAGGCGCATCCGTGAGAAGATCGAGCTTGATCCGGAGAACCCTCACTATCTGATGACGAGGCGCGGCGCCGGCTACCGCTTCGAGCTTCCCAAGAGCGAGTAGGCTCGAGTTGGCAGGCCCTCAATGAATCGAAAAATTTTCATCAAGCTGCTCGGCCTGTTCCTCCTGATCCTGCTCTTCCAGGCAGCGGCGATGGAGTTTGTCGTCCTTCCTTTCATTGTTCGCAAAGTGTTGGAGGTTCATCCCGGCAGCACCGACATGTTTCTCGGCAATGAGACTCTCTGGTCCGGCCTGATCGCGCTGGCCGTGGCGTTCGCCCTGGCTGTATGGGTTGCCGGTCGCATCACCGGGAGGCTTGAGCAGCTCGTCGTCTTCGCGCGCCGCATCGCGGCCGGCGACCTGAGCGCCCGCCTTGTCCACGACGGCGACGATGAGTTCTACAGCGTGGAGGCCGCGCTGAACCAGGCCGCTGAGCGGCTGGGCGAGAGCTTCGCCGAGCTCGAAAGCCGCCGCCAAGAGCTGGCCGACCTGCTCAATTCCCTGCAGGAGGCGGTGGTCGCCATCACCCCCGAGGGGCTAGTGCGCTGGTCAAACTCAGTGATGCAGCGCATCGCCGGCACGGAGATTCGCGTGGGCCGTTCGCTGGTCCATTCGGTGCGCGATCCCGAACTGCTGGCCTGCGTAAAAACCGCGTTGGAGCAGCGCGTGGCGAGTTCCGGGCGAGCCAGCACGCTGACGCCGGGACTCATCTTTGAGATCAATGCTGTCCCCATGACCTCGGGCGGAGCGCTCGTCGTACTCCATGACGTGACTCGTATCGAGGCCGCGGAAAGGTCCCGCCGCGATTTTATCGCCAACGTCAGCCACGAACTGCGCACACCGCTCACATCCATCCAGGGCTACGTGGAAACGCTGGTCGAGGAGCGCCCGAAGCCCGAAACCACGCGCGAGTTTCTTGGCATCATCCTCAAAAACGCCACTCGCATGAATCGCATTACCGAGGATCTGCTCGCTCTGGCCGGCGTCGAGAGCCCCGACTACAAGCTGGCGCTTCAGCCCACGCGAGCCAGCGCGCTGGTTGCTGACGCCATCGATTTGGTGGGCGGCATGGTGGTGGACTCCGGCGTCGCGCTGGAATCGGCCGGCGCGCCGGATTCGCTTGTCTTGGCCGATGCCGACGCCATGAACCAGGTCTTTGGCAATCTTGTGGAAAACGCGCTGCGTTATGGCAAGGCCGGCAAGAGAATCCTGGTTGGCGCGCGGCTATTGGATTCCGAGGTCGAATTCAGCGTGCGCGACTTCGGTCCCGGCATCGCCTCCGAACACCTCACTCGCATCTTCGAGCGTTTTTACCGTGTCGACAAAGCTCGTTCCCGCGAGTCGGGCGGCACCGGGCTCGGCCTGGCTATCGTCAAGCACATCGTGCTGGCCCACCGAGGGCGCATCTGGGCGGAAAGCGAACTCGGCCGCGGCGCCACATTCCACTTTACGCTGCCGCTGTTCACGCAGACCGAGGCGCCCAAAGCGCAACTCGCTGCCGCAGACAGTAGCCTGTAGGGTCCTGGCATCGCAGCAAATCTTCAGGAGAATCGCGGCCGGGAGGGGTGGTGAGCTCGCTGGGACTCGAACCCAGGACCCACGCCTTAAAAGGGCGTTGCTCTACCAACTGAGCTACGAGCTCACATAAGGCCGCTACATCCAAATTATCACAGGGACGGATTTTTCGCCTCGCCAGCTCTTCCGCGCACGTCCTCTTCCGTAGGCAGCCGTCCCTTCACGCTTATCCCAATCTCCATCTAAAATCCCGGCTGCTTGAGGAAAAGCAACTATCGAGCGGCTCAAACCCGGCGCAGCGTTTTTGGGTTTTGCATGGGGACCACCTGCACGGTCACATCGCGGACTTCAGAAAGGAAGCGGTTGATGACCGAGCCGCGCAGAAAAATGTCCCAGCGCGAACGGGCGGATTGGCCGAAGACCACGTGGGAGATGCTCTCCTGCTGGGCAAAGCGGATGAGTGCGTCGGCGACGTTTTTGTCGGCCAGCGAAACCACCTGCGCGCCCAGATCGCGAGCCATGCGCTGCCACTCTTCGAGGCGGTGAAAGGCCTCCGGGTCGCCGTGGCCCTTGTCGTCGTCGGGGCGGGTGACGTAGACGGCGTACCAGTTGCTGGCCAGGCGGCCGGCGATGCGTGAGCCCACGCGCAAGAGGCGCTCGGTGCCGGGCCGTGTGCTGAGGCAGACCATTACCTTTTCCGGAATGGGCGCCTGTTCCAATCCCTGTGTGCGGCGATACTCTGAGGCCTGGTTGCCCACCTGCTCGGCGGTGGTGCGCAGGGCCAGCTCGCGCAGCATGCTCAGGTTGCCCTTGCGGAAGAAGTTGGCCAGCGACTGCTCCACCTTTTCGGCGGCGTAAATTTTGCCTTGTCGCAGGCGCGACCGCAGCTCTTCCACGGTCACGTCCACGTTCACCACCTCGTTGGCGCGCTTCAGGAAGTTATCCGGCACGGTTTCGCGGATGACGGTGTTGGCCGAGCGGTTGACGGCGTCGTTGAGCGTCTCAAGGTGCTGGATGTTGACCGCGGCCATCACGTTGATGCCGGCGTCCAGCAATTCCAGCACATCTTCGTAGCGCTTGCGGTTCTTGCTTCCCGGAACGTTGGTGTGGGCCAGCTCGTCTACGATGACGGTGTGCGGATGCCGGGCCAGGATGGCGTCCACATCCATTTCTTTCAGGTTGACCCCGCGGTAGGGAATCACGCGCTGGGGAATAATATCGAGGTCGCGGATGCGATCTTCGGTTTCTTTGCGCCCGTGGGACTCGACCAGGCCGATGACGACATCCACGTCCTGCTGGTGCTTCATCCGGTAGGCGTCGCTGAGCATGTCGTAGGTCTTGCCCACGCCCGGCGCCGCCCCAATGTAGACGCGGAGCCTGGCGGGTTCCTGTTGGCGTTCCAGTTGAATTTCTGCCATGGCTCAACCTACCTCGACGGGATGGCGGATATCACTGCTGGCCGCCACGGGAATGGTAAAACGAAAGGTGGTTCCGTGGCCGAAGCGGCTCTCGACGGCAATTTGACCGCCCAGCGACTCGACGAGCCTGCGGACCAGCGCGAGGCCGAGGCCGGTGCCCCGGTCGGAGTTTGAATTGAAGCGGTCGAAGACGTTGCCCAGCCTTTCGGCTTCAATGCCGCGGCCGGTATCGCGAACCGTGAACTTCACAAAGTCCTTCACCTCTTCGGCGGCCAGCAGAATCTCGCCCTCGGGCGGAGTGTAGCGCAGAGCATTGGAGAGCAGGTTGTCCAGAATGGAGTGCATGGCGCGCCGGTCGGTCTGCACAAACGAGAGATCGGCGTAAGCCGAGACCTCGACGCGAATATGCTTCTGAGCGGTCTCGTCGCAAAAGCGGTCGCGGGCCTCATTCAGAGACTGCAACGGGCGTAGGCGTTCCAGCGTGAACTCGCGGCGGCCGGCGTCCAACTCGGACACTTCGATCAGGTCGGCCATCAAATCGTCCAGCTTCTCGCTCTCGCTCCCGGCGCCAGCCACCAGTTCCGCCTGCAAGGGGAGCAACTCTCCGCCAAACCCATGGCCCAGGGCATAAAGGCCGCGGCGCAACTGCAGCAACGGGTCGCGCAGCTTGCGGCTGGCCACGCTGATGAACTGCGTCTTGAAGCGGTCGGTGTCCTGTAGGGTGGTCACGTCTTCCAGCGTGGTCACGGTGCCCAGCAGCCTGCCGTCGGAGTCGCGCATGGGGGTGGTGCGCAGGCGATAGCTGCGCTCCTGTTTGCCGATCCGCATGGGCAGCAGCGCGGCCTCGTCTTCTGCGGCCACCGGCTTCTGCATGGAGACGGCATCACGTATGGCGCTCAGGATTTTGTCGCCGCCGGGAGTATTCGCCAGCGCCATGCGGTCGGTGGCGGCTTCGCCCATCAACTCGGCCGCGGCCTGGTTCACCTTGAGCACGTGTCCCTTGCCGTCGGTCACAATGATGGGCTCGAAGATGGATTGCAGCACGGCGTCGGAGAGCTGAAACTCCATCTGCCGCCGCCCGGCCTCGGATTCAATCAGCTCGCGCAGCCGGACCGCGATGCGGTTCAACTCGCTGGCGATCACGCCAAAGCTGTCGTGGCTGCTCCACTCCACGCGGGACTCGAGGTTGCCCTGGGCGATCTTGCGAACGTCGCGGGCCAACAGGCGGATGGGCCGCAGCACAAAAAAGATGGTCCCTGCCGCGACCACCGCCGCGGCCACCACAAACAGGCACGCGAGCCTGAACTGCCCCGTCGCCGCCAAGGCGCGGTGCGTGGCCGCCACCAGCCCAAACACCAGGCCAACAAGCAGCACACAGCCGAGAATCAGTCGTTGAGTAAGATTCAGCATGATCCGTCCATACCGGAAAAAGGCAACTCACCCATTCTCGCGGAAAGAGCCTCAAGACGCAAAACGGGCAGAGCGAAAAGTTTTATATTCCCTGCTTTTACGGCAATTGGCAGACCGATAAAAGGTCGTTATGCCACCTGCACTTCAGTCCCGCCGGTTGAGGATACGAGACCAGCACCCAGTCCACGCCAAACTCCGCCTTCAACCGCTCGAAGTCGGCAAGCTGGAAATGGCTCCAGCCTTTCTGCGCTTCCGCTTGCCGCTTCCACGCTTCACCCAGCTCCGGAACCTGCGTCACCACTGCCGGGTCTTTGATGTTATCTGCTAATTGACTCCGCTCGGCCAGCGCGCGGAAGCTGTGATAATCCTCCTCCGGCGCTGCCAGGTATTCGGGGTCGAGGGCAAAATAGGCGTCGGTGGGCGTGTTCTGGCGAATCCACGCGAAGGCTTGCAGCCATGGGTTGTCCGAGGTCCGTCCGGGCAGCTCCAGATGCTCGCTGCTGTCGAACTCCAACCGCTGCGTGAGAAACATACTCCCATTGATGACCACCAGAAAGACCGCCCAGCGCCAAACGCTGCCCTTTAACAGGTATTTGCCCAGTAGACAGCCGCCTATTAGTGCCATGAAGAGATAGACCAGGTGGAGAAAGCGCATCGGCTGCATGGGAGCGAGCCGGACCAGCGCCGGGATTGCCGAGATGATCATCGCCACAGCAAGTTGAAAGACCCCGTAGAAAAAGACCGCCATCGCAAAGCGCGCCAACAGCGTCTCGCCGCGCTTTCGCGCGAAGCGCCAAAGCAGCCAGAAGAGAACCAGCGGCGCCCACGCGCCCAGCCACTCATACCAGGCCCAGCGGTAGAGGCAGAGAGAGGTGTGCATATTCACAGCCTCCCGCCATGCGGGAGTGGGCGGCTCGAATACCCAGCCAAGAGGAACCAAAGCGAGCGCCAGAGAACTGCGCGCAGGTCTTCGCCAGCTTCTCAGCCAGGCAGGCGTCGGCTCCATCATGGTCAAGGACAGAAAGATGCAAAAGGAGACGCCCATGGCCGCCATGATCGGATGCAATCCAAACGCGAGCAACAGGAAGGGAACTGCCTGCCACTTCTTGCCCGCTAATATCCGCGAAACCGCCAGGAGAATGAAGCCCGTGGCTAACGCGCGCGGATGCAGATGCTGATCGACAAGGTAGAGCGCTGTCCCGGCCACAGGAAGCGTGAACATAGCGGAGACCATGGCAACACCGGCCCATTGCGCGCGCGCCTCAGGAAACAATCTGCGCGCAATCGTCCAGCACGCGTAGACAATCAACGCGATCGACGCAAACTGGAAGAGAAACTCTGTGGCTGCTACCGGTATTCCGGTCCAATGCACGGACCATGCGACCCACTTGTCGAAAAAAGTGGCCTGAAGTTGTAGCCGGAAAAAGTTCGCATCGTGTGGATAAAGCGCTGGATTCAGGTTGCGCTTAATCGCGGTCAGATAAACGCCGTCGTCTTCGAGACCGGGAT
>PLOI01000102.1:25291-44620 GCA_003142015.1 Acidobacteriaceae bacterium | reverse complement strand
GGCAAGGCCCGCTTCCTGGTCTATGGCAAAGACGCCTATCCCGACGCCACCTTCACGCTGCGCCTGAGCTACGGCACGGTCAAAGGCTATCCCTACAACGGCACCATCGCACCGCCCTTCACCACCTTCTACGGCCTCTACGACCGCGCGGCCAGCTTCAGCAATCAGCCGCCCTTCGATCTCACGCCCAAAGAAGCCGCCGCCCTCGCCAAGGTGGACCTCACCACTCCCCTTGATTTCGTCTCAACCAACGACATCATCGGCGGCAACTCCGGCTCGCCCGTCATCAATCGCGACGGCGAACTGGTCGGCCTGGTCTTCGACGGCAACATCGAATCCATGGCCGGTGATTTTGAATATGACGGAGCCAAAAACCGCACCGTCGCCGTTCACTCCTCCGGCATGATCGAGGGCCTGCGCAAGTTCTACGGCGCCAATGCCCTCGCCGACGAACTGGAAGGCAAGAAGTAGTCTGAGCATGAAGATGCTTTGAAAGGGCACGGCTTCAAAGCCTGCCCTGAGCGTAGCCGAAGGGTGCCGCAAATGCATCAAAATGAAGGCGGGCTTAAGCCCCTGAGAGAGTGTGGCCCTTCGCAAAAACCTATTCAAGGTCTCGCAATAAGAAAAGCCCCCGGCAATATGCCGGGGGCTTTTCTTCTGGCTTGGTGGTATTTTGGAGATAGCGGAAGCGTGGCCGAGTGGTTGATGGCTCCGGTCTTGAAAACCGGCATACCTGAAAGGGTATCAGGGGTTCGAATCCCTTCGCTTCCGCCATCGCCAATACAACTTGCGCCGAATCAATAGGAATTAGCCACTCGCATCCCTCTATTGGCTAATGCTCATCCCTGCCCGGCCGCAGCATCAAATCCCTGATGGCTTCGTGCGGGTCCTTGCCCTCATCCAGAATCAGCTCCATCTGCTCGGTGATGGGCATTTCGATACCGTGTTTTCGCGCCAAGCCCAATGCTGCGCGAGTAGTCAAAACTCCCTCCGCCACTTTGCCGCCCAGTCCCGCAAGAATCTCTGAAAGTTTGCCGCCGCGGCCCAGCTCCTGGCCCACTGTGCGGTTGCGCGAGAGCGAGCCGGTGCACGTCAGCACCAGGTCGCCCACGCCGGAAAGCCCTGCAAGCGTTTCGCGACGCGCGCCGCAGGCTACCGCGAGCCGCGTAATCTCCGCGATGCCGCGCGTCATCAGGGCTGCGGCCGAGTTGTAGCCCAGCCCCACTCCGGCGGCCACTCCGGCGGCAATGGCGATCACGTTCTTCAGCGCGCCGCCCAGTTCCACGCCGATAACATCCGTCGAGGTATATAGCCGCAGCGCCTCCGACGATAGCTCGGCCTGAATGCGCGCGGCAATGGCCGCGTCTTTGAAGGCCACGGTGACGGCGGTGGGCTGGCCTTGCGCCACTTCCAGCGCAAAACTGGGTCCGCTGAAGGCCCCAACGGCCAACTTCAGCCCGGCTTCGGCAAGGCACGCAGCGATCACCTCGCTCATGCGCAAAAAGCTGCGGTTCTCCACGCCCTTGGTCGCGCTCACGATAATCTGGCCGGGGTGAAGATGAGGGCGAATGCGTCCCAGCGTCGAGCGCAGAAACTCCGAGGGAACCACGGAGACGACGATCTCGGCGTCGCCCACGGCGGCGCAGTCGCCCGTGACGGCGAGGCCTGGCGGAATGGAAAAGCCCGGCAGAAAAAGCGTGTTCTCGCCCGCTTCGACAATCTCTTCTGCGGCCTCGGGGCTGTGCGCCCACAGCGAGATCTCATGGCCCTTGCGCCGGTCAAGCGAGAGCGCGATGGCCGTTCCCCAGGCCCCGGAACCTAAAACGATGATGCGGCTCATGCGGTTTTTTTAGCTCCCAGGCGGGATTCTTTGCCGGCCAGCAGGCGGCCGATGTTCTGGTGGTGTTTGACGATGAGGATCAGTGCGACGGCAACCTGTACGGCGATGAAGAACGGCGGCCGCTCGCCATGGCCCAAAAAGCAGGCAAACAGTGGAAAGCTGGCCGCGCCGAGAATCGACGCCAGCGAAACATAGCGGCTGAGCGCCAGCACCACGGCGAACACCGAGATGGCCGCCAGCGCGGCCCACGGCGCTGCTACCAGGAAGACGCCAAAGCCGGTCGCCACGCCCTTGCCGCCCTTGAAGCCGAGCCACACCGGGAAGATGTGCCCGAGCACGGCCACCAGCGCAGCCAGCGCCTCCATGTTGGCCGGCGCAACGCCGGGGGCGAGCAATCCGCCCAGCAATCCCCCAAGCCACACTGCGCACGAACCTTTCAGCATATCCAGCAGAAAAGTCGCCGCTGCCAGCCCCTTCCCGCCGGAACGCAGAACGTTGGTCGCGCCGATGTTCCCGCTGCCCGATTGGCGAATATCCTGGTGGCGAAAAAGGCGAACCAGCAGGTAACCGCTGGGCAGTGAACCGAGCAGGTATGCGGCCACCACGATGAGCAGAAAGGCGAGGATCATGACGAGTGAGAGTTTAACAGGTGGTAGGTGGTGAGCGCCTCTTCAGCCCTCTCGCGAGTAACTCCGCGCAGCAGAAAAACCTTGCTCCGCGATAACTCCCCCGCAATCAGCTCCACTGCATTCTTCGGCACGCCAAAGGTCTCGGCCAGAAAAACAATCAGTGCCTGATTCGCGCGGCCTTCCAGCGGCGGCGCGTGGACGGCAATCTTCAGTTGCGCCGCCGCGCCCTCGCCATAGACGCCGGTGATGGCGGTCTTCTTCGCGCCGGGTTGAGCGCGAACAGCCAGGGTGACGCCGGCTTGGGTTGCGCGCAGCATCAGGCCGGCTCCGATTTTGCCGCGCGCGCGCCGAATAAAGCCGTGCCCACGCGGATGCGGGTTGCGCCTTCGGCGATGGCCAGCGCAAAATCACCGCTCATGCCCATCGAAAGCACATCGAACGGGAGCCGCGAATAAGCGGCGTCCCAGCGGTCGCGCCACTCACGCAGGCTCCTGAAACAGGCGCGCGTCTCGGCCTCGGAAACGCCCCATGGAGCAATGGTCATCAGCCCGCGCATCTGCAAGTTCTCCAGTTCTGCCAGCCGCTCCAGCAATTCGCCAGCTTCAGTCGAGTCAGGCTCCAGTCCGGCCTTGGTCTCCTCGGAGCTGAGCTTCACCTCGACCAGAACTGGCAGCCGCTTGCCGCGTTTTCCCGCCGCTTCATTCAGCCGCTCGGCCAGCCGCAGCGAATCCACTGAGTCGATCCCGTCAAACAATTCCACCGCACGCTGAGCTTTATTCGATTGCAGATGGCCTATAAGATGCACGCGAATCGGGCTTTTCCCCGCAACATGCCCGCGCAACGGCTCAAGCTCAACCGCTTTTCCCGCAAACTGCTGCACACGATTTTCGCCAAAGAGCGTAATCCCCAGCGCGGCAGCTTCGGCGATGGTGACCGCAGGGTAAGTCTTCGAGACGGCCATCAGCTCCACCTCGGCGCGCTCTCGGCCGGCCCTGCGGCAAGCCCCCGCAATCGCCTCTTCCAGCCGTTCGAGATTTTCAGCAAGCATCGTCATTGTGTGGAAGAAATCTCAGCGCGCGTCGGCCCCGCCGCAGGCGCTCAATGCCCCTGCTCTTCGAGAAACTTCTCCGCCTCCAGCGCCGCCATGCAGCCGGAACCTGCGGCGGTAATCGCCTGCCGATAGCGCCGATCCTGCACGTCGCCGCATGCAAAAACGCCCGGCACCACGACCCCGTTGCGCGTCGTCAAAACATTCCCGGTCGTCCGGATATAGCCGTCATCGTCCAAATCGATCTGGCCGCCGAACATCTTCGCATTCGGTTCGTGGCCGATGCCGAGAAACAGGCCATCGATCGCCAGCGTCGTAACCTCGCCCGTCGTCACATCGCGCAGCCGCACGCCCTTCACTTCCTTCTCTTCCACGCCCAGCACTTCTTCGATCACCGTGTTGGCGCGCAGAACAATCTTGGGATGCGCCATCACGCGCTCCAGCATGATCTTCGACGCGCGGAAACTCGCGCGCCGATGCAGCAGCGTGACCTTCGTGGCAAAGCGCGTAAGAAACAGCGCCTCTTCCATCGCCGAATCACCGCCGCCCACCACCGCAATCTCGCGCCCCTTAAAGAAAAATCCATCGCAGGTTGCGCAGCTTGAAACGCCGTGGCCGATCAGCGCCTGCTCGCTTTCGAGCCCCAGCCAGCGCGCGCTCGCCCCGCTCGCCACAATCAGCGTGCGCGTCAGAATCTCGCCCGTCGATGTCTCCAGCCGGAAAGGATTTCCACTTAGGTCAATTTTGTTCAGGTGCGCAAGCTCGAGCGTCGCGCCAAAGCGCACCGCCTGCCTCTTCATGTTGTCAATCAGCTCCGGCCCTTGAATTCCATCCGGCCAACCGGGAAAATTCTCGACAAGGGTGGTAATCGATAGCTGGCCGCCGGGCTCATGGCCCTCCAGAACCAGCGGGTTCAGCCCCGCGCGGGCGCTGTAGATGGCTGCCGTGAGTCCGGCGCAGCCGGAGCCGAGGATAACGGTCGAACGAATCTCTGTCATGGCTTTTCCTGAGTCGATTTTAGACGCTTTGCGGCAGGCAGACGCGCGAGCGTTCACCAGCCTCACATGTTCTGATGAATCTTGAGGCTGTTTTGACTCTTGCTCCGCGTTTCGCGCTCAGGACTTTGCCGCAACCGCATTGCGCAGGTCGCGCGAGTCGTCCACGCGATGCATCAGCACCGCCGCCAGCAGGAAGAAAACCCCTCCCGCCACCACCGCCGCGCTTCGGTTGTTGCCCAGTAGATGGCCCATGATCCAGCCGAATCCCAGTGACACCAATATCTCCGGAATCACCACGAAGGAGTTGAAGATTCCCATGTAAACTCCGGTCTTTCCCTCAGGCAGCGATCCGCCCAGAATCGAGTAGGGCATGGAGAGCGTGCTCGCCCAGCCCACTCCCACCCCGGTCATCGACAGCAGCAGCAGCATCTTGTTGTGAATCACGGCCACTGAGAGCAACCCCAGGCCGCCGCAGATCAGGCACAACGCATGGGTACCTTTTCGCCCAAATTTCCGCGCCAAAGCGGGCAGCGCGAACGAGAATCCGAAGCACACAAGCGAGTACATTCCAAAGCAAACGCCCGCCCACTCCGTTCCCGCTGAATACTGTGGAGAATTCGTATCCGCCGCGCCGAAAACATTGCGCGCCACGGCCACCGGGAAATAAAGCCACATGCAGTACAACCCCACCCATGTGCTGATTTGCACCCACGCCAGTTGCCGCATCACGCGGGGCATCTTGCAAATCGAGTCCCACAGTTCGAGCATTCCCGCCGCCACGCCCGCACCCGCGGCCTTCTGTCTCTTGAATTCCTCCAGATTCTCCGGCGGATATTCCTTGGTGGTGAAAACCGTCCATAGCACCGCGCCCAAAAACGCTGCCGCGCCCATGTAAAACGAAACGCGTACTGCGATGGGGACCGTCCCTGCGGCTCTCACCTCAGTCAGGTGAAAAACATTCGTCAACATGTAAGCCAGAGCCGAGGCAATGAATGCGCCCAGTCCAATAAAGAGGCTCTGCATGGCATACCCGCGCGTGCTCTGCGATTCCGGCAGGATGTCAGCCACAAACGCGCGAAACGGCTGCATGCTTATGTTGATGCTGGCGTCCAATACCCACAGTAACCCAGCTGCCATCCACAACGCGGTGCAGCGCGGCATCAGAATCAGCGCGGCGAAGCTGAGAATAGCGCCGACCAGAAAATAGGGCCGGCGGCGGCCCAGCCGGCCCCATGTGCGGTCGCTGGCCATCCCTACGATGGGCTGCACCAACAATCCCGTTAGCGGAGCGGCCAGCCACAAAATCGGAATCTGATCGGCGCGCGCCCCCAGGTATTCATAGATGGCGCTCATGTAAGTCAACTGTAGCGCCCAGCCAAACTGGATGCCGAAGAAGCCGAAGTTCATATTCCAAATCTGCCAGTTCGAACGCGGTGGCCTTTCCATGGATTCGGTTCTCCTGCTTTCCTGTCGCGGATTCTTTCTACCGATCGTACAGCGTCGCCATTTCCCGCAGTCTCGCGCTCAACTCAGGGCGCAACGCGTCTCTGCGATACCGCCATCTCCAGTTCCCGCTCATCTTGCCGGGAAGATTCATCCGCGCTGCGCTGCCCAGTCCCAGCACATCCTGCAGCGGCACAATCGCAATATTCGCCACAGAGGCCTGCACCGCGCGAATCATCACCCAGTTGATCTCCGTGTCATCGTGGAAATCCAGATACGCCCTGGCCGTCNNGCCGCCAAGTCTCGGCTGTAATTGTGCGGGCGAAACGTCGAGCCCTGCGAATCGGTTCCAAAGGCGAATTGCAAAAGGCTCATTCCCGGCAATCCAAACTTGTGGCGCAGCTCTTCCACGGCCGGCGTAATCACGCCCAGGTTCTCCGCCACTATCGGCAGTTCGCCAAACGCGTCTTTGAGCGCCGAAAGGAAACTTTCTCCCGGCCCTTTTACCCAGCGTCCGTGAATCGCCGTCGGCTCGCCGCCGGGAACCTCCCAGTACGCTTCAAAGCCGCGAAAGTGATCAAGCCGCACCATTTCAAAAAGTGCAAATGATGCGCGGAAGCGTTCAATCCACCACTTGTATCCGTCAGCGGCCAACAGCTCCCAGCGATAAATCGGATTGCCCCAAAGCTGTCCCGTGGCGCTGAAATAATCCGGCGGCACGCCAGAGACCACGGTCGGGTTTCCTTGCTCGTCCAGATAAAACAGCTCCGGATGCGCCCACACGTCCGCGCTGTCGTGCGCAACATAAATTGGAATGTCGCCCATGAAACGAATGCCGCGCTCCCGGCAATACTTCTTCAGTTCTTCCCACTGACGGAAAAACTCAAATTGCCAATACTTGTACGCCATCAGTTGTGGCTCGAGCTTCTGCCGCCACTCGCTCATCGCGCCAGCGTCCCGATTGCGAATCGTCTCATCCCAAGATGTCCACGAGGTTCCCTGGTGCGCGTCCTTCAACGCCATGAAGAGCGCGTAATCGTCCAGCCATGCGCTCTTCTCTCTGCAAAAATCCTCAAACGCCGCGCGATCCGCGCGTCCGCCCCCGGCAAGAAAAACCTGCGCCGCCCGCCGCAGCGCCGGCATCTTGAATTCAATCGCCCGCCCAAAATCAATCGACTCCGCAGGAAACGCCGGCGCTGCATCCAGATCGCGCTGCTCCAGCAGACCCCGGCCGTGTAGCCGCTCCAGGCTGAGCAGCATCGGGTTGCCCGCAAATGCCGAAAAACACTGGTAAGGAGAATCGCCGTATCCGGTGGGATTCAGAGGAAGCACCTGCCAAAGCTTCTGTCCGGCGGCAGACAGGAAGTCGGCAAATTCGTAAGCGCGGGGCCCCAGGTCGCCGATGCCGAACCTGCCGGGCAAAGAGGAAGGGTGGAGCAGAATCCCGCTACAACGCGATATTTTCACGCAGCAACAATATACTGCTGAACGCTCTTCGAGCAATACCGGAGCGCACACATCTCATGAACCGGGGTGCCCCATTTTCGGCACAGTTTCATCGCGCCTTCGGGGTCCCCAACTACCAGGGTCCCCAAGAAGCGGCCTTTGCTTCTTGGGGTGGTAACGACAGGTCTTCGTCGTTGGGGTGATCTAAAGTGGGATAGTTCCACCTATCTATAGATTTTTTGTTTCTTCAGGTTTTTATAGTTTCTTTCAAATCCAACTCACTCCTCAAATTCGTCACTGCCCGGCAATGCGACAAAAACTAATGACTGTTTCTTGTTACCGAAAGGTTTCCAGCCAATCCCCTCCACTGCCGATAAAAACAACTGGAGCTGCCTTCAAGCCAGGCACCTGCATTCCAGGCCGGCTCCGCACCTTCCAACTGGAGCGCCGCCTATGTTCTCGTCCCGCCTCTTGCGCCGCACGGTAGCCTGGCTCGCAGCCTCGCTCCTCGTGCCCGCAGCGGCCGTAGCCGGCGGTCCTAAATTCGTCGCCGGAACCAGCTTCTTCAATCCGGGCGTCGTCGGCCAGCCCCTTCACTGGGCCAACGGCCAATTGAATTACTACGTCGATCAGGGCCCGCTCAACGCTTCGGTCACCAACCAGCAAGCCCGCGCCATGGTCGATGCGGCGGCGGCTCTCTGGAACGCAATTCCCACCGCCGGCGTAACGCTCACCGACAAGGGCACGCTGAATGAGGACGTTAGCGGCGCCAACATCGCGGTAAGCGGCACAAACTTCACCGTGACCAACCAGCAGCTCGATCAACTGGGCGTCATCACCGCGCCGGCCGACGTTACCCCCTCCGCCACCGGCTACCCGCTGGGCATAATCTTCGACGCCGACGGTTTGGTGATCGACGCCATCTTCGGCAAGGGAGTCAGCTCACAAAACAGTTGCCAGAACAACGGCGTCTACGTCTGGCTCGACAACGTAAACCCCGACGCCACCATCGCCCACGGCCTCATCGTGCTCAACGGCCTCTGCGCTTCCAACGCCAACCTCCTCCAGATGATGAGCTTTGAGCTGGAACGCGCCTTTGGCCGCATTCTCGGCCTGGACTACGCGCAGGTGAATCCCGGCGCGCTCTCGAACGGCGAAACCAACGGCACGCTCGGCTGGCCGGTGATGCAGCCCGTCAGCGGCCTCTGCGGCCCCACCGGCGGCGCGTGCATCCCCAACCCCTCAGTCCTGCGCTGGGACGACATCGCCGCTCTCAATCGCATCTACCCCATCACCGCGGCCAACCTCGCCAGCTTTCCCGGCAAGCAGACCACCGTGGCCCACACGGTCTCCATCCAGGGAACCATCAGCTTTGAAAATGGCTTGGGAATGCAGGGCGTGAACGTGGTCGCCCGTCCGCTCGACTCCAACGGCAACCCGCTCTACCAGTATACGGTGAGCTTCGTCTCCGGCTCATCTTTCAGCGGCAACCACGGCAACCCGGTAACCGGATTCGCCGATATGAACGGCGACCTGCTCACCATGTGGGGATCGAATGAAGCCGCGCTGCAAGGCTTCTTTGATCTTTCCGGGATGCCGCTGCCTCCGGGCGCAACCACGGCCAATTATCAAGTCACATTCGAGCCTATCAACCCCGATTACATCCTCTCAAACTCGGTCGGCCCTTACCTCGACGGTTCGCCTGAACCATCGGGAACATTGGCGTCCATCTCGGTGCCGAGCATGTCGGCGGGCAGCGCGCAGTCGCTCACGGTCAACGTTGAAAACTCCGCAACCGGCGGCTATGACGACGCCATTGGAACCCAGGCCGCGCCGCGCATGCTCTCCACCAGCGGCCTCTGGAGCGGCCGTCTGAGTCAAGTCGGCCAGACCGATTGGTTTACCTTTCCCGTGCGCGGCGGGCGCACATTCACCGTCGTCACCGAGGCGCTGGACGAAACCGGCGCGCCCACCAACGCCAAAGCCATGCCGTCACTCGGCGTCTGGGACGCATTCTCGCCACCTGGCACAGCGCCCGTGGGCTTCGAGGCCGGATTGGACGCCCTCGTTACCGGCGAAAGCTGGCTCCAGGTCTCCGCCTCCGCCGACGACATTGTCCGCCTCGGCGTTGCCGATGAACGCGGCGATGGCCGTCCAGACTACGCCTACGAGGGCTGGGTACTCTATGCCGACACTGTTTCCCCGCCGCGCCTGCCCGCATCGGGCGGCGCCATCGTCATTCACGGCATGGGTTTTCGCCTCGCGGATACCGTGCTGGTCGGCGGTCAACCGGCCATGGTCACCAGCATCTCGCCCAATGAAATCACCGCCATTGCGCCCCCAGCCACCAGCGGAGTTACCGGGTCGGTTGATGTCGAAGTAGACGACCAGCCCATCTACTATGCCTCAACCGTCATCTCCGGCGGCATCAGTTACGACTCCGCCTCAGGCGACGCGCTCACCCTCATGAGCGCCAGCGAACCCACAGGCACCGTGCCCATCGGCGCGCCTGAAGCCTTTTCCGTCATCGCTTTGGGAGCCAACCAAATCCCCGCCGGCGGCGTCTCCGTCCTCTACACCGTCGTCAGCGGAACCGCAACCCTCGGCTGCGGCCAGAAAACCTGCACGGTAACCACCACCGGCGACGGCCTCGCCACCATGAACGTGACAGCGGTCAGCAGCGCCTGGTCGATTGTCACCGCTTCCCTCACCAACGGCTCAAGCCTCGAGGTCGAGTTCTGCGGCGGAACGCCCCCCACTCTGGCCTCGCTCACGCCCATGCTCTCGCTGGCCGCCGGAGCCTCCATCACCTGGACCGTGCAAGCCCTGGCGCTGAACAGCGGCAATCCCTCAAGCGGCCAATCCGTCGCATGGCAAACCACCGGCAGCGGCGTCACCTTCCAGAGCGGCGCTATCCTCACCAACTCCAGCGGCATCGCCGCCAAATCCCTCACCGTCGGACCGCTCACCGAGGGCCAGACCGTCATCGCCAAAGCCTGCGTCAACGGAACCAACCAGTGCGTCACCTACACCGCCTACGGCGCGCGCCCGGAGTACGCCACCCTCACCGCCGTCTCCGGCACTTCGCAAAGCCTCTCCGTCAGCGGAACAGCCGCACAGATTACCCTCCGCGTCCTCGACATGGACGGCAACCCCATGGCCGGCGCCACGGTCGCGGTCTATCAGGCGCTCTATGCCTGGGCGCCGACTTGCCCCACGCATGGCCGCTGCGCTCAAGCCCAGTTGCTCTCAACCCAGGCCGCCACAGCCTCTTCCGCCCTCGACGGCTCCGTCACCTTCACTCCTGCGTCGCTCCCCGGCGTAGCCACCAACCTCCTCGGCCTCGCCGTCACCGGCAACTCCGCCAGTCTCAACATCACCATCGAGCAGCACCCGTAAAACGCCGGGGGTGCCCCACCTTCGGCACGTCTTTGTCTTTGTGCCTAAGGTGGGATAGTTCCACCTATCTACAGTTTTTTATAGTCTTTTGCCGAGTCAGACCACCCACAACAGCACCGTGCCCCATCCTTGCGACTTCTCTCTGTCGCAAGGGTGGGAAACCACGAACCCCACCATCCCTCGACAAACCAAAACCCGTTGATCCTGTCACCTATCGCCCCCCTCCCGCATCTTCTAATGAGAGGTTCAAATTTGGGCGAACTAACCCGACCGCTTCAACAGCCGCCTACCCACCGTCCCCGCGTAGTCATCGTCGGCGGCGGCTTTGCTGGCATTCACGCGGCCTGTGGCCTTGCCCGCCTGCCCGTAGACGTAACCCTGGTGGATCGCCGCAACCATCACACCTTCCAGCCGCTCCTCTACCAGGTCGCTCTCGCGGTCCTATCTCCGACCGACATCGCTCAACCCATCCGCACAATTCTGAGCCGCCAGCAGAACGCCGAGGTGCTGATGGATGAGGTCACCGGCATCGACCCTGATGCGCGGCAAATCACCCTGGCCAGCGGCGCACAGCTCCCTTACGACTACCTGGTGCTGGCCACCGGAGCTACCCACTCCTACTTCGGCCGCGATGACTGGGCTCCGTTTGCGCCGGGACTTAAAACCGTCGAGGACGCCACCGAGATTCGCCGCCGTGTCCTGCTCGCCTTCGAACTGGCCGAGCGCCAGATGGTCGAGCACGGCTGGCACCCTCCGCTCAATTTCGTGGTCATCGGCGGCGGACCCACCGGCGTCGAGCTGGCCGGGGCAATCTCCGACATTGCCCAGCTCTATATGCGCCACGACTTCCGCCACATCGACCCCTCGAAATCCCGCGTCCTGCTGCTCGAGGGTTCGCCGCGCGTTCTGGGAACCTATCCCGAAGACCTTTCCGCCAAAGCCGAAGCCGCCCTGCGCCGCCTGGGCGTCGAGGTCCACACCCACACCCACGTCACCGCCATCGGGCCGGGTTGGGTCGAAGCCGAAGCCAACGGAGCCAGTTCGCGCATAGATGTCGCCGTCACCCTCTGGGCCGCTGGTGTCGAGGCCTCGCCGCTGGGCAGTTTGCTGGGCGCTCCGCTCGACCACCGCGGCTGCGTCGTTATCGATCGCCGCCTCAATCCGCCGGGCATGCCCGAGGTCTTCGTCCTGGGCGATCTGGCCCACTTCGAACAGGACGACCATCAAGTCCCCGGCGTTGCCCAACCCGCCATGCAGATGGGCGACCATGTCGCCAAAATCCTCTCGGCCGATCTCGCCGGACGCTCGCGCCCCGCCTTTCGCTACTTCGACAAGGGCGACATGGCCACCATCGGCCGCATGGACGCCGTCGCCAAAGTCGAATGGCCCTTCAAAGCCCACTTGAGCGGCTTTCCCGCCTGGGCCACATGGCTCACCGTCCACATCTTCTTCCTCATCGGCTTCCGCAACCGCCTCTCCGTCTTTGCCGCATGGACCTGGACCTACTTCACCTTCACCCGCGGCGCGCGCCTCATCACCGGTGACCAGCACCTTCCCGGCTGGCAACGCAAGATAGACGCCGGACCAAGCACCGAAGATGCCGCGCCCATCCAACCGGAACAGTCGCAGCCATCGCCGTAGAACCAGCCAACCTGCGAACCCGACATCTCCGCGAAGCGGAGGCTAACTTGCGGCTTCAAACCCAAACTCCTCTCTCCGAATCAATCAAGCGTTATCCGAGGGATTACCCGGACAAGTACGTGGAACGGCGCTGGGGAGTACGGAAAGGCGAGATTGTGGCGACGGACGAGGTAGCGCTGGCAGAGACGCTTGATGAGATTCGGCGGCTGATTCCGCCGGGACTGTATTGTCTGGCGCTCTTCGAGGATGACGATGCCTGTATTTCGGAAGTGTGGCTGTGAGAAAATCAGGGAACAGGGAACAGTGGAGGCTTTGAAGAAAGGCTCGCAATGAAGAGAATAATCGGGATGATAGCTTTATCTGCGGCACTGCTGGTTCAAGGGCCGCGGCTGACGGCGCAGAACGCCCAGGACCTTGAGAATCAGGCGCAAGCGAACGAGAACGCAGCACTTTTGAGATCGCTTGCGGCCAGCAAGACCAAGCCCGTAAGCGCTGAGCAATGCGCGGTGGACCTTTCCAGATGGGCAGCGGAGCAGAAGCGCGATAACCATTGGTACATAAATTTTTCCACTGAAGAACTGATGACGTTCGCCGAAGAGAGCAACGGCTGCGCTGCGATTAGTGTCGGCAAAGATTCGCAACTTGTGGTTGCTTATCTCGCGCTCTCCGATGCGTTTGAACAAACGCTGCGGCTCAGGGCCGAAAGGGTCTTGATTGGTCACCGTCTTTTTAAGGAATACATGCTGGCATCGAGCCAGTAAATCGCGCGTGGATTATGCCTGTTAATTGAGGCAAACAGCGATGAAGACAGCTGATCGCGGTCACTGAACAGTCGGCAGTGGGCAGAAGAATAAAAAGATAGAGCATCAACAAACGGGTAAAAACGGGTAAATCAGACGATGAGCCTGGAAATGCCCCGGCGGAAAAAACGGAGAAGAAGATAGCGGAAAAAATATGCGAGATGTGGCCGCGCTGGCGCAAGGCGGCATGGCCAGTGAGGAAGTATGCGGGGTGGGGCTTCCTTGACGCGATGTACTGCTAAACTGGAAGAGCGATGCTCGATCTTACATTTGTCCGCACCAACCTGGAACTCGTTGAACAAAAACTGCGTGCCCGCGGCGCTGACCCAGACGCGCTGCTGGGCAATTTCCGTAAGCTAGACGAAGGCAGAAGGCTAGCCATAACGCTTTCGGAACAGGCAAGAGCCGAACTCAACAAACTTTCACAGGAGATTGGCCAGCTTAAAAAGGGTGGGGATGAGCAAGAAGCAACCGAGAAACTAAAAAAGGTTTGGGACATAAAAGAGGGCCTGCCTGTGCTCCAGAAGCGGGCGGAAGATCTTGAATCGAGGCTGCGGAAAACGCTGGAATGCATGCCGAATCTCACTCGGCCCGAAGTGCCTGAAGGCACATCCGAGGCTAACAACGTTACCGTCAAGACTTGGGGCGAGAAGACGGCCTTTGATTTTGAGGCCAAGCCGCACTGGGAGCTGGGCGAGGCGCTGGGGATTCTGGATATGGAACGCGCGGCCAAGCTGAGCGGCGCGCGCTTCGCCGTCTACATGGGCGCAGGAGCGCGGCTGGAGCGGGCACTGGCCAATTTCATGCTCGATATGCACACCACCAAGCACGGCTACACGGAAGTGCTGCCGCCCTTCATGGTCAACAGCAAGAGTTTGTTCGGAACCGGGCAGTTGCCGAAATTTGCGGAAGACCTCTTCCGATGTGCGGACAGAGATGACGGTCTGCTCGACGAGCTGGAGGCCCAAGCGAAAAGAACAGATTACGAGGAAGATTGGAAACGACTAGAAGAGGCGAAAGACAAAAAAGCGGAGTTTAATGACCACTGGCTCATCCCCACCGCCGAGGTTCCCGTCACCAATCTCTACCGCGACGAAATCCTCGACGAAGCCCGCCTGCCCATCGCTCTCACGGCCTACACGCCCTGCTTCCGCGCCGAAGCCGGAGCCGCGGGCAAAGACACGCGCGGCATCATCCGTCAACATCAGTTTCAAAAAGTCGAGATGGTCAAATTCACCCGCCCCGAAGACTCCGACGCCGAGCACGAGCGCCTCACCCACGACGCCGAAGAAATCCTCGAGGCCCTCGGCCTTCCCTATCGCCGCGTTCTTCTTTGCACCGGCGACACCGGCTTTTCCTCGGCCAAGACCTTCGATCTCGAAGTCTGGCTTCCCGGCCAGCAGCTCTATCGCGAGATTTCTTCTTGCTCCAACTTTGAAGCCTTTCAGGCGCGCCGCGCCAACATCCGTTACCGTCCCGGTGGCCCCAAGGGCAAGCTCGAATTCGTTCACACACTGAACGGCAGCGGACTGGCCGTGGGCCGCACCTGGCTGGCCATTGTCGAAAACTATCAGCAGGCCGACGGCTCGGTCCTGATTCCAGAAGCGCTTCAGCCTTACATGGGCGGGCTCGAGCGCATCACACGCTAAGGGCAATATGACAAAAATTCTGAAAAGCTATTTCTACTGGACCTATCCGCGCGGCTGTTTTCACTACGACGTGTTGGTGACACTCATTCTCGCGTTCATCTTCGTCACGCCGCACATTCCCGGATGGGACTTCGGAGACAAGCCGCCCAGAGCCGCCGGCCCACCGCATCCCATTCAGGTCGTCGGCGATGGCGGACGCGGCTTCATCGTCACCGTGCAAGCCACTGACGTGAATCTCTCCCTCAACACCACGGCCTCCAACATGGCTGTAAAGAAGGCCCTGCGCAAAGCCATCGAGCCGGTCACCGGCGATGCCGTCGCTGTCGAGCGTTGGGAAACTTTCCAGGACGCTCAAGGCAATTGGACCTGGCGCGTCTGGGCGCGTCGGTAGAAGCAGCTACGAGCTTCTCGCCATAAGCTTTTCCGTATGCCGAGAGACGAGGAAAGCTAAATCAAGGAACAAAGCTTAACCTCAGCAAGAACGAGCTGAAAGCTAGAGGCTAGAAGCTAGTAGCTGTTTCACAAACATAAGGAACCCTATGCATAAGGCAACAAAATTAGTCTTTTTCGCGTTGATTGCGATGCTCCTGTTTGCCGTGCGCCCGAGCTTTTCCGCTCCCGCCACGCCCAATGAAAAGGAAAAGGACAAGGTGCTGCGCCGCCTCGACGACGCGGCCAAAAATTTCCACTCCACCGAGGCGGACTTCGAGTTCGACACCATCCAGACCGACCCGATCTACGACAAGGACGTGCAGAAGGGCACTGTCTACTACGAGCGAAAAGGCGCGGCCTTCCAGATGGCCGCCCACATCAGCGAAATCAACGGCAAGCCCGCGCCCAAGGTCTACACCTACTCCAACGGCGTCTTCAGGCTCTTTGAAAGCGTCATCAATCAGGTCACCACTTATAGCAAGCTCAATAAATATGAGAGCTATCTGATGCTCGGCTTCGGCGCCAGCGGCAAAGACATCGAACAGAAGTGGGATGTCACCTACCTCGCCTCGGAGACGCTCGACAGCATCAAGGTCGCCAAGCTCGAACTGGTGCCAAAAGACCCGGAGATCAGAAAATCCCTCCCCAAAGTGACCGTCTGGATCGATCCCGAGCGAGGTGTGAGCCTCAAGCAGATCTTCGATGAAGGCCCCGGCCAATACCGCGTCAGCGTCTACTTCAACATCAAGGTCAATCAGCCTCTGCCCGCCGACGCCTTCACCCTCAAGACCAGCAAGCAGACTGTATACGTCAACCGGTAAAGCGCCGGGTACCCCACTTTCACCGCGGCTTCGTGCCCCATGAACCGGGTGCCCCACCTTCGGCACGTTTTTGTTCTTGTGCCTAAGGTGGGATACAAAATATCTATAGCTTTTTATCCTCCGGCGACCGCAAATTCAACCCCGTAATCCGCTGAAAAGCCCACCACGCCGCCACTCCCCCCAGCGCAAACAGCATCGGAAAGCATTCCAGCGTGTAACGCGCTTCGGGCGCTTCCACGGTCATCAGCATGGCGCTGCGCAGCACAAAATAAGCCAGCATCGGCAGCCAGAACCGCGGCTTAAGGCACAGTCCGGCAAAACCCAGCAGCAGATAAAGCGCATTCAGCCCGGCGTAAGCCCAACTGAAACGCGTCTCGGCATTGTGGTGCGCGTAAGCCCACCAGTCCAGGTCGATGGGCAGATTTTCGACGCGCGGCCTCAGCCACATATCCGCCACGCGCCCCAGCGGCAGCCAGAGATAAGAACGCAGCGGGTGAGCGGCGGCGCGTTCGTCGGCCAGCTTGCCAAAGCGGGCATCGATCTCCGGCGTCAGATCCAGGCTCAGGTTGTAATCAGAGGCTAGCGCGGCGGTTTCCGCGTACTGCGCGGGAGAATCGAAGGCGCGGGCAGGCAGCTCGCTTATCTCCAGAGTATCGCCGGGAACGTTCCAGTAAATCTGGTAGGTCGAGACGAAATCCAGGCACCAGCTCTTCATCCAGCGCTCCCAGCCGCGATGGGAGTTCTCGCCGGGATCATTGGCCAGCCGCGGAGCCAGCGGCTCAAAGACGTGAAAGACCCGCTCGTTGCGCCATGTCCAAACCGCAAACGGCGCCAAAGCCAGCAGCAGGCAAACCACCGCCATCCGCGCCAGCTTTCGGGTGGAAATTGCGCCCGCTCCATCCCCGCGCTTCAAGCCAATCAACAGCGCCGGCGCCAGCGCCACGGCCGCCAACGCGCCGTCGGGCCGCAGCAGCGCCGCGTAGCTGACCGCAAAGGTAAACCACAGCGCCGGTCCCCATCCCGGCCTGTCACGGAAGCGCGCCGCCGACCACAGCGCCACCGCCATTACAAACAGTGTCAACGACTCGGCAAGCGGCTCGGCTGAGTAAACCGCCGTGAACGGGCACAGCGCCGCCAGCCACAGCGTGGCGTGTGCAGCGCCGCGACTGAAGCCCGTCCCGCTCCGCCGCGCGATGCGCCCCGCAAAATCGGCCAGCAGCAGGCACCCGGCCAGCTCCAGCGCAATCTGCACCCAGGCGGCGGATACGTAGTTTTCCATCCCGAAGAACCGGAAGCAGAGAGCCAGAAACAGCGGGTAGCCGGGCAGCCGGATCAGCGTGGGGCACAATTCTCCGCCGCCCCCGGTGAGAGCATAGCTGCCGTGCAGCACCAGGTTTTTGGCCAGGCCGCCGTAGATCAGCGGGTCGCCGTGCAGATCAAGAAACTGCTTCAGCATCCACAGCCGCAGCGCCAGTCCAGCCCCAAGGGCCAGCGCGATGGAGACGCCAGGCCCCCCTCGCGTTAAAATCCCCCGCCGGGCGTTCGATTGACTCTCGTGGTCAGCTTCCATACGATTCGTACTGTATAGCGTAGACTGTTTCAGCGGTTTTCGCGCCCGTTTTCACCATCAGTTTTTCGATGAAAGTGCGCATCAGGCCCATTCATGCCCGATAGACAAATATTTTTCGACCCGCAACGAAAGCGCTGGAAGCGGCTGCGCCGCATTTTGGATGCGACTGCCGTCATTTTCACCCTCGTCCTCGCGGTTTTTATCTTCAACGTCCTCCGCTATCAGCAGTTGCCGGAGCTGTTGCTGCCCACCCCCCGCCACAACTACAAGGCCTTGCCCGACCACGCTTCCCTTCTCCACGGCCAAAAAGTCCCGCACCCCACACGCCGCAAAACCGGCCGCAAACCCTCTGACATTCCCTTCAACACCGGCGAGGGTCTGCGCGCCGCCTACTATGTCGAGGACGACCCCGCCAGCTACTCCTCCTTCAAGGAACACGTTCACCAGATCGATCTGCTCTTTCCCCAGTGGCTGCATATCGACGCTCCCCAGCCAACCATCCTGGCCATGAGCGCCGACCACCACCACGAATATCCCGTAGTCGACGCCGCCGCGGTGCATGACCCCGATGAGGGAAACAAGATCAAGCACGTCATCGAGGCGGCCAAAGAAGACACCGAGGTCTTTCCGCACCTCAACAACTACAACCCCAACACCCAGAGCTGGGACCCGGCCATCGGCGTTATGCTCGCCGACCCAGCCAAGCGCGCCGCTCTGCGCCAGCAGATTGTTCGCTTCCTCACCGCCTTTCCCGCCTATCGCGGCCTATCGCTCGACATCGAAAGCCTGCCCGACAATGCCTCGCCCGGCTATATCAGCTTCATCCGCGAGCTTTACGCCGACCTGCATCCGCGCAATCTCCGCCTCTACGTCAACACCATGGTCTCCACCACCGACGAGGACCTGAAAGGCATTGCCGCCAACTCCGATGGCCTTGTCCTGATGAACTACGACGAGCACCAGGTCGAGAGCCAGCCCGGACCCGTCGCCAGCCAGGAATGGTTCGTCAACAACCTCCGCCGCGCTATCAAAATCGTCCCCAAGGAGAAGCTGATCTGCGCGCTGGGCAACTATGGCTACGACTGGACGCTCTCCATCCCCCAAAAAAGACGCGGCCACCGCGCCAAGCCGCCCCTGGTGCTCAACACCGAAGACCTCTCCGTCTCCGATGTCTGGCAGCGCGCCTCCGACGCCGATGCCGATCTGAGCCTCGATTACGACACGCTCAATCCTCACTTCGAGTACATTGACGAAGACCGGAACGAGCGCCATGTGGTCTGGTTCCTCGACAGCGTCACGCTGCTCAACGAGATGCGCGCCGCCCGCGGCCTCGGCCTGCAGACCTTTGCTCTCTGGCGTCTGGGCGAGGAAGACAGCTCCCTGTGGAGCGTCTGGGACAAGCCCAGCAACCCTGCCTCGTTGCAGGCCCTTGGCGAGGTGCAGCCCGGCTACGATGTTGACGACGAAGGCGAAGGCGACATTATCCGCGTCACCGGCCAGCCCCAGCCCGGTAAGCGCATCATCGAGGTCGACACCGACGAACCCGACCCGCGCAAGAAGCTCATCACCGATGAGCACATGGACGTCTATCCCCGCACCTACACCATCGAGCA
>PLOI01000102.1:0-25283 GCA_003142015.1 Acidobacteriaceae bacterium | reverse complement strand
CCCGACATCAGCGAAATCTCAAACCGCCAGCTCGACCTCGAACTCAAGCTCACCGAGCGGCTCTTTGCCAGCAAGCTCGGCATCCAGCCGCTCTACTTCCGCCCGCCCTACGACATCGACGAGGAGCCCGATACCGACGACCAGGCCGCCCCCGTTGAGCGCATCCAGCAGGCAGGCTACACCATCATCGGCAGCAAGATGGACACCAACGACTGGAACGAGCGCCCGCGCAAGTCGCCCGCCGAGATCACCCAGACCATCCTCGACCAGTTGCAGACCATGAAGGTCAAGCCGCAGTTTCGCGGCTCTATCATCCTCCTTCACGATGGCGGCGGCGACCGCTCAGCCACCGTGGCCGCCTTGCCCGTGCTCATTGACGCCCTGCGCGCCCANNTCCATCGCCTTCTCCAGCCTGGCGATCGTCGGCAGCTTCATCATGCTCATGTTCTACCTGGGCGACATTCTCATGAGCGCGCGCCTCCTGCTCGTCGGCGTCTTCGCCGTCATCGAGCGCCTGCGCCGGCCCCACGCCCAGGCCTCGCCCGGCTTCAACCCCCGCGTAGCCGTGCTCATTCCCGCCTACAACGAGGAGAAGGTCATCGTGCGCACCATCCGCTCGGTGCTCAACTCCGACTACGCCAACCTCCACGTCATCGTCATTGATGATGGTTCCAGCGACAGCACATACGACATCACCCGCGAGTCCTACGCCGCAGAAATCGCCGCCGGCCACATCCAGGTGCTCACCAAGCCCAACAGCGGCAAGGCCGCCGCGCTCAACTTCGCCCTCGACCGCCTCACTGAAGAGTTCTACGTCGGCATCGACGCCGACACCGTCATCGCGCCCGACGCCATCAGTAAGCTCATCCCTCACTTCGAAGACCCGCTCATCGGCGCCGTCGCCGGCAACGCCAAGGTCGGCAACCGTGTCAACCTCTGGACCCGCTGGCAGGCCCTCGAATACATCACCAGCCAGAACTTCGAGCGCCGTGCACTCGACCTCTTCAACGTCGTAACCGTAGTCCCCGGAGCCATCGGCGCATGGCGCACCGCGCCCGTCAAAGCCGCCGGCGGCTACCCCGTCAACACCGTCGCCGAAGACGCCGACCTCACCATGAACCTCCTCGAACAGCAGCTCAAGGTCGTCTACGAGGATCGCGCCCTGGCCTTCACCGAGGCCCCCATTGACGCCCGTGGCCTCATGCGCCAGCGCTTCCGCTGGTCTTTTGGAATTTTGCAAGCCGTCTGGAAGCACCGCCTGGCCTTCGTCCGCAACAAGGCCATGGGTTATTTCGCCCTGCCCAACATCCTCATCTTCCAAATGCTCTTGCCGCTGCTCTCGCCCTTTATCGACCTCATGTTCCTCGCCGGCATCGTCCACTACTTCGTTGACCGTCACTTCCACCCCGAAGCCGCCTCCGCCGCCAACTTCGAGAAGCTGGTCTTCTACTTCCTCGGCTTCCTCGTCATCGACTTCATCACCTCCGCGGTCGCCTTCTCGCTCGAGCGCCGCCATCCCGCTAACAGGGGCGATGGCTGGCTCCTCTTCCACATCTGGCTGCAGCGCTTCGCCTACCGCCAGCTCTTCTCCATCGTCCTGCTCAGAACAGTCAAGCGCGCCATCGACGGCAAACCCTTCAACTGGGAAAAACTCGAGCGCACCGCCAAAATGTCCAAGCGCACCGACGCCCTCACCGACACCGTATAAGAACCTATCCGTAAATAGGTAGCGCCGACCTCCAGGTCGGCTGTCCTGTGGGTCTCCTGACCCACAGGAGGAGACCGGCTGTAGACTCCTTTCTCAATTTACGGATAATCTCCAGGAGATGATCCGTGAGCTGCCCCGCATCGGACCATCCCAAAACAATGAGCATCGCGGCTCCCGGAGTTATACTGGCCGCATGTCGAACCAGACTTTGCCCAGCGCCCAGATGAAGGAGCAGGGGACCTGGCTCTACCCGCCAATCGAGCCTTATCGCACCGGGCGGCTCCAGGTCTCACCCGTCCACGAGCTCTACTTTGAAGAAAGTGGCAACCCTTCCGGCAAGCCGGTGGTCTTTCTCCACGGCGGTCCCGGCGGCGGCTCCGACCCTAAACAGCGCCGCTTCTTCCACCCCGAAAAGTACCGCATCGTTTGCTTCGATCAGCGCGGCTGCGGCAAGAGTACGCCCTATGCATCCCTGGAAGCCAACACCACCTGGGATCTCGTCGCCGACACCGAAAAGCTCCGCGAGCACTTGCGGCATCGAGCGCTGGCAGGTCTTCGGCGGATCATGGGGATCGACACTCGCCCTCGCCTATGCGGAGACGCACCCCGATCGCGTCACGGAACTGGTTCTCCGTGGCATCTTCCTCCTCCGCAAGCAGGAGATCGACTGGTTTTACCAGCGCGGTGCATCCATCCTCTATCCCGACGCCTGGGAGCCATATTTGGCCCACATCCCCGAGGCCGAGCGCGATGACATGCTCGGGGCCTACTATCGACGCCTCACCAGCGAGGACGCGGCCGTGCGGCTCGCCGCCGCAAAGATCTGGAGCGGATGGGAAGGCGCCACCTCGAAACTTCTGCCTGACCCGGCGTTCGCCGGCCACTACGAAGAGGATGAGTTCGCCCTGGCTTTCGCGCGCATTGAAGCCCACTACTTCTTTCACAAGGGATTTTTCGAAACCGACGACCAGTTGCTGCGGAACGCCTCCCGGATCCGGCAGATCCCCGCGGTCATCGTCGAGGGCCGTTACGATGTCGTCTGCCCTATGGAAAGCGCATGGGCCCTGCACCGCGCCTGGCCCGAGGCAGAGCTCATCATCACCCCCGATAGTGGCCATAGCGCCTTCGAGCCGCCCAACAGCCGCGCCCTTGTTGCGGCCACCGACAAGTTCGCTGGTTAGCAGCGCGCAGCTTTGTGTCAGGGCACGATTTCAGTCGTGGCAGGTGGCCCAGGCATCGATTCTGTTCTGTCTGCTTCGATCATTAACCACGGTTGAAGGCTGTGCCCCATTCATCGCGGCCCTATCGCGATGAGTGGGCCGCGAAGTCTTGCCGTCCACTCCGACTCGATTTCAACCACTCCTCGAATTCCGGTAGCGTAGTGATTGAAGCTGCTCCATCGGTTCTGCCCCGCCGATGCGACCAGTCCGCGCTTGACCGGGTTGCGGAACCGCTTCAGGCCGTAGGGCATACTGTCATCGTACCCCCCGCTACCTCGTCCGAAGATCCGCTCATCGCGATAACGCCGCGATGAACGGGGCACAGGGCACAGTCCATGACACCGTGATGTGTGGGCCACCTGCCACCCGGCTGGCTCCTCACACAATGCCCTACTAACACTCGCCGACTCGCTATTCCCTGATCCCTGTTCCCTGCTTTTCTCACCACCCCGGATGCGTAAGCCTCTTCTGCCATACCCGCCGGTGCAGATGCGCCTCGGCTACCTCGATCAGCGACCGCTCCCACGGCACAACCGCGTACACCAGATCGCAGTTCATCGCCCGCGCCATCTCCTCCAGCCGTTCCAGCGTGATCGTCTTCTTCACCTCCGACCGCTCAAGTTGAAAGACCATCTTCGGGCTCAGCTTCATATAGCGCGCAATATCCCCGGCTGGCATCGCCAGCGCCTGCCTCAAAGCCCGCAACCACCCCACGGATGGTGGCCGATTCTTCACCGCCTTCCGGTAAGGCCGCAGTTGCCGCTCCAGATCCCGTAGCGCAAACTCCCTGCCCAGCTCCCTCATCTTTGGCTCCCTTTCATGTGCTTTGGTCCGGCGGCCAGCCCTGTTTTCAGGCGAAAAGTCGCCCCTAGCCGGCCCAAACGCCCCTTAATTCAACCCTGTAAGCAGATTCTGCATGAAACTTGGCTAATACTAAGCAAACCTTCGCCTACAAATCCGCACCATCCACGCCGCCAATCTCGCTCTCAGGCTCGCTTCCATGGTCAGCTGGTCAACTTTTTCGAACCCATCGAGCCAACTTTCGCCCCCCGCACTCGCACCCCGCAGGCAAACTTCCGCCCCTCCGACGCACCCTCCCAAGCAAACCTCCTCATGCCGTGATTTCCACGCCCCACCCCCCGCCGCCGTAAAATGGTTCAAGACTCAAAAACATGAATTGCACCTCTCCAGACGAACAGCGGTTGACTCGCGTTCAACCCAAACTGGCCCACTTGGCGCGCCTCATCGGCAATACCCACCTGCTGGCCATCGACTTCCGTTTTCGCGGCCAGGATCGCGTTCTCTACGCCAAATGCGAGCAGTGGAACCTCACGGGAAGCATCAAGGACCGCATGGCCTTCCACATCCTCAAGACGGCCTATCTGGAAGGCGCCATCCAACCCACTGACACCATCGCCGAAGCCACCAGCGGCAACACCGGCATATCTTTTTCCGCGCTCGGCCACGCGTTGGGCCACCGTGTGAAGATCTTCATGCCCGACTGGATGAGCCTCGAACGCACCCGCATCATGGAGAGCTACGGCGCCACGGTGATTCCCGTTTCGCGCGACCAGGGCGGATTCCGGGGCAGTATCCAAATGACTGAACAGCTTGCACTTGCGGGCGGCGTCTTTCTGCCCCGCCAGTTCTCCAACCGCGCCAATGTCGAGGCGCACGAGCAAACCACCGGGCCTGAAATCTGGATGCAATTGGAAGAGGCCGGCCTCTGCCCTGATGCCTTTGTAGCCGGTGTCGGCACCGGCGGCACCGTCATGGGCGTAGGCAATTACCTCCGCTCCCGGAACCCCTCCATTCGGGTCTTTCCCGTCGAGCCAGCCGAGTCCCCCACCCTGTCCACAGGCTGCAAAGTCGGCTCACATCGCATCCAGGGAATCTCCGACGAGTTCATCCCCGCCATCATCGATTTCCGCTCACTCGATGCCCCTGTCAGGGTCTCGGATGGAGATTCAATTCTGATGGCGCAGAACCTCGCCGCCTGCCTGGGACTGGGCGTGGGCATCTCCTCTGGATGCAACTTCCTGGCCGCCGCCAAGGTCCAGCAGGAGATAGGGCCGGACGCCGTCGTCGTCACCGTTTTTGCCGACGACAACAAGAAATACCTCTCCACCGGCCTCCTCCAGCAAGAACCAATTCGTCCAAATTTTTTAACTCCGCAGATTGAGCTGACCGGAATCCGCGTTTTTCCCGCAGCCAGACCCGTCCCTACGCTGGCCTAGCCACTGCCATAGCGACACGTACGGGCGTCAGTCTGCCTTGGTACAATTTATGGGCTATGGCAACCACAGAATTCTCCACCTCTATTCAGCCGTGCTCGCCCCAGGGCGGGTTTGTGAATGAACCATTTACCGACTTCAAGGCACCGGAAAACGCGCGCCAGATGCAAGCAGCGTTGGCCGCGGTCGCCAGCCAACTGGGCCGCGAATATGACCTGACCATCGGCGGCCAGCGCATCAAGACCGAAGCAAAAATCCACTCCGTAAATCCCGCGCGCCCCGCCCAGATCGTCGGCGTTCATCAGAAGGCCGACGCAGAGCACGCAGAACAGGCAATGCAGTCCGCGCTTCACGCCTTCGAGTCCTGGAGCAGGACATCGACTGCGGAACGAGTCTCCCTGCTTATCAATGTGGCCCGCATCATCCGCGCGCGCAAGTTCGAATTCTGCGCCTGGCTCACCTTCGAGGTGGGCAAGAACTGGGCAGAGGCCGACGCCGACGTAGGCGAAACCATTGATTTCCTGGAGTTTTATGCCCGCGAGGTGCTGCGTCTGGCATGCGCTAAAACGCCCATCCAACTCCCCGGCGAGCGCGACGAATTGCTCTATGTTCCGCTCGGCGTGGGCGCGGTGATTCCTCCATGGAATTTTCCGTTCGCCATCATGGCCGGCATGACGGCAGCCGCCATCGTCACCGGCAACACAGTGATTCTCAAGCCTTCGTCCGACGCTCCCACCATCGCCGCCAAATTCTTTGAAGTTCTGGAGGAGGCTGGCATGCCGGCGGGCGTGGTCAACTTCTGCCCCGGCTCCGGCGCCACATTCGGCAATGCCATCGTCGAGCATCCCAAGACGCGCTTCATCTCCTTCACCGGCTCCAAAACCGTTGGCCTGGAGATTCACGAGCGCGCCGCACACACCCAGAAAGGCCAGATCTGGATCAAGCGGACGATTCTCGAAATGGGCGGCAAAGACACCATCCTGGTCTGCGCCGACGCCAATTTAGACGCGGCCGCTGACGGCGTTGTGGCCTCGGCTTACGGCTTCAGCGGGCAAAAATGTTCGGCCTGCTCCCGAGCCATCGTTGACGGCTCGGTTTATGACACCTTCATCGAGAAGCTGCGCGAGCGAGTGACGAAACTGACCGTGGGTGACCCGGCGGCCAACCACAACCTCGGCCCGGTGATCAACAAGAGCGCGCTCGATTCGATGCTGCGCTACATCGAGACCGGCAAAAAGGAAGGCCGGCTGATTGCCGGCGGCCATGCGCCCGCAACTGCGGACGGCGGCTACTTCCTCGAGCCCACAGTGATTGCCGACGTGGCTCCCGATGCGGTCATTTCGCAAGAAGAGATCTTTGGCCCAGTGCTGGCGATCATCAAGGTTGCCAACTTCGAAGAGGGGTTGAAGGTGGTAAACAACACCGAGTACGGCCTGACCGGCTCCATCTACTCCACCGATCGCGCCAAACTCGACCGCGCCCGCCGCGATTTTCACGTGGGCAACCTCTACTTCAACCGCAAGTGCACCGGCGCCATGGTGGGCGCACATCCCTTCGGCGGCTTCAACATGAGCGGCACCGACTCCAAAGCCGGCGGTCCGGATTACCTGCTGCTCTTTACCCAATCCAAGAGTGTGGCGGAAAAGCTGTAAGGCCCTTTGCTCCATGCGCGACTTCCCAGGTCTCGATCTTGAGACTTGGGAAGCTGTTCCATCCGCCTGCCTGTAACCATCGATAAACATAAACCTCTGGAGGACGCGTGAAGACCTGGCAAAAAATGCTCATCTCCATGCTGATTACGCTGGTTATTGGCGGCGCCTATCTCTTTTCCGTGTGGAGGCACCGGCAGAATCCCGGAGTCATTCCGCAGGACAACACACGCCAGACTCTGAGCAAGGACGATCTGGTAGTGATGCGCGAGTTCTTCCCCATGCACTTTGAAGACACACTGCGTCTCGAAGGCACGACCGTGTGGATGAAGAACGGGTACATCATGCCCTACTACCTCTATTCGGGCGGCCATGTGCAGTTTGCCAAACGCGCGGGGCTGATTCCCGCGGCCCAGCGGCTGGATGTGAAGAAGATCGTCAAACAGATCGCGCCCGTCGGCGAGGATGACAGCGTGGGGCACGGAGACCGGCAAGCCTTCGCGGTTTTTGCGCTGCCGGGAAGCGCTGCGCTTTATGCCACGCCCATTGGGTCCATACAGGGCAACGACGAAGCTTATTACTGTGACATGTTGTTCTATTATGATGACCCGCACACGATTTACGACTACTGGCCCCGAGATGTGTGGGCGGCCATTGATGCGCATCAGGTAAAGCAAGGAATGAGCGAACTGGAAACTGAGATGGCGATCGGGCACAAGATGCACGCTGACGCCCGGACTGTGGGCAACCGCACGGTGACCTACGACCAGGCAGGCAAGCACTGGACCGTCACCTATGTAAAGAATCGGGCCACAACAATCAAGAGCCAGTAGAGAGCGATGACGCTCATGGTTGCGCTGTCCAACGTTCGCGCTGTTCTTTCATTCGCAGGGCGTGTTCCCCAATCACTCAACCCGCATCTTCTTCCTTCTTTCTGCCATCCAATGGGATGAAGGAGACAACATGCCCAAAATCATTCGGTTTCATCAGCTTGGCGGCCCGGAAGTTCTCAGGTTTGAAGAGGCTGAGCCGCAGCGGCCTGGCAAGGGCGAGGTCCGGATTCGGGTGCAGGCGTCTGGCCTGAACCGGGCCGAGTCCGTCTACATGCGCGGCAGGTACTTTGAGCAGCCACAGCTTCCCTCCCGCATTGGTTACGAGGTCGCGGGCGTGGTGGAGGCGGTGGGTGAAGGCGTCGATGCGTGCTGGATCGGCAAGCCCGTGGCCACTGTGCCTGGCTTCTCGCAGAATCGCTACGGCACGCTGGGCGAGGAGACAGTGGTTCCCGTCGAGGTGCTGGGCGAATACCCGGCCAACCTGACACCGGTTCAGGCGGCGGCCATCTGGATGCAATTCCTGACGGCTTATGGCGCGCTGGTGCTGGTAGGCGGCATCAAGGCTGGAGACTTCGTCTCTATTCCCGCGGCATCCTCCAGCGTGGGACTGGCGGCAATTCAGATCGCGCGCGACCATGGCGCTACGGCCATTGCGGTGACGCGCTCGGCGGCCAAGCGCGAGGAGCTTCTGGCTCTGGGCGCGCATCACGTTATCGTTAGTGACAAAGAGGACTACCCGGCGCGGATGAAAGAGATCACGGGCGGCAAGGGCGCGCGCATCACCTTCGATCCGGTAGCTGGGCCGGGCATCGAACATCTGGCAGAGGGCGCGGCCAATAGCGGCCACCTGATCGAATACGGCGCTCTGGACGGCGGACCGACCCCATTCCCTCTGATCGCCGCCATGACCAAAGGCCTGAACGTTCACGGCTACACAATGTTGCAAGTTACGCACGATCCGGCAATTGCGGCCAAGGCGAAGAAATACGTCTTCGACCGGCTGGCCGAAGGGCGCTTTGTGCCCAAGATTGCCCGCACGTTTCCCTTCACGCAGACAATCGAGGCGTACCAGTACCTGGAATCGAATCAGCAGGTGGGCAAAGTGGTCATTACAGTCCCGTAAGGCGGGCGAGTTAGCGTGTGGCTTTACGCCATGGCGTGCGGCTTGGCAGCCTGCTCGGCTTCGAGTTTGCTGCCAACATCGGCGGCGGCAGCGGCCAGCACGCGGTGGTGGATGGTGAACAGCGCCAGTTCGAGCCGGTCGCTCACCCCGGTTTTGTCGTAGACGGAGCGCAGGTAGTTTTTGATGACCTGCTCGGTGGTCTTGAGGCGGATGGCGATCTCGCGGTTCTTGCACCCCTGCACGATGAGCGCGACGATGCGCATCTCCTTGGGCGTGAGCCGGTCGCGGACCCTGGTGCCCACCATATCTTCTTCGGGCGAGTCGGCCACCATAAGCTGCGGAGGCTGCCAGGTGTCGCCGGCGGCCACCGCGCGCACGCACTCCGCCAAGGCCGCGCCGGTGACATTGCGGAAGACCACGCCGCGAAAGCCCTGCTGCAGGTAGGCGCCGGCGGTCTCGTTGTTCTCGGCAATCACGATGCCGCGGCTGTTGGTGGTCTCCAGCAGCGTACGCAACCGGATCATATCCGGGCGCAGCGAGGCGGCAAACAGTACGATCGAGCCGGGAAACGTGGTGATGGCGTGATGCATGCGGTCAAGGTCCGTGCATTGAGCAATGATGCGCACATCTTCGTCCATGGCCAGCACTTTGGCTGTGCCCGCCCGAAAAATCGCCTGCGAATCGGCCAGAATGATCTTGTTCATGATGCACGCCTCATCTGCTGCTTAACCCCGTAGGTCTGAGTTGAAGCCCGCCCGGCCCACAGCTCCCACCACTCCGGAAACGGCGCTTCGGGCTCAGACAATGGCCTCTTCTCTTTGGGAGACTATCGGCGAATTCCCGCAAAACCCTCGAACTGTTTCAATCTGCTACAAGAACGAGCGGGGCACATTCCCTTGGTGACAGGCCAAAGGTCCAACCTCGCTATTGTTTAGCAATTTTCCTACGAATGAGATTACAGCCTACTGATACCGCAGGTCACGAAAATTCACAACAGGCAATTTCAGATTTTGTTTACTGATCAGGCACGTGAGCTGGAAGCGGACAGCGAAACGGTTTTGCCTCGGCCAGAGTCTTTGCTCACGCGAGAGTTCTGTTTCCTTAGCAAAAATCAACCTTTTTCGCCGCGCCCGCAGGCGGTCAAGTTGTTGTGCGCCATGCCGATGTAGGAGTTGGAGAGGTGTGGATGGCCGATCGGACGGAGCTACTTGAGGTCGCGCTGGATAGTCTTCCGGAGGGTCTTGCGCTGCTGGGCAGCGAGGGCCAGATCATGCTCTGGAACCGGGCGGCGGAGGCGATTACCGGCTACGGCAGCGCTGATCTGCTGTCGCGACAGGCTCCCGAACAACTGGAGCCGCTGCTGATGGCCTCTCCGGGACCTGCGGATCGGGAGGCCTGGGCGGGGCCGCAATCAGGGCGCGGCGTCATGGTTCATTTTCAGCACAAGCTGGGCCACGATGTTCCGGTGATCGCCCGAACGCTGGTGTTGCGCGACGGGCTGGGCGGGCGCATGGGCGCGGTGGTTATCTTTCATCCCGCTGAGAGCCTGGATGCGCTGCCCCACGGCGAGTGCGAAGAAGGCTCCAGCGCAGTAGCCGGCCAGGCGGAGTTTGAAGACCGGCTGACGTCGGCTTTCGAGGACTATCGGCAAGGCAGAGAAGGCTTTGGCGTGTTGTGGATTACCGTCGATCAGGCCGGCGAGCTGCGCAAGACCCACGGCGCCGGGGCTTGCGAGGCGATGCTGGGGAAGATGGCGCGGGCGATGGCAAGCGGGCTGCGGCCGGCCGAAGAGATGGGGCGCTGGGGCGACGATGAGTTTCTGGTGCTGTCGCACGAACGCACGCCGGAGATGCTTGCCAGCCATGCGCAGGTGTTGGCCGGCCTGGCGCGCACGGCGGACTTCCGCTGGTGGGGCGACCGTGTGTCGCTCACCGTGAGCATCGGCGCGGCGCAGGCGGAACGGGAGGAGACTTTGGCGGATCTGCTGGAAAAGGCCAAAGCTGCAATGTATTCCAGCTTTCAGGCGGGCGGAAACCACATCACGTCCGCGCCGGGGAGGCAAGCATGTTCGCCATCATAGGCATTGTGCTGGTTTTTGTTTCGGTCGTGGGCGGCTTCCTGATGGAGAAGGGCCACATTCAGGTTCTGCTTCAGCCGGCTGAGCTGCTGATCATCGCCGGCGCGGCCTCTGGGACATTGCTGGCGGCCAATCCTTCGCACATCATCAAAGAAATCGCCGGCGGACTGGTAGGGGTTCTGAAAGGCTCGCCGTTCGGCAAGGAGCGCTATCTGAACACGCTCAAGATGATGTACCAGTTCCTGAACAAGGTGCGCAAGGAGGGATTGCTGAGCGTAGAGATGGACGTGGAGAAGCCGGAGGATAGTTTGATCTTCCAGAACTATCCCGATTTTCTCGCCGACCACCACGCCCGCGATTTCGTGTGCGACACCTTGCGCATGGCCATCACCGGAGGCGTGGAGCCGTTCGACATGGACCAGATGATGGAACTGGACATGGAGGTCCACGACCACGAGGCGATGCAGCCTGTCAACTCCTTGAGCACCGTGGCGGATGCGCTGCCGGGCTTGGGCATTGTGGCCGCGGTGCTGGGCGTGGTCATCACCATGGGTTCGCTGGGCGGCCCGCAGGAAGAGATTGGCCGCAAGGTTGCGGCGGCGCTGGTGGGCACCTTTCTGGGCATCCTGCTCTGCTATGGCGTGGTCGGCCCTCTGAGCGCAAACATGGCCAAGACCGCCGATGCGCAGAACCAATATCTGCATATGCTTCGAGTGCTGATCCTCTCCTTTCTGAAGGGTTCGGCTCCCATGATCGCCATCGAAATGGGACGGCGCGCGATTCCCGCGCATGTGCGGCCCAGCTTCGACGAGATGGAACAGATGTGCAAGAACCGCCCGTCCGCCGTGGAACAAGCGGCGGCATGAGGCAAGCAAGCCCCTTCAGGGAGAGATAAGGCATCATGGCCTACAGAACTCCGCCGATCATCGTCATCAAGAAAGTCGTTGGCCACGGCGGCCATCACGGCGGCGCGTGGAAGGTGGCTTACGCCGATTTTGTCACTGCGCTGATGGCGCTGTTCATCGTCCTTTGGCTGATGAGTTCGAGCGAGCAGGTGAAGAAGGCCGTGGCCGGCTACTTCAACGACCCCAAGGGCACCGGAAAACTGATGGGCACCACCCTCACCGGAACCGGAAAAACCATCGCCGAGACGCCCACCGACGAACTGCAAAAGCTCAAAGACAAGCTCGAGCAGGAGATCAAGGCGCGCAAGGACCTCGAGAAACTGTCCAAGCAGATTGAAATCACAATTACACCTGAGGGACTGCGCATTGAACTGATCGAGGGCAAGGACGGAACCTTCTTCCAGAGCGGCAGCGCGCGGCTGAGCAACAGCGGACAGGAGCTGCTGGCGCTGCTGGCGGCGGAGTTGAAAACGCTGCCCAATTCCCTGCTGATCGAGGGCCACACCGACGCCACGCCGTACCCCAGCGAATCCGGCTACAGCAACTGGGATTTGTCGGCGGACCGCGCCAACTCTGCGCGGCGGCTGATGCAGCAGGACGGTGTTCGCGTCAACCAGGTGACCCAAGTACGCGGCTACGCTGACCAGATGCTGCGCGTGAAAAGCAATCCTCTCGATCCGTCGAACCGGCGAATTTCCATCCTGGTTAAAAACGACAACGAAACGGTGCCGACGCTCTCGGCGGCCGGCGTGGTGAATGGCTCGACGCCGTTGCCGGGGAAAAAGCCGTAGTGCGAGTTAGCGGAGTTAGCCGCGCTGCGCGTGTGTTAGCGGGGTTAGCGGAAAAGCCGTGGAGCGGTGCTTCCGTGGCGTTTTACGGGCAAAAAACAGATTTTTCCGGTGATTTTCAGAGGCCAAATCTCACGATGCGGGAGAAATTGACGGCGAAAAGTTTTGCACAGGCATTGATTCCAAACGGGTTACAAATAATCTGCAAGGATTTGAGGGAAATTTGTGCTCCTTGCTCGAGGGGGGGGCACCTCGCTTTTCGGGGGTGGTGCGAACCGGGCCCCTGCCTGACAGATTGAACCGATGAGGGATTCAGTGTTCATTTCTTCTATCTGCCAGTGTGCGCCAAGGAACGGTAATCTTCGGCAAACCACCTGCAGTGGGGCTGAGGGCATTCTGCGTGCTGAAGGGGCGGTATTGGTTTTGCGCCCTCGCTTTGCACAGAGCGGGCTTTTGGACAAAGTGGCGCAGGAATGCCTGATGAGGTTTGCTGATGCCCTACAGATGTATCATTTCGCGCTATGGGCTGTTGCAGTAAGCTCAGAAATCCGCGCACGCTGACCGGCGGAGCCTTGCCGACAATTGGTACCGATTCCGCCGTTGACGACTGCCTGTGGAATTTGGCACCTCCCGAGAATCGCAATTTAACGAAAATCTGGTTGAGGTTCGTGGTCTCCCAGGTGCCCAAAAGCGAGGCACCTGGGGCACCCAGTTTTAGTGGATGCACTTACTCCGGGACCCGGGCCACCCGCCCGAGTTTGACTTGGTCTACTTTCATTTGCTGGGAGCATCTGGGAGCATAAGCGGGAGGTCCTGGACCGGGCCATTTTGCGTTTCATAAGCTGCAACTGCAAAGTTGAGAATCTTACTAAGGGCTTTTGCTTGTGCGGGATTCATGGTAACTCTAGCCCTCCGTTCAATTGTGACCTCTTGCGCAGGAGAGATATCGACAATCTCTCCAAGAATCAAAACGACATCCAGTTGGTTCACAGCAAATGCAACATTGTTGGCATAAAACGAATAGTATCCCGGCCCTTCAACGAACTTGGCGCTCGTAGGAACCATTGGTTTTACGGCCGCTAAAATGTTTGCTTTCGCCTTCTCTTTAAGCTCTGACATGGTTCTCCTCGGAATTAGATTGATGCAGACCGCCGATCACTGGGAGGGGCGGGGAGACATATCCACTCCCCAATAGTTCTTTCACTCCCGCCAACTCCTTTATGACCGAGGTTGGCTGAGATTGCTCGTATGTGACGGGTATACCAGCATAAAGTGTGCTAGTGGCGCTAGTGCTGATGATGCAGAATTGGACATCCATCTGAATACCAGCAGACGTATTCAGTGCTAGTCCTTGGCCTACTCTTTCTTCAAGCAGGTTTTCCTCTTCCTCTTTTTCAAAAGAATAGACTGCAAGCGAACTCGGGCTTATGCCTTCATCGGTTCGCGGAGTTCCACTCAGCCAGTCGATATATTGGCTAAAGGGAACGAAGCGAACCACGAGCGCTACATCGAGAGCATCGGCAATTCTCTTAAGAGAAGAGATTGTCTGCTTTCCGTAATCGGGAGACTCAAGACGAGAAAGATTGTTCGCCGTCATCCCAGACTCCCGAGCGAGTTCCGCTTGGGTCATCTCCTGCGCGTCCCGTGTTGCCCTAATTTGGAAAGCGATACCCTCCGAAAGGTTTGACGCTACCAATTGGGCTCTGGCCTGCTTGCCCCGTCGAATCCTCTGGAGAAGTCCTCTCCTCGAAATTAAACTCATGTGTATCACCCTCCCCATTCTTAAGGCGTTTCAAGCGCGTTCTTGCGACATCAACTCCGACATGATCCTTGGTGGTTTTCTTTACGACGCCCAAGAGAAAGACAAACACAGGCAGGCCATCTGGGAAGTATCCGTAGACTCGTAAGGCTCCCGCGGAGACGCTCTTTCTCACTTCTCCAATATCGCCAAACCACTTGAACCGGGGCTCCATCCACAGATTCTTCTTAACGTTTACCAGATATTTCATCCGATCCCGGATAGCATCGCGCTCTTCGATCCCGATTTCGTCCCAATACCATGACTGAACGACAGGATTCCCCGCCGCTGTAATAAAGCCCTCGATCTTCCATAGCGGCTTTTCCATAGTATCTCAAAAAAGAGAAGTGGTGTACAATTATTTTACTTCTCAATTTTGAGAAGTAACAGGCGGAAGGCGAGGAGCCGGTGCTCCTAAGCGGATTTATACTCGCGAACAGTCTTGCCAGGGATTGGGGTTCGACTCCCCCGCCTTCCTCACCAACACCTTAGTTCAGAATACCCCTGCATGCCAATATCATCTGCAATTATTGTTGAAATGTGTCAAGTTCATAATCTTCGCCAAAGTCGTGCCCTGACACAGCGCTATTCCATTCGCACATTCACCAGATGCTGACGAATCCAGCTTCCTGCCCTCGATTTCCTTACTGCTCGATCACCTCGACGCTGGGGGCTGGGTTGGTTTGCGATGTGCAGACGAATTTCGTTGCGCTGATGACGGCGCAGCTTGATTCGCTCTGTGAACCGTTGGCCACAAGGAAAGTTCCCGTGCCGGGAGCCGTTGTGTCCCAACTATAGGTCAAGCTCATCGCTTGATCCCACGACAATGTTTCCCGGCCCGAGACTGTGACAGCGCCGTTGATCGCGCCGTTGCTGGTCAGCGAGTACTCGCCCACGCTGCCGGGCGACAACCCGGACAACAGGGGCAATTTGCCTAGCAGGTAAGTACCGGTCAGAGCAGCAGAAGTAAAGGTGGTCTGCGTTTGCGGCTCCAGCCAGCCCGAATCAAGGGAGCCGTTGTCGCCCACACTCATCTCGAAGGCGCTGCCGGTGTTGAACAGGTAGAGATAAGTTGTGCCGCTGGCCGATGGGAATATGACGCGGCCGGGATGGGCGGAGTCAAAGGTGAGAGCGAACGGACCGCCGATGGATTGGCCAGCCGAGTAGACGCCCGTGTCGTCCGCGTAGCTTTGGTTGATGGCCATATTGCCCGCGCCGTCGCCTGCGCCCTCGAAGACATGAGAGTAATAGCCTGACGGCGTGCTGCCGCCCGAGTTGAATTCGGCCCCTCGCATGTAGAGAACGAACGGGCCGTTGATGCTCGCTCCGGAGTAGGGGGCTTGCTGCTGCGTGCGCATGTTGCCGGCCTGTTCGCCGTCATTCGAGGTGTTATCGAGAACGAACATGCGATTGGCGTCGATGATGTAAACGGTGAAGCCGGTGGAGTTGCCCGCGCCCTTGAGAGCCATGGTAAAGCGGCCCGTGGCTGGGTCCGGCGCGGTATAGGTTGCGGTAAAGGCCGAGCTCTGGACGGTCGCATTGCCGCCCAGGGCGCTGTCGATATTGCCGCTGGCGCTGTTTCCGCCGGAGGCGCTGAAGATGCCCGCTGACGCCTTCAGATTGCCGCTGTTGTCTTCGCCGTCGAGGCCGAAGGCGAAGCTCGCTCCGCTGATGGTGTTCGAGGCAAAGGCGCTGGCTGTGGCCAGATAGCAGTTGGCGGAGCCTTGCTGATAAGAGGGCAATGTGCCCAGGTCATCGGCCTCGACCATGCGGAAGTGCTGCGCGGGTTGAGCGGCGCTGCTGAGCGCAACGGCCCATTGTGTTGTCTGGATTCCCGCGGCGCCATTGGTGAGAATGGTGCGAATGGACGCCATGCCATTGTTATCCGATGCGATGCTGTAGCTGCCGGAAATGGTGCCCGAGGCCGAGCCGATGTCATAGCCGTTGGTGTCGAAGATGCCACCGGCGATGTTGCCCTGGCCGTCAGCCTGAAAGCTGGCCACAGTGGCCCAGCGCGTGTCGTCGGTATCGATGGAGCCCTGGAAGAGGCAGACGTAGCGGCCATCGAGGTTGGCATTGTTTGTGCCGCTGGGTCCGGGGGCAACATTGATGGTGTAGGCAACCGGGCCGGCGGAAGCGCCAGTGGTGTCTTGCACCCAGACCTGGATCGGAATAGCGCCGGATGAGGCGGGCGTTCCGGTGATGGTCAGGGTGCTGTCGCTCGTATTGAAATAGGAGAAGCTGCCTGGCAGCCCGGTAACTGTCCATGAGTATCCGGGCACGCCGCCGGTTACAGTAATCGGCCCTGAGTAGGCATTGCCGGCGGTCCCGGCCGGCAGCGCGGTGGTGGTGAGTTTGAGCGCGGGGTTGACAGTGATAGTGACTGGAGCCGATGTGCCTGCCGCCGTGCTGACCGTAACGCCGGCTGTGCCCGCTGTGGCGATAAGGCTGGCGGGGATTGCGGCCATAAGCTCCGTTGGGCTGACATAGGTCGTCGTCAGAGCGGCCGATCCCCAATTCGAGGTCACGGCCGAGGTGAAGTTGGCTCCGTAGATGGTTAGGGTGAACGCCGCTCCGCCCGCCGTGGCCCAAACGGAACTGAGACCGCTGATAACCGGCGGCGCGGGGTTGATGGTGAAGGTTGCTGGAGCCGATGTGCCCTCCGCCGTGGTCACCGTGACGCTGCCCGTGCCGGAGTTCTCAATCAGGCTGGCCGGAACAGCAGCCGTCAACTGCGTCGGGCTGACGTAGATCGTGCCCAGAGGGATTGCACCCCACATGGAGGTCGCCCCTGGGGTAAAGGCGGTGCCTTGGATGGTCAGCATGAACCCCGCGCCTCCGGCGGTGGCCGATGCGGGACCCAGGCTGGTAATGGATGGCGGCGCCGGGTTGATGGTGAAGTAGGATGTATTCGACCAGCCGATGCCGGGAGCGTAGATCACGACACCGGCCGCGCCAGCGGTGGCGATCAGACTGGCCGGGATCGTCGTTGTCACCTGCGTGGCGCTGACGTAGGTTGACGCCGCCCATGTCGATCCCCACAGAATTTCCATGTCCCGAACAAAGTTGGTTCCGTTGATGGTGAGTGTGAATGTCGCCCCGCCGGCCGCGGCCGAACTCGGGCCCAGGCTGGCGATCACGGGGCTCGGCGGCGCGATGGTAAAGGTGGCCGGAGCCGATGTTCCCTCGTCCGTGGTCACCGTCACGCTAACCGTCCCGGCGGTTGCGACCAGGCTGGCAGGAACCTGCGCCGTGAGCGATCCCCCTTCCGTGTGCGTGGTGACCAGCGGCGTCGCTCCCCAATTAACGATCGCTGCCGAGGTGAAGTGAGTGCCGTAAGCGTTCATTGCAAATGCGCCCGAGCCGGTGGTCACCCGGCTCGGACCGAGGCTGGTGATGATTGGCGGCGCCGGGTTGATGGTAATGGGAAGGCCGGATGAGGTTCCGCTGCCGGTGACAACCGTAATGCTGACCGAGCCGGGGCTTGCAATCAGGCTGGCGGGAACGGCTGCCATGAGCTCAGTGGAATTGACGTAGGTGGTCGTCAGCGCGGTGGAGTTCCAGAACACCACTGTCGCGCCCGCCCCCGCAATATAATTCGAGCCGTTAACCGTCAACGTGAAGGCCACGCCGCCAGCCAAAACCGAATTCGGACTCAGGCTGGTGATCGTGGGCAAGGGCGGATTGATGTCGAGCGCGGATCCGGGGAAGGCTCCGCCCATGGTGTTGACCAGGCTGGTGTGGACTGCGGCCGTTGGTTGTGTAGCGCCCTTATCGGCCGCGGCCGGCGCGGTGATGGCGGGCGAGGAGGGATTAACGGTGAGCGCGTCTTCGGCCGAGCCGCCGCCTGCGGTGGCAACCGGGCTGGCGGGTGCCGCTGCTGCCAATTGCGCGGCGCTTTTGTAGGTTGCAAGGGCCGTTGCGTCCCACGTCGAGGTAAATTTGCCGCCGCTCATGCTCAGCGGGAGCGCGCCACCCAAAACCGCCGAAGCCGGATTAGAGCCGGAGATAGCAGGCTGCGGATCGATGGTCAAGGTAGCGCCGCCCGCCACAGTAACGGTCGAGACGACGCCATCCGTTGTCACCGTGACTGTGGCCGTGCCGGGGTTTTCAATCAGACTGGCGGGAATCGCGACCGCCAGTTGCGTGGAGCTCTTATAGGTTGTCGCCAGCGCGAGGCCGTCCCACGCCGAAGTCGAGGCCGATGTGAAGTCCGTTCCGTTGATGGTCAGCGTAAACGCCGCGCCACCGGCTGTGGCCGAAGCTGGACTCAGGCTGATGAGCGTGGGTGGCGCTGCCAACACTGCCGGCGCCCATGCCAGTGCCAGTGTCGCCGGAAAAACCACGCTCAACCATCGCATGAACGAACGCACACTTCGCATCTGAAACTTCCTCCGGGGCGTGAAACGTTCTCTCGCCACAACCAGCCAAATGGCTCGCGGCGTTGGCAATCGGTGCTTGCCGAGCCCTATGGCGACGGCATTGGTATGGGCCGCCTCAATTAAGAAATCGTCAAGAATCAAGGAGGCAAAAGATTACTTTTGTCTAATTTTTAGTGGGTTCAAATGCAGTAGCTCCAATAGCGAAAGCCCAGCATAGAGAATTTCAGCCTGAATGAGAGCGTCCTCAACCCGCGAAAAATTTCGGCTGAGGGATTTTCTGCCGGTGCCTGCGGCGGAGGGAAGGTTTGCAGAAGTGCGAGCAGACTGCCTCACCACAAAATTTCTTTGGCTGGACCGCTTTTGTTGCTTCGTTCGCGCCTGCGACCTCTCCCGTCCGCGGGCCGCAACGCCTATAATCAGCGTGTTGTGCATACATTTTCTTCATCTCGTTCAGGCCGGGTTAGACAACTGGCCGCCGTTCTTGGGCTGGGTACAGCGCTGGCCCTTTGCATCACGGTTTGCGCCCGCGCCCAGAGTGCTGCGGAAGTTGGCCCCGCCACAGGGGGACACGGCCGCATCCTGCTGGTGCTGCCCTTTGACAACCGCACCGGCCAGCCCAGCCTGGAGTGGATTCGCGAGGCCTCTGCGGAGATTTTGAGCAGCCGTCTGGCTTCGGCGGGCTTTGCCCCCATGAGCCGCGCGGACCGCATGTATGCTCTGGACCACCTGGGGCTGCCGCAGGGCTTTCACCCCTCGCGCGCCAGTTCGCTCAAGCTGGCCGAGACGCTGGACGCCGATTCGATCATCGTGGGCAGCTACGTGACCGACGGCACGGGCATTGTGGCAGAGGCGCAGTTGGTGGACGTGCCAAACCTGCGCATGAACGCTGCGGTCACAGCCCGCGGCGAGATGCGTAACCTGATTCCGGTCTTCGACTCGCTGGCCTGGAAGCTCACCCGGCAACTCGACCCCGGCTTCAAAGTCTCCGAAGAGACTTTTGTGGCCGCCGGCTCCGGCCTGAACCTTGCCGCCTTCGAGCAGTACATTCGCGGCATCACCGAGAGTGACCAGCAGGAGCGTCTGCGCCATCTGAATCAATCTGTTCTGCTCAGCCCAGAGTTCTCTCCGGCCTGGATGGCGCTGGGACGCGAGGATTACGCCAGCCAGCAGTACGAGCAGGCGGCGAAGGCATTTGCCAAAGTGGGGGGCAACAACGCCAGTGCCGACGATGCTCTTGAGGCCGGCTTTTTCCGCGGGCTCTCGCTGCTGTTTTCCGGCGATTACCTGCACGCCGAGGAGGCCTTTGCAGGCGTAGCCCGCGTGCTGCCCCTGGCTGAGGTTCTGAACAATCAAGGAGTTGCGCTGGCCCGCAACGGCCAGGACGGCATTCCGCTTTTCCGCGAGGCTGCGGCGGCCGACCCAGATCAGGCCGACTACCACTTCAACCTGGCTGTCAGCCTCAAGCGCCACGGCAACACCGCCGAAGCCTTGACGGAGCTGGCCGAATGTCTGCGCCTGCGCCCCAACGACACCGAGGCTCAGGCGGTTCAGGTGGCCTGGACGAAACCAGACAAGCCAGGACCTGCCAAAACCGGGCTTGCTAAACCTGTGCCGGCAAAGACGCCCGGCGCACAGCCAGCCGCCGGCTTGCAAGAGCCGGGCGGAGCAGGAGAATCAGACGAGGAAGCCGGGGGCAAAGCCGATCCGCTGGAGCGCATCGAGCGCAGCTTTGACGCCGCCGCCTTCCACCAGGCCGCCCTCATGATGGACCAGATGGGCGCCGCGCGCCTGGCCGCGCTTCCGCCGTTGGAGCGCGCGCAAATGCTTTCCGCCCAGGCTCATGAGTATCTGGATCACGGCCTGCTGCTCGAGGCGGAGCGGCTCTATCAAGCGGCCGTGGCCGCCGACGCCAAGATTGCCGCGGCCCACGCCGGTCTGGCAGAGATTAGTGAGCGCACCGGCGACGCCCAGGCCGCACGCAAAGAGGCAGTTACATCGCTGAAACTGATGCCGTCGGTTGAGGCGTACCTGGTGCTGGCGCGGCTGGATTTAGCGGCCAACCACTGGGACGAAGCTCTCCACAACGTCCGCGCGGCTTTGCAGATCGACTCGAAAAGCAAAGCTGCCCTGGAACTTTGGCAGCAGATTGAAGCCGGCGGAGGGCAGAAAAAGTAATGCGGTTTCCCGCTCTTGCGACAAGAACTCTCGCAGGGATGGGGCGGGATGTTATGGCAGAATGACAATGCCCTGAAGGAGCAATCCATGATTCAGCGCGTACGCGGGTTTGCAATACTGATTGGCTTGGTTGCGGCTTTGGGGCTGGCGAATTTGGCCTCTGCTCAGCAGCCGCTAGTCGACAAATTCGTTCTCGACGACACCATCCAGCCGGTTACCGCTGGTGAGCTGGATAGGGCCATCGCCCACGCCAACTCTGACGGCGCCAGTGCTCTGCTGATCGAGCTGAATACTCCGGGCGGGTTGCTGGATTCGACGCGCTTGATGGCCGGCGCGATTCTCTCTTCAAAGGTTCCTGTCATCGTTTATGTGGCTCCAGCGGGCGCGCGCGCCGGCTCTGCTGGATTCTTCCTGCTGGAATCGGCCGACATCGCCGCCATGTCTCCCGGCACCAATGCCGGAGCGGCCCACCCGGTCATCGAATTTGGCCCTCAGCCCGACGCGACCATGAGCCAGAAGATCGAAAATGACGCCGAAGCCTTTTTGCGCTCTTACGTTACCCGCCGGGGACGCAACGCCGAAGCCGCCGAGGACGCCGTTCACACTTCGCACTCCTACACCGCCCAGGAGGCGCTGGACAAGCACCTGATCGACTTGACCGCCTCGAACGACTGGGAGTTGCTCAGGGCTCTCGATGGCCGCGAGATCACCCGCATGGACGGCAACAAGCTCGTGCTTCACCTGACCGGCGCGCGCATCGAAACACTGAAGCCCACCATGCGCGAAGAGCTGCTGGGCTGGCTGGTCGATCCCAACATCGCCTTGCTGTTTCTTATCGGCGGCGCGCTGCTAATTTATCTCGAATTCAACACGCCCGGCACCATCGTTCCCGGAGCGCTGGGCACTCTGATGGTGCTGCTGGCCATCTTTGCGCTCAACCTGCTGCCCATCCGATTCACAGCGGTCATGCTGCTGGTGGCGGCGCTGATTCTGTTGTTGCTGGAGGCCAAGTTTGGCGGCCACGGAGTGTTGGCCATCGCGGGCATTATCTGCCTAACCTTCGGGACGCTTACGCTGGTTGCCGCGCCTGTGCCGGAGATGGCCATCAGCCCATGGGTAGCCATAGCGGTCAGCGCCGCCTTCGGGTCCATTACCGTTTTTCTGGTCCGCCTGGCGGTGCGCGCCCGACACATGAAATCTCGCCTTGGCCCATCGGCTTTGGTGGGCAGCCGCGCCTCGGCCATGGAGCCGCTTACGCCCGGAGGCCACGTACTGGTGGAGGGCGAAATCTGGAGCGCCGTGGCCTCTGAGACAGTGCCGGCCGGCGCGCCGTTGCGCGTGGTGGGCCTGGAAAATTATCTGTTGCGCGTGGAGCCGGCGGCGCCGCAAAAGCCGCCGCAGGCTCTTGTATAAGGAGTACAATTCGGTCGAGTGAGGAAAGTCTAATGCCTGATCTGTCTATGCCGGTTCTGATCTTTGTCGCCATCGTCGTCCTCTACCTGCTCAACTCCATCAAGATTCTCCGCGAGTATGAGCGCGGTGTGATCTTCCGGCTGGGCCGTGCCCTGTCCACGCCCAAAGGCCCCGGCATCATCCTGGTCTTCCGGCCCTTCGATCAGATGATTCGCATCTCGCTCCGCCAGGATGTGCTGGAGGTTCCGCCCCAGGACGTGATTACCCGCGACAACGTCTCCATCAAAGTCAATGCGGTGGTCACGCTCTACGTGGTCAACCCCAACGACGCGGCCATCAAGGTGGTCAACTACGTCTATCAGACCTCGCAGTTCGCGCAGACCACGCTGCGTTCGGTGCTGGGCGAGGTTGAGCTCGACGAGTTGCTCAGTCATCGCGACAAGCTGAACCTGCGCATCCAGTCGATCATCGACCAGCGCACGGAGCCGTTTGGGGTGAAGGTGGTATCTGTTGAGGTCAAACAAGTGGATCTTCACGAGCAGATGCAGCGCGCCATGGCCAAGCAGGCCGAGGCGGAACGCGAAAAACGCTCCAAGATCATCCACGCCGAGGGAGAACTCGCGGCTGCCCAGAAGCTGGTGGAAGCGGCTGCTCTGCTGGCCACCGAGCCCTTGACCTTGCAATTGCGCTACCTGCAAACCCTCACCGAAATCGGCGTCGAGAAGAACACCACCATCGTCTTCCCGCTGCCGCTGGAGATGATGACGCTGTTCAACAAGCTTGGCGCGACGGCCATGGCGGCGGCGGAAAAGAAGTAAGCTGCCTTGTATCGGATACCGCGCGAAGGTTGGGTGCCCCATCCTTCGCGCTTTTTGCGAAGGGTGGGACGCCGCGAATGAAACCGGCCCTGATCCTTCCAGGGCCGAATCAACAAACTAGCCGTCAACCAAAGGGCGCTCAATGCACGGAGTCTTTGAAGAGGACGAGGTTGAGCCGGTCGAGCGCCGGCCCGACACCGAGGTGACACTGGGTCCGATGCTGCTGCTGGGCCTTTTTTTTGGCCTGGTGCTGCTCTGCGGCCTATGTTTCGGGCTGGGCTACTCGATGGGCAGCCGCGGCGCTCGCGAAGCCTCGACGGCCGTCCAGCAACCCGGAGATCCAGCGTCTTCGCAGGCCGCCGGTTCGCTTTCAAAGCCCTCAGCCGTTTCGCAGAGCATTCCCACGCCGCAGACACCCNNCCGGCTCTGCCCGCCGCGGCAACCACGCCAGTGCCCACGTCGGTTTCTGCCCAACCCGCGCTGGCGCTTAAGAGCGCGCCAGCCACCGCGATTATGGTTCAGATTGCCACTGTTTCGCATCAGGAAGACGCCGACGTGCTGGTTGGCGCCTTGCACAAGCGCGGCTACGCGGTTACCGCCCGTCGCGATCCGGTGGACAACCAATTCCATGTGCGCGTTGGCCCTTTCAGCAACCGCAACGACGCCAACGCCGTGCGCCAGAAGCTGCTCCGCGACGGCTATAACGCGATCGTGCAGCCATAGGCACTTGTTTTAGATAGCGGCAAGATTCCGCAGCGCAAGTGTTTCTTCAGTTCCGCTGGTTCTCACTTCTCACACATTCGCTCTATAATCCGCAAAAAGGGGAGGTCATCTTGAATACAACNNCGGACACCTACCTGGAGAACGGCAAACTCTTTGGACGCGTCACCGAGGTGCGCCCCGGCCGTACTCCGCGCGATGTGTGCGACAAGTGTTCCGGCGAGTACAAGAACCAGCTCATCCTGGGCATGGTCATCATGCGCAACTTCCATCCCGACGGAGATGACTGGGTGGGCGGAACCGTGGTGGACCCGGAGAATGGCAAGGAATACCAGGGCAAGATCTGGGCAGTCGGGAAAGATAATCTCCACATGCGCGGCTTTATCGGCATCTCGCTGTTTGGGCGGACCGAGAGCTGGGTAAGGATTCCCTGAGCGGGCAGCCCGAACTCCGCGTAACGGATGCCTTATGTCCGCATCCACTCCGGCAGTCCCGAGGCAATTGCCGTCCGAACCGCCTGTGACAGCTCCTCGCGCGTTGCATAGTCGCTCGGATTCACAGGCGCGTGGAAGATGATGTGAGCCGTTCCGGGCTTGATGCCAAAGCTGCCTTTGGCCAGCATTGTCTCGGTGCCGTAAATGGAAACCGGGATGCACGGAGCGCCGGTCTCCATCGCCAGATAAAACGGGCCTTTCTTGAAGGGCAGCATCCGCCCGTCCCTGGAGCGCGTGCCCTCCACAAACGTGGTGATGTGCAGGCCCTTATCCAGCAGGCGCTTGGCCTCGGCCACTTTCTGCTGCGCGCCGGCCGCGTTGCCGCTTCGGTCCACGGGAATGTACTCGGCCAATCTGAGGCAGTAGCCAAAGAGGGGCATATTGAANNTGGTTCGCCATGAAGATGCACGCACGGCCCGAAGGAACGTTTTCCCGCCCCAAAACCCGAAAGCGGATGCCGCCCACAAAGTAACCAACGCGGACAATGAAGCAGACCACGGCGTAGAGCGGTCTCACATCGCCGGTGATTGCGGCCAGCGGTATGAAGATCGCCGCCGAGGGAATGGCCAACACAAGGATGACAACGAATACGACAAGCGACAGGATCATAAGGGTTCCGTCTAAGAACTGAGATTTGCTTTTTCCCGGCGTGCAACAGAACTGTGCCTCAGGTCCGCATCCACTCCGGCAGCCCTGAGGCAATGGCCACGCGAACCGCCTGCATCAGTTCCTCGCGGGTGGCAAAGCTGGCCGGGTCAATCGGCGGATGAAAGACCACGCGCGCCATCCCGGGATGCATACGCAAGCTGCCTTTGCCCTGGATGCTCTCCGTGCCATGGATGGAAACCGGAATGCATGGCGCGCCGGATTCCATGGCCAGAAAGAACGGACCTTTCTTGAAGGGCAACATGCGGCCGTCCGGCGAGCGGGTGCCTTCCACAAAGGT
>PLOI01000136.1 GCA_003142015.1 Acidobacteriaceae bacterium | reverse complement strand
ACGGAAAAGGTCTGGGGCGTGCCTTGCCGCGAGATCAGCGCCGAATGGGGAGCGCAGCGCATCAAGGGGCTCTCGCTCAAGGGAGTGGTGGCGCACTTCCTCAAAAAATCATTCAGCCGGAGGAAGTCTGGCGACATCGCTCAGAAGAATACTGAAACCTCGCTGATCGAGAAGTTTCTCTATCCGAAATTCGGCCCCGGCCAGCTTTGGGAACACGTGGCTGATCTGGTTCGCGGCGCCGGGGGTGATATCCACTTCGGCATCCAGATCGACAAAATTCGCGTTGAAGGCGACCGTGTCGTCTCCGTCGAGGGCGTCAACCAGGCCGGTGAGCGAGCGGCCTTTGCAGGCGCCTATTTCTTTTCGACCATGCCGGTTCGCGATCTGATTCGCGCTATCTCCGCGACTGCGCCTGAAAAGGTTCCCGCCGAGGTGACCGAAGTCAGCGAAGGCTTGATGTATCGCGATTTCATCACCGTCGGATTGCTTGCTTCCAGGCTGGCCGTCACGGAAAAGGATGGCTCGCCGCTCAAGGACAACTGGATCTATATCCAGGAACCCGATGTGGTCGTCGGTCGACTGCAAATCTTCAATAACTGGAGTCCGTGGCTGGTGGCCGGCCAGGATAAGGTTTGGATTGGCCTAGAATACTTCTGCAATGAAACTGACCCGCTATGGAAGCTCTCCGACGACGAGATGGCCAGGTTCGCCATTGCGGAAATCGCAAAAATCGGCATTCTCAAGGCAGAGGATGTCGAAGACTCACATGTCGTCCGCGTTCCCAAAACTTATCCCGCCTATTTCGGAAGCTATGACCGCTTCGATGTTATCCGCAGTTACCTTGACCGCTTCGAGAATCTTTTCCTCGTGGGCCGCAACGGCATGCACAAATATAACAACCAGGACCACTCCATGCTGACCGCCATGACCGCCGTAGAAAATATCGTCAACGGAGTTACCGCCAAAGACAACATCTGGGCCATCAACACAGAGATGGAGTATCACGAGAAGAAGGCTGCACAGTGAGCGCGCCATCCGGTATATCCTTAAGAGTTGCCGCGAAACAACACAACCCGCGGCCGGAAACCCCAGGACCCCTACGCCCATGAATGCACAGACCATCGCCGTACACCTGCCCGACGGGGCCATTCGTGAAGTGCCCGCCGGCACCACGCCCCTTGAAATCGCCAACTCCATCTCGCCGCGGCTGGCTGCGGCCTCCGTGGTGGCGCGGCTGACACCGCTCAGTGGCGCAAAAGAGAATGCCGCCGCTGACGAACACGCCTCTGAGGCCGCCATGTATGGCGCCGAGGACGCGGCCGCCCCGCGCCTGGTTGACCTGACCACGCCGCTGACCGCAGACACGAAGCTAGAGCTGGTCAAAGAATCAGATCCGGAGGCGCTCAAGGTGGTGCGCCACTCTGCGGCGCACGTGTTGGCTACTGCGGTGCTCGAGCTCTTTCCCGAGACCAAGCTGGGCCACGGCCCGGCTACCGATTCCGGTTTCTTCTATGATTTCCATCGCTCAAAACCCTTCACGCCCGAGGACCTGGCGCTCATCGAGGCCAAAATGGCTGAAGTGGTGGCCCGCGACGACAAGTTTGTCCGCGAATACGAACCCCGTGAGCAGGCGCTGGCGGAATTTGACCGCGACGGCGACTTCATGAAGACCCACTTCGTCACCAAGTTTACCGAGCCGGGCTCTCAAGTCAGCTTTTATCGCAACGGCAAGTTTGTAGACTTTTGCCGCGGGCCTCACGTGCCCTCGACCGGCCGCGTCAAGGCCGTCAAAATTACCAGCTTGGCCGGCGCTTACTGGTTGGGCGACGAAAAGAATCCGCAGCTTCAGCGCGTCTACGGAACCGCTTTCTTTTCGCAAAAGGCCATGGACGAGCACTTTGCGCGTCTGGAAGAAGCGGCCAAGCGGGACCACCGCCTGCTGGGCAAGCAACTGGACCTGTTCAGCATTCAGGAGTTAGCCGGCGCGGGGCTGATCTTCTGGCATCCCAAAGGCGGCATCATCCGCAAGATCATGGAAGACTGGATGCGCGAGGAGTGCCTGCGCCGCGGCTACTCCCTGGTCTTCACTCCACATGTCATGCGCCGCGAGCTGTGGAAGATCAGCGGCCATGAGGGTTTCTACTCCGGCAACATGTACACTCCCATGGAACTGGACGATGCTGAGTATCGGCTGAAGCCGATGAACTGCCCCGGCCACATTCTCATCTATAAGAACTCGCCCAGGAGTTACCGCGACTTACCCGTTCGTCTCGCCGAGTTAGGCAACGTCTACCGCTACGAGCGCTCGGGAACCATGCACGGCTTACTGCGCGTGCGCGGCTTTACGCAGGACGATGCGCACATCTTCTGCACTCCCGGTCAGATTGAGGATGAGGTTGTTGCCTGCATCGACTTTGCCGAAGCGGTGCTGAAGACCTTCGGCTTCCACGAATTCAAGGTCGAGTTATCCACCTGGGACCCCAACGACCGCGCCCACTACGCTGGCTCCGACGAAAACTGGACACTTGCAGTGGGCAGCCTTCAGAGAGCGTTGGACCGGAAGGGAATTGCCTACAAAACCATCCCCGGCGAAGCGGCGTTCTACGGCCCCAAGATCGACATCAAACTCGTCGATGTACTCGGCCGGTTGTGGCAACTCTCCACCGTGCAATTCGACTTCAACCTGCCGGCGCGCTTCGAGCTTGAGTACGTAGGCGAGGACGGCGAACGCCATCAGCCTGTGATGGTTCACCGCGCACTCTTCGGCTCCGTCGAGCGCTTCTTCGGCGTGCTCATCGAGCACTACGCCGGAGCCTTCCCGCTGTGGCTTGCGCCTGTGCAAGCGGGCCTTGTCCCCATCAGCGAGCGGCACCACGAATACGCGAAGAAGGTCGAAGCTGAACTCAAGGCCGCGGGCTTGCGCGTCGAAGTGGACGACCGCAACGAAAAAATGAACGGCAAGATCCGCGACTTCGCCAACCAGAAAACGCCTTACATTCTCGTCTTCGGCGACAAGGAGCAGGAAGCCGGCGCGGTCAGCGTCCGCACCCGCGGCAAAGGCGACCAGGGCTCCATGCCGCTGGCCGATTTCATCGCCAAGTGCAAGACGCTGGTGGCAAGCCAATCGACGGAGCTTTAGCTTCTAGGTAGGAGGTAGTGTGGGTGAGAATGTTCGTGGAGAACAGCGCGAGACGCAAACCTCCGAGGCAAACTCACGGCTGGAAGCAATGCTGATCGAGGGACTGACCATCGGAGAGGACATTCCTATTTCGCCGGATTTCTGGCGCGAACTCAAACAGGAAGTGGACGAGAGTTGTTGATTTACAACGACTTCTCCAGTGTCTCCGGGTGAAATTTGTGCGCTACGTCAGCATCAGAGGATGTAGGCGCGAAAAGGCCGTACACGTGAGTGTTCAAGAGAATGAATATTAACAGCCCGTGGGTACCGTGAGGCGTTATTATAGGTCTGCGTATTCAATTTTCCTAGGAAGGTGTGGCATGGCTGACCGCAAACAGTTTGAGAATGTTGTTGCACCTGATCCAGAGTTGATACACATCTTGGATGAGACTCGGAATATACCGGTATCGGAGGATGAGTTGCGGGAGCAAAGAATTAGTTTTGCTTATGGCAACGCATTCGCTTCGGAACTGATTACGAAGGAAAGTGTTCGGTGCGCATCCCAGCATATTAGACTGCTGCGATGAATGGTGTTTAAATCTGCTGATTGGCCGGCTCGCATAAGGTTATTGTGTCAGTAAGAGAGAAAGACAATCCCGCGCTCTTCGCAAAGGTCCAAGAGCAAAACCTCTTGCGACAATATGATTTATTGTCGAACTGCATTGAAATTGGCATCGAGAAAGGTATTGAATCTTTCGATAAATACACGCTCTGGGCTTTAAACTATGCGGCGGTAGCAAATATTGCCCAATTTGGAGGCCGTTATCGCGAGGAGCCTATCTACGTTGGAAATCATTTTCCTCCACATTTCGAGGACGTTCCGAATCAAATGGATCGCTTCTTTTCTGTGGTCCATGAAAACTGGACGATCCTTGATCACCCAACAATTCTTCCCGCTTACGCTTTATGGAGATTGAACTGGATTCATCCATTCGTTGAGGGGAACGGGAGAACCGCAAGAGCGGCGTGCTACTACTTGATCTGCATGAAGCAAGGCAGATTACTCGGAGGCAAGAAGATTGTCCCAGAGCGGATACGCGAAAATCGGAGTCCCTATTACGCTGCCCTTCAAGCGGCTGACCGTGCGTGGGAACAGGGACACTTCGATGTCTCGGTGTTGGCAGGCTATCTTGCTGGCCTTTTGAAGGCCCAATTAACTGACGCCGACTGACCGGCCAAAAGCGAAAGTTAAGAAGTTAGAATGCCTTCGCGAGATGCTGCTCGCCTCGTTGCAACTCCTCACGCGTTGATCGCCATGCCCTCGACGGCCCCATACGCGTCGAGCAGCGATTCTGCCAGCGTGGGGTGCGCGTGGATGGTGAACATCAGTTCCTCCACCGTGCCTTCCAGTTCCATCACCGCAACTGCCTCGGCGACAAGCTCCGTAGCCTGCGGGCCAAGGATGTGGACGCCAAGAATCTCGCCGTATTTTGCGTCGGCGACAACCTTCACAAAGCCGTCATGGCTGCCAAGGATGGTGGCTTTCGAGTTGCCGGCGAAGGGGAACTTGCCAACCTTCACTTCATAGCCTTTTTCCTTGGCCTGCACTTCCGTTAAACCAACTGACCCGATCTGCGGCTCGGTATAAGTGCAGCCGGGGATGCGGTCGCGCCGCACGGGGCGGAATGTGCGGCCAGCAATCTTCGCCACGGCGATCATGCCGCTCATTGCGCCCACGTGCGCCAGTTGCGGCAGCCCGGCCACAATGTCTCCAATGGCAAAGACGCCCGGCTCGGCTGTCTCCTGCGCGTCGTTGACCTTGACCAGCCCGCGTTCGAGCTCCACTTTTGTCTTCTCCACGCCGATGTTGGCGGTTCGCCCGGCGCGGCCCACAGCCATCAGAACCTTTTCGGCTTCCTTCACTTGCGGCTTGCCGTTCGAGTCGGTGTAGGTCACCTTCACGCCGGTTTCGGTCCTCTCCACCTTCTCGACCTTGGCGCCGGTGTTCACATCGATGCCGCGCTTTTTGAAGAGGCGCGTAATCTCCTTGGAAATCTCCTCGTCTTCCACCGGAACCACGCGTGGCAGGAATTCGAGGATCGTCACTTCAGAGCCGAAGGTGCGGAAGAGCGAGCCAAACTCCATGCCCACAGCGCCCGCGCCAATGACGATCAGCGATTTGGGAACTTTAGCCAAAGCGAGGATTTCGACGTTAGTCAGAATGCGGTCGTCTGCTTCAAGCCCCGGCAGCATCTTGGCTTCGGAGCCGGTGGCCAGAATCACGTTCTTCGTCTTCACGGAGCTAACTTCTCCGCTCGCCGACGTGACCTCAACCGTATGCACGCCTTCGCTCGCCGGGCCGGTCAGCCGTCCGAATCCTTCCATGCGCGCGATCTTGTGCTTCTTCATCAGGAAGTCCAGGCCCTTGGTGTGCTTGGTGATAATGGCGTCTTTGCGCCTGAGCACCGCGGCCCAGTCGAGCGTGGGCGTTCCGATGCCCCCAATGCCAAATTCAGCGGCGTGCTGCAGGTGGTCCCAGATCTCGGCGTTGAAGAGCAGGGCCTTGGTGGGGATGCAGCCCACGTGCAGGCAAGTACCGCCCAACTTGTCGGACTGCTCGATCAGCGCGACCTTCAGCCCGTACTCCGCGCCGCGAAAAGCCGCGGTGTAACCGGCCGGCCCGCCGCCAATAATCGCCACATCGTAAATCGTCTCTGCCGCCGTCTCTTCAGCCAAGGGGGACTCCATTCCGGGACGCGCGAATTTTAAGCGCCTCCTGCCACTGACAGTTTAAATGCGCCATCTGAACCGCTGCACTGTGCGGATTCGAGAAGATCGCCCGGTGTATGATTGATTCTCCGATTCGGTGTATGGGGAAAATTCAATGGATTATCGCTTCCTATTGAGTCTCGCAAAGCGGATGGTCGCCATTCTGTCCTATTTGGTCCTGAATGCTGCTTTTTCGCTTGCATTCGTACTGCTTACGATGCGAATTGCCTATGGAAACGACGATTCGCCAGCCCTGGGCCTTGTGATGTTTATGGAATTCGCAATTGTTTTTTCAATGGGATTGCTCTGGGGATTGATCTATCTATCCGCATTTCTCAAAAAATCTGGCTCCATCAGTGTTTGGTCGATTTGGAGACGTTTGGGTTTGAGCTACCTGTTCGGTCTGCTTTGCCTTCTCCCGCTTTATGGGGCTCTTTCTTTCCCGTTGCCAAATTTTCGTTCGCAGCTAGCAACATCCTCGTACCTTTTCCTTTTATTCAGCCTTTCGCTTCTCTGCTTTCTTGCTGGACTGATGGTCAGGGTCAACCTGCACTTTCGCAGGAAACGCAGACGAACTCGCAGATCGGACCTGAATACGGAAAACGCATGCACTCCTGATTAGGAATTCGATTTTGCGATTTCGTTTGCGATCAGTTCCGAGGCCGTGCGCAGCGTATTCGGATCATCGCCGAAGCGCTCAATCCAATGCACTTCCGGCTCGCGGCGAAACCACGTCATTTGCCGTTTGGCGTAGTTGCGATGGCCCTGCTGGGCGGCTGCCACTGCTTCCTCAACGCTCAAAGACTCCCGCAGCACGCGTAGTGCCTGACGATAGCCGAGCGAGTCGAGCGCCTTAACCGGCCCGAAGCGATCAAACAAACCGCGCGTCTCCTCCACCAATCCCGCCGCAAACATTTCTGCCGCACGCTGGTTGAGCCGGACGTAAAGCTCTTGGCGCGGCGGGTTGAGGCCGATTCGCAGCAGCCTGAAGCCGGTAAGCGGGTCGCGCGCCATAACCTGCGAGAGCGGTTTGCGCGCCGCCAGGCAGACCTCAATGGCGCGAATCAGCTTGGCGGCGTCGTTCGCGTGAATGTGCGCGGCCGATGCCGGATCGAGCCGCAAAAGCAAGCGATGCAGCCAATTCTCGCCGTGTTTTTCGCGGCTGCGTTGGAGACGCACGCGCAATTCCTGCTGCCTCTCCGGCCCGGCAAAGAGCCCCTCGGTCAGCGCACGCAGGTAAAGCCCTGTTCCGCCGGTCACGATGGGCAGATGGCCGCGACTGGCGATCTCACGCAAAGCTACACGCGCTTGGCGGCTGTACTCGCCAGCGGTGAAAGGCTGGTTGGGGTCAGCCACATCGATCAAGTGATGCGGCAGACGGGCGCGTTCTTCTTTTGTTGGTTTGGCCGTGCCAAGGTCCATGCCACGATAGACGGCCACCGAGTCGCAACTGACAATCTCGCCGCTAAAGCGTTCGCCCAGCTCGAGCGAAAGCACTGTCTTGCCGCTGCCCGTCGGCCCCAGCAACAGCACCGCCAAAAGCTCCCGCGCAGGACTCACGGCCGCCACCACCCCGGCGGAAAAATCCACTTCGGATTGGTGCGCACCAAACCCACAATCAAAATGGTCAAGGCCACCAGAACCAGCCCGAAGACCTGGTTGCGCCGATAGCGCCGCAACTCGACAATCCGCGCGGCTTTCTCGGCAACTTCCTGATAGTACGGTTTGATGCGAGTCTCGACCACGGTACGGCTCTCCTGCTGACTCGTGCGTCCGAGTACGTTGGCGCACCACGCATCAGTATAGGGGAGCCGCTGCTTTGCCGCTTCCCGCTTCACGCGTTTGACTTCCAACCCCCGGTTTGCTCAGATAACCTTTCAGGCACCCGGACGACAAGAAAGAGCAGGGACGCAACCATGAAAGTGTTGATTTTTGGCTCGGGAGGGCGCGAACACGCGCTGGCATGGGCGGTGAAGCGCAGCCCGCGGGTGACGGAAGTTGTCTGCGCTCCGGGCAACGGCGGCATCGCTCAAATTGCGCGCTGTGTTCCGGTGGATCTAAAAGACGTGGCTGCAATGGTTCGTCTGGCCGAGGCCGAACAGCCGGGGTTGACCATCGTGGGGCCTGAGCTGCCGCTCTCGCTGGGCATTGTGGACGCCCTGCAGGAACGCGGCCTGCGCGTCTTCGGGCCCACGCGGGCCGCGGCCATGCTGGAGACCAGCAAGGGTTTCGCCAAGCGATTCCTGCAGCGGCACAACATTCCCACAGCCAGCTACGCGGTCTGCGCGAACCTGGCCGAACTGGAGAAGGCCGTCGAATTCTTTCATCCGCCCATCGTGGTCAAGGCTGACGGACTCCATGCCGGTAAGGGCGTCATCATCTGTCCGTCGCGCCACACCGCCCTCGAAGCCGCCCAGGACCTGTTGAGCGGCAAGCTGCTGGGCGAGACCGAGCAGCACATCCTCATCGAGGAGTTCCTCGAAGGCGACGAGATCAGCTTCCTCTGCCTCAGCGACGGCAAGCACGTTGTCCCGCTCGCTCCGGCCCAGGACCACAAGCGCATTGGCGAGGGCGACACCGGCCCCAACACCGGCGGCATGGGCGTCTACTCCTCTGATGCCATGCTCGACGCCGGCATGACCGAATGGATTCTGCGCCACATCGCCGTGCCCACCATCTACGGCATGGCCAGTGAAGACGCTCCCTTCACCGGCGTGCTCTACTGCGGGCTGATGATGACCGCCCGCGGTCCCCAGGTGCTGGAGTTCAACGCCCGCTTCGGCGATCCGGAGACACAGGCCATTCTGCTGCGACTGGAGAGCGATCTGGTGGATGCTCTGGAAGCCTGCATCGATGGCCGGCTGGCGGAGACTGAACTGCGCTGGAGTCCCGGCGCCTCGGCCTGCGTTGTTGCCAGCTCTGCCGGCTATCCGGGGAGCTACAAAACAGGCTTTCCCATCACCGGCCTCAAAGATGCCGCGCGGGTTCCGGGGGTCCAGGTCTTTCATTCAGGCTCCGCGCATTCAGGCTCCGCGCAGTCGGGCGGCAAACTGCTCACCGCAGGAGGCCGCGTGCTGGGCGTTACAGCCGCGGCGCCCTCGCTCGAAGATGCCTTGGCGCGCGCCTACGAAGCCATGGCGCTGATTCACTTTGACGGAATATACTACCGGCGCGACATCGGTCATCGCGCCTTGAGGAGAACACCATGACATTTGCCATCACACTGGAAGAACTCCTGACCTGGAACCAGGAGGCCTCGAACTTTTGGAAAGCGCATCTGGACGCCAACCCGGCACTTCTGGAATTGCCTTGCGGCATCGGCGGAGCCGCAAATGTGCAGGAGTTTGTCGGACATGTCTGGGGAGTGGAACTACGCTGGGGCCAGCGCATCGCAGGCCTGCCCGTGTTGGCCAAGGAGGCCGTTCCCGCCGGTCCGCTGGATGCTTTGTTCGGCCTGCACCTGAAAGCCGTGGTGGTCTTCCGTGCGCTCCTGGACGACCAGTCCCTGAACTGGAATGAGACGATGAAGCTGGATGTACCCTGGCTACCGCCGGATGCGCCGGCTTTTTCGCGGCGCAAGATTGCGGCCCATGCGCTCTTTCACAGCCAGCGTCATTGGGCACAACTGGCCACGCTGGTCCGCGCCGCCGGATTCCCGTCGGGGTTCAAGGGAGACGTGCTTTTCAGCTCGGCTCTGGTATAGCCAAAGACTCGGCGGCAATTTCCGGCACCGGCTGAGGCTTCCCCTGGGCCTGCTGAAAGCAAGAGCGGCACAGCACCGGCCTGCCCTGAGTCGGCTTGAAGGGAACCGTCGTCTCCGCGCCGCACTGCGAGCAGTTGGTCCGGGTCTCCGGGCGCACCCTCGAACCTCCGCGGACGCGCTTCGCCTTGCACTGCTTGCAGTGCTTGGGCTCGTTCTTGAACTGTTTATCGTGGAAAAATAACTGCTCGCCAGCGGTAAACACAAACTCGGCGCCGCAGTCGCAGCACTTCAAAACTCTATCGCTGAATTCCATGGCCGGCTTCCCCAAAGAAGGGAAATTGATTGAAATCGGCCATGACCCCGAACAACTTGCCGGTCCCGTTTCCCTGTCTTCGTGCTTCGTTCAACAACCAGGGCCTGGGCCGCAACAAGTTCAGCGGCAAATACAACGTCTGTCCGGCAAGCCGAAAAGACCTGGAGGAAACCTCCACGCAATCTGTGCGCGGAGCATTGAAGCCAAAAACAAAAATCGCGACACGCCGTCCCGGCCTTGCCAAGGGTCTCAGGCTTCCTGCCCCCATCTTGATGCGGGGGTCGCCGGAGCGGCGTACGCCACGATTGTATTCCAACTAGTCCTGCTCTTTGCGAGCTTTCTTGCGATTCCGCTTGCGCGCTAAAGCCGCCTTTACGCGTTTCTTCTCACCGGGCTTCAGGTAGTAGGAGTGACGCTTGACTTCCTTGATGATGTCCTCCTGCTGTACCTTCCGCTTGAACCGGCGCAGCGCATTTTCGAGCGGTTCGCCTTCTTGTACACGAACCTCTGCCAAAAAATCCCACCTCCAAACCCGCCAACTGGCATCTCTTATGATACTGGAAACATTGGCCGGCGGGTCAAGCGTGAGCAGATTATCCGTCGAAATCTTCTTGGAACGGTGCGGAGTCCGGACAAAACACCCCCGAAACCCGACTGATCCCTGTTTGGGACAGCTTTTCGACCCAGGCGAACTTGCCCGCCAGAGACCGCACCATGCCTTAAACTTGCCTTGAGGCGAGTGAACACCGGGCAAGATGCCCCAGGAATACACCGTGCTCCATCCTTGCGACTTTTTTCTGTCGCGAGGGTGGGAAGCCGCAAACCTCAACCGGCCTTGTTCGCCAGGAGGCAATGCAACCATGATCCGCAGCTACCAGGGGCGGCTGCCCCAGATCCCCGCCAGTTGCTACGTTGACCTTTCCGCGCAGCTCATCGGCGACGTGACCCTCGGCGAGCACTCCTCTGTGTGGATGAACGCCGTTCTGCGCGGCGACGTGCATTTCATTCGCGTCGGCGCCAACTCCAACGTGCAGGACTGCGCGGCCCTCCACGGCCAGCGCAATCTCTACCCGGTGATTGTGGGTGACTGGGTCACCATCGGCCACAACGCCACCGTCCACGGCTGCGTGGTCGAGGATGCCGTGCTCGTCGGCATCGGCAGCGTCATCCTCAACGGCTGCCGCATTGGCGAAGGCTCCATCATCGCCGCCGGCGCCGTGGTTCCGGAGGGAACAGTCGTTCCACCGCGCACGCTATGGGCCGGCGTGCCCGCCAAGCTCCGCCGCGAACTCGGCGACAAAGACCGCGCCCTTATCCTCCAATACGCCCAGAACTACCTCGACTACACGGAAATCTATCTCAAGGAGCCGGCAGGCTGAGATCGCTTACACCGGCAGCGGATTCCGCTCGGTAAACTGCCGCTGGTGCCAGTAGGGATAGACCGGTTGCGTTGCGCTGGCTTTGTCCAGCCTGGCGACCTGTTCGGCGGTCAGATTCCAGCCCACCGATCCCAGATTCTGCCGCAACTGCTCCTCGGTCCGCGCGCCGACGATGATCGACGAAACCGTGGGCCTTTGCAGCAGCCAGTTCAGCGCCACCTGGGGAACGGTTTTGCCCGCCTCGGCAGCCACCGCATCCAGCGCATCCACCACCGTATACAGGTGTTCGTCCTTCACCTGTGGCCCCATATCAGCGGTTTTGTGCAACCGGCTCACCTCGGGCAGCGGCTGGCCGCGGCGAATTTTGCCCGTCAGCCGTCCCCAGCCCAGCGGACTCCACACCAGTGCGCCCACTTTTTGATCAAGGCCCAGCGGCATCAGCTCCCACTCGTACTCGCGTCCCAGCAGCGAGTAGTAAACCTGATGCGCTACAAAGCGCGTCCAACCGTAACGCTCGGCGGCGGCCAGCGACTTCATCAGGTGCCAGCCGGAGAAGTTGGAGGCAGCGATGTAGCGCACTTTGCCCTCGCGGACGAAGGTGTTCAGCGTATCCTGCACCTCTTCGATGGGCGTAAGCGCGTCGAAGCCGTGCAAGTGGTAGATGTCCACATAGTCGGTGCCCAGCCGGCGCAGGCTGGCTTCGAGCGCCCGGCGCAGATGGTAGCGCGAGGAGCCCACGTCGTTCGGCCCGTCACCCAGACGAAACGTCGTCTTGGTGGAGATAAGCGCCCGGTCGCGCTTGCCCTGCAGAGCCTTGCCCAGCACCTCTTCCGAGCGGCCATCGGAGTAAATGTCGGCGGTATCGAAGAGGTTGACGCCGGCCTCCAGACAGATGTCGATCAGCCGCCGCGCTTCCTCCACGTCGGTTGAGCCCCATGCTTTGAAGAAATCATTGCCACCGCCAAATGTGCCGGTGCCAAAACTGAGTGCGGGAACTTTGAGGCCGGAGCCTCCAAGCAGTCGATATTCCATGACCGCTTGGATGCGGCACGCGGCGTAAGGATGCAGATACCCGCATCTGTTAAAGTTAGGGGTGGTCCCCTCGCTCGAAACCCACTCTGCATGAGGGTTTTGCGCAGACCCTCGGGGGCTCGCTTAAGAGAAATATGCCCCACGACCTGCCTAAAGCCTACGACCCCGCCGCCATTGAAGATCGCTGGGCCGAATACTGGGTGCGCGAGAAACTCTTCGCGCAACCCACGCCCAAAGCCACCGATCAAGGCGAGCCCTTCACCATCCTGCTGCCGCCGCCCAATGTCACCGGCCGGCTGCACATGGGCCACATGCTCAACCAGACGGAGATGGACATTCTCGTCCGCTGGCGCCGCATGACCGGCCGCCGCGCCCTGTGGCTGCCCGGCACCGATCACGCGGGCATCGCCACGCAGATGATGGTCGAGCGGCAACTGGTTTCTGAAGGTAAGACCCGTCAGCAGCTTGGCCGCGAGGCCTTCGTCGAACGCGTTTGGGAGTGGAAGCGCCAAACCGGCGGCGCCATTCTCGACCAGATGAAGCGCCTCGGCGCATCCGTTGACTGGCAGCGCGAATACTTCACCATGGACGAGAACCTTTCCGTCGCCGTGCGTGAAGCCTTCGTCCGCCTGCATGAGCAAGGTCTGATCTATCGCGGCGCCTACATCGTCAACTGGTGCCCGCGCTGTCAAACGGCCATCAGTGACCTGGAAGTTGTCCACGAGGAACAAAAGGGCCACTTATGGGAGATTCGCTATCCCGTAAGCCACCCCACGGACGAAGACCTGTCCGCGGGGACCCCGGTAATCGGCGCCGATGGTAAAGATACCGGCGAGTTTCTCTCTGTTGCGACCACGCGCCCCGAAACCATGCTCGGCGATGTAGCCGTTGCCATTCATCCTGAAGACGAACGCTATCTCCATCTGCACGGCAAGAAACTCCGCCTGCCTCTTGTTGGCCGAGAGATTCCCGTCATTCTCGATGAGTGGGTCAGCCGCGACTTCGGCACCGGCGCGGTAAAGGTGACTCCCGCCCACGATCCCAACGACTTCGCCATGGGCGAGCGCCATCATCTGCCGTCCATCAACGTGATGGACGACAAGGGCCACATCAACGCCGATGGCGGCGCGTATGCCGGACTCGACCGTTACGTTGCCCGCAAGCGCATGGTCGCCGATCTTGAAGAGCAGGGCCTTTTAGTTGGCATCAAGGACCACATCAACAACATCGGCCATTGCGACCGCTGCAAGACGGTCGTCGAGCCGCGCCTCTCGACGCAGTGGTTTGTGAAGATTCAACCGCTCGCCGACAAGGCCAAAGATGCTGTACGGCAGAAGCACATCCGCTTCACGCCGGAGATGTACGAGAAAACTTACTTCGAGTGGATGGAAAACATCCACGACTGGTGCATCTCGCGCCAGCTCTGGTGGGGCCATCGCATCCCCGCATGGCATTGCGTCGACTGCCACAAAATCACCGTCGCCCGCGTTGATCCAGCGGCCTGCGCCCATTGCGGCTCAGAGAAGATCACGCAGGAAACCGACGTTCTCGACACATGGTTTTCGTCGGGCCTTTTGCCGGTTTCCGTCTTCGGATGGCCTAACTTCAGCGGCCCAAAAATGCTGGGTGCCCCATCCTTTCCGCGTTCTTCAGCGGAAAGGGTGGGAGGCCACAACTCTCAACCTTCCCCAGACCGCGCGGATTTCGATGCGTTCTATCCCACCAGTCTGCTCGTTACCGGCTTCGACATTCTCTTCTTCTGGGTCGCGCGCATGATCATGCTCGGCTGCTGGTTTGCCGAGGATGTTCCGATGCCCGATGGGTCGAAGCGCACACTCGCAGACTCGGTTCCGTTTCGCGAGGTTTATATTCACGCCCTGGTGCGCGACGCCAACCGCGAAAAAATGTCCAAGACTAAGGGCAACGTCCTCGACCCCATCGAGATCGTCAAAACTTATGGAACGGACGCGGTGCGCTTCACGCTGGCCTCGATGGCCTCGCCCGGCACCGACATCGCCTTCAACATAGCCCGCACCGAGGGCTATCGCGCCTTCGCCAATAAGATTTGGAACGCCGCGCGTTTCCTCTTCATGAACGTGGACCGCGCTGCAGAGATCGGCATCACCGTTGATCCCGCCGCGCTGGGCGCAATGCCGGTGGTTGCCGAGGACGCACCGCTCGAAGCCCGCTGGATCGTGGCCGAACTGCACGCGACTGCGGCCAAGGTCAACCAGTCGCTGGAAAACTATCGTTACGACGATGCAGCCAATGCCATCTACCAATTTTTCTGGGGCAGTTTCTGCGATTGGTATTTGGAAATCGTCAAGCTGCGGCTCGACTTTCCGATGGATGGACCGGACAGTGAGTCGGCAAGTCAGCAAGCCAGCAAGTCGGCGGGGAGAAAGGCTGCGCTCTCCACGCTGGTCTCGGTCTTTGAGGCATCTCTGCGGCTGCTCTCGCCCTTCATGCCGTTCCTAACGGAAGAGATTTGGCATGCGCTCTATGACGGCAATCCACCGGCAAAGTCGATTGCGTTGACAAGCTTTCCGCAGGCTGAGAATCCGAGCGCCATCGACGAGGTGGATGCCGCATTGATGGACCCATGGATGATGAAGTACTTGCAGAAAGTCATCACATCCATCCGGGCTTTGCGCAAAGAAGTCGGTGTACCTGATAAGGAACTTGTTGATAAGGTGTATTTTCATCCTAATAGAGGCACTCTTCCGCCTGGAAGTGGGGAGAGTGTGGTGGGTGACCGATTTTATGAGGCGGCTCGAATCAATATTGACATTTTAAGGAGCCTTGCCCGCGTTTCTGAACTCATAGACAGCGGTCCTTTAACCCAAAAGCACATTCATTCTGAGTCAAATTTTGATGTAGGTATCGATTACGAGGCTCCCATCGACATCGCCGCCGAGCGCGAACGTTTGACAAAAGACATCGCCAAGTACGAAAAAGGCATTGCCGCCGCCGAGCGCCAGTTAAGCAACGAAGGCTTTCTGGCCAAGGCTCCGGCAAATGTGGTTGAAGGGTTGAAGAAGCAGGAAGCGGAAACCAGGCTGCTGCTGGAAAAAGCCCGCGCCGCGCTGGAAAATCTGAACAAGGAAAACTAGCCATGTCTTGCGACTGTGCACAATGCCGGCAGCATTATCGGACACTAGGCATCGCCTTCGGTATCCCCGAAGAATCCGCCATTGAAGAGGCCTATCGAGAGGGAGTCAAACAATGGCATCCCGACCTCTATGAGAATTACGCCAGCTTGCGGGCGGATGCGGAGGAGCATTTCAAGCAGATTCAAATTGCATTCAGGGAACTGAAGGAACACAACCCAGCTGTGGCGGAATCGCCGGTGGAAAGCACCGTCGTTCAACCACCAAGCGTCCGCATTCAACCAGACGTCGGTGTTCAGCCAAAAGAGGAAGCACCGGTCTTCGCGTATAGGGCCGCACCGGCCATCTCGTTTGGTGATGCGCCTGGTTGCCTTGTAGCGCCGCATTTTACGCCGGAGGCCGAAGAGATGATTGCTCAGCACCTGGGAAAGCTCGGCGCGCCCCTTGCTATCGTTGATCTCACAGGCACGCGATCGCTCCCCCGCAGCTACGCCCAGTTCTTGCTCCTCACTGAGCTTGGGATCATGGTGCGTGATGCACGCAAGATCGTCTCACTGCTCTGGTTCAGGGACCTGGGGGAGATCAACCTGATTGATAAGCAAAAGCCAGGCAAATCCGGTATGTGGCAAAGCCTATTCGAGGGAGTCTCCGGCAGCCAGTCTAAGTGCGTGCTTCAGATTTACCGTAACAATGGAACACTTTTTTATTCACTTTCCGGTCAGGCGGATGACAGCGTCAAGAAAGTGATTTATGACTTTCTTCATCGCAAGAAAAATCAATCGCAGCCCTGAGCGCGAATGAGGAATTATGGATTGGAAGAATAGCCGCATCGACGCATTGCTGGAGCGGGCCTTGTTGGAAGACAAGGCAGCCGCTGACACCACGACCAACCTCACCATCGACGCCAACCTGCTGGCCACCGCCTCGATTGTGGCGCGCCAGGAGATGGTGGTCTCCGGCCTGGGCGCTGTGCCGCGCTTTCTTGAGATCTTTGCGCGCCTCGACCGGCGTCCGCCTGCGCAAACCCGTTTCGAGGTCGTCAGCCATCCGGAGATGTTTGACGGCGTGCGCGTCCATGAAGACCAGGTGCTGGCCGTCATACGCCACAATGCCCGCACGCTGCTCAGTTGCGAGCGCGTGATTCTGAACCTGTTGCAGCACCTGAGCGGCATCGCCACGCTGACGCGCAAATTCGTCGATGCCATTCACGGCACGAATGCGCACATACTCGACACACGCAAAACCGTGCCGGGCCTTCGGGATCTGGAAAAGTATGCCGTGCTGTGCGGCGGAGGAACCAATCACCGCCTCGACCTGGCCAGCAGCATTCTCATCAAAAACAACCACATCTCGCTGGGCGGCGGGCTGCCCGCAGTGCTGACGCGCGCTTTGGAAAAGCGCAAAAAGGGCCAGCGCGTGCAGGTCGAGGTGCGCAACGCGAAGGAGCTGGAAGAAGCTCTCGAATACGGGGCGGAAGCAATTCTATTAGACAACATGACGCCCGAAGAGGTGAAGCGGTCGGTGGAGCGCATCCGGCGCGTAACCGAGGGGCAAGTCGAGCGCTGGATTCCCACCGAAGCCTCGGGCGGCATCGTGCTCGAAAACATCCGCGCCTACGCTGAGACGGGCGTGGACTTTATCAGCGTGGGCGCGCTGACTCACTCGGCCAAGGCCGCCGACATCTCCATGCGCATTCATGCGGAGACGGCCTAGCCGTGCGCGGAGCATCGCTGGACGTGTATGACCTGGCCGCGCTAGAGGCCGAGCTTGCAGGAACCGTCTTTGCGGGGAAGCTGCATTTTTCTCCGGTTACTGACTCCACCAACTCCGACGCTCTCCAGGCTGCGCGCTCTGCCGCGCCGCACGGCTCGGTTTACTTTGCCGATGAGCAGCGAGCCGGCCGTGGACGCGGCGATCATGCGTGGCACTCGGCTGCGGGTGAGGGACTCTATGTGAGCGTGCTCCTGAGGCCGCCGATTCCCNNGCCGTCGCCGGCCTGACTGTGGATCTGCGTTGGCCCAACGATCTACTGCTTGGCTCGCGCAAAACCGGCGGCATTCTGGTCGAATCGAAGATTTCCGGCGGGGCGGTTGATTTTGCAGTGGTGGGCATCGGCATGAACGTTCATCAAGAAAGTTTTGATTTCGATTTGGCTACGCCCGCTACATCGCTCGATCTGGAAACTGGCCAGCGAGTTTCGCGTCAGCATTTACTCGTCGCCCTGCTAAAATCGCTGGAGCGTGAGGCGCTTGGGTTGGCCGATTCGGCAGCGGGCGTCACTATTCCCGCGCGCGTCGAACAGGCATCGTCGTGGATTCGTGGGCGGCGGGTTGAGGTGCACGGTCCGCAGGCCTGTACGGGAGTGACGGCCGGGCTGGATGAACACGGATTCCTGCTGGTGCGCACCGCGGATGGATTGGTTACGGTGCAGACCGGCGGCATTCGCGCTGCTGAGAAAAGCTGAGAAAACCATGCTATTAGCAATCGATGTCGGCAATACGAATACGGTGCTGGGGCTATACCGGCTGGATGCTGAAAAGCCGGAGCTGGCCGCGCACTGGCGCGTCACCACACACCGCTCCCAGACCGCCGACGAGTACGGCGTGCTCTTCGTCAATCTCTTCGAGATGAACAATTTGGCTCCAAGCCAAGTGCATCACATTATCATCTCCTCGGTCGTACCGCCGGTGGAGGGAACGCTGCGCCACGTCTGCGAGACTTACTTCCATGTCGAGCCATTCTTCGTTGAGCCGGGCATCAAGACCGGAATGCCGCTGCTGGTGGATAATCCCACGGAGCTCGGCGCTGACCGGCTGGTGAACGCCATTGCCGCCTTCGAGCGCTACGGCGGTCCGTGCGTGGTGGTGGACTTCGGCACGGCGACGACTTTTGACGTGATCTCGGCCAAAGGCGAGTACCTGGGCGGGGCCATCGCACCCGGTCTGGGCATCAGCGCCGATGCGCTCTTCTCGCACGCCGCGCGCCTGGGCCGTATCGACATCAAGCGCCCCGCCAAGGTCATCGGCACCAACACCGTCACACACCTGCAAAGCGGCCTTTACTACGGCTACATTGGCCTGGTGGACGGCATTCTGGAGCGCATTGTGGCCGAGTTGGGCACGCCGGCACGGGTGATCGCCACCGGCGGCCTGGCGCGGCAAATCTCCGAGGACTCGCGCTACATCGCCGAGATCGACGACATGCTCACCCTCGATGGCTTGCTGATCCTCTTCGAGCGCAACCGCACGGCCAAGCCTCGCGGCAAAGCGCACTGAGACACGGAGGCGCCGCCGTGCTGAACTATTTCAACTACTTTACGGAGATCGAAGAGTGCTTTCAGAAGAGGCGTGGGGCGCTCTTATTGCTCTCGACCCTCGACTGGGCGCTAATCGAAACTTGGCGCGAGGCCGGTATTCCGCTGGAGGCTGCGCTGCGCGGCATCGATGCAGCTTTTGATAAATATGAGGCGCGGCAAAAGCGTGGCCGTATGCGGCGCATCAACGGCCTGGCCTGGTGCGCGCAGGCGGTGATGGTGGCAGCCGAGGAGCTGCGCGAGGCCGCCGCCGGAACGGCTCCAACTACAACCGCCGCTGAACGTGAATCGGGATTCGAGCAGGAGCGTGTGGCCGCGCATCTGGAAGCCGCCGCCACGGCGCTTGATGCGGCTACGGTCGCTCCCGAAGCCTGCGCCGCAACCGCCGGTCGTCTGCGCGAGCTGGGTACTGCGTACGGCAGCGAAAACGATTCGACGCCCGACCTGGAAGCCCTCGAACGCACTCTCACCGTTCTCGAAGAAAAGCTCTTTGCCGCTTTGACGGCAGCCGCGCCGGAAGAGTTGCTCGTCGGCTTGAAGGAGCACGCGGCGCGTGAACTCGCGCCCTATCGCAGCCGCATGGGAGCCGTGCAACTGCGCCAGGTGGAGCGCCAGTTTGTCCAGAAGCAGTTGCTGGTGCATTACAACCTGCCGCGGCTGAGTTTGTTTTATATGAGTCAACAATGAAGATGCCGAAGAAACGAACCGCTGCGCAGCGACGGGCCAAACAGGCCGCGAAGAGTCATTCGGCCGCAAGCAATAAGTCAGGCAAGCATCCCGCAATGGCTAAAGCCAGCGTTGGTCCCTTCGGCAATATGCGGGGGTTGAACCCCCCGCCTCCATCCGAACTGCAATTCGTCGAAATTGAAAAGCCTATTTATGGCGGCGCTTTTCTAGCCCGAGTCGAAGGCAAAGCCCTTTTTGTGCCGCTCACGCTGCCCGGTGAGCAGGCGCAAGTGCGCATCACGCAGAGCAAGCCCGGCTACGCGACCGCCGAGGCCGAGGAAATCCTCCGCGCAGCGCCGGAGCGCGTCACGCCCGCCTGCCCGCATTTTGGCGCTTGCGGCGGCTGCCACTACCAGCACACGGACTATGCAACCCAACTGGCGTTCAAGCAGGCCATCCTGCGCGAAACTCTGGAGCGCGGCGGCGTGGCAGTGCCTGCGAAGATCGCCGTGCTGGCTGGCGAGCCGTGGCATTATCGCAATCGCATCCGTCTGGCCTTCGATGCGGCGGGAGATCTGGGCTATCGCGGCCGCCGCTCTCACGACGTCATTTCAATCCGCGAGTGCCCCATCGCGGCGCCGTTGCTGGTCGAGGCCGCGCAGGCTTTTGCTCAGGTAGCGCGCGCGTTTGCCCCGGCCCTGCGGCCCACCGAGGTTGCGCTTTTTTGCAATCCCGCTGAAACGGCGATGCTGGCCACCGTCTTCACCGCAAGCCCGCCGAAGACTCGCTTTGACGACTTCGCAAAAGCTCTCCAGGAGCGAATCCCAGCGCTCATCGGCGCGGAGTTGGCCGTCGAGGGCCGCGGTGACGCAATACAGGAGCAGCGCACGCTGGCGCAATGGGGCGCTGCTGCACTGGCTTATCCTGCAGCCGGCTTCGGCTATCGCGTGGACCACGGCGCATTTTTTCAAGTCAACCGTTGGCTGGTAGACGCGCTCGTCGAAAAAGTTACCGCCAGTCACAGCGGCAAGCTGGCCTGGGACCTCTTTGCCGGCATCGGCCTCTTCGCGCGGCAGCTTACAGCCAACTTCGCCCGCGTGGTTGCTGTCGAGTCGGCGCCGTCAGCCACGGCAGCGCTCGAACAAAATCTTCGCGGCACAACCGGCCTAGCGGTCAAAGCGGAAACTCTGGCCTTCGTTAGCCGCAGCCGCATGGGCGAGAAGCCCGATTTCATCGTCGTAGACCCGCCGCGTACCGGCCTCGGCGCGGAAACCTGCGCGCTGCTCGCTGAGATCGCCGCGCCCGCCGTGACCTACGTCTCCTGCGACCCCGCCACGCTGGCCCGCGACCTGCGCGCACTCACCGGTTCCGACTACCAAATTCAATCCATCACCCTCGCTGATCTCTTTCCGCAGACCTTTCACCTGGAAACAGTAGTCCAGTTGCGCCGCGCCTGATAGGCTTGAGGGCCAGAACACCTTTCCAATTTTCAGGCACGATGGAATCCGACTCCCCCAACTCCGGGCAATCCATTGCCGGTCCCGCATCAGCCAGCCTCGACGCCAGACAAGGCCCTGGTTCGGGTTCCATCCCGCTCTTTCACGCGGCCTGGCTCTTTGCCGCAGGCATTGCGGTCACCGAGGCGCTTTGGCTGCGGCCGAGCCAGGTGCTGGTGGCGCTGGCGCTGGTGGTCGCGCTCTGCGGCGTGGCGGCTCTGCGCGCGCAGCGCATCGTCTGGCTGCCGCTGGCCGTGCTATGGCTTCTGCTGGGAGCATGGTGCGCGGAGATGGAGCCGCATCCTGCGCCCGCCCCCGCGCTGGCCGCGCTTTCTGACGGCCTGCTCCGCACTGTCGAAGGCACGGTCATCGATGCCGGGCCGATGCGCGGCGAGACAGAGCAAAGCCTGATTGACCACGACGACCATGGCGAAGCCGCTGATCCCCAGCAGCGGCCCTCGCAGAGAATTGATCTGCGCGTTTCCAGCATGGAGGTGGTTACCGACACGGACGATGCGCAGACGCCGGTCGAAGGCGGCGTGCGCCTAACCGTTCACTGGCCGCAGATCGTAGCAAATCAGCAGCCCTTTCAATGCGGCGAGCGAATCCGCGCCGTGGTCCGTCTGCTGCCTCCCGAGGTCTATCGCGATCCCGGCGTCTGGAGCCGCGAGGATTTCCTCGTCGATCAAGGCATCACCTCAACGGCCACGGTGGGCATCGACCGTGTTGACCGCCTCGGCCCGTCGTCCAGCGTCTTCCTCGCTTGCCGCCTCAGCGGATTGCAGCACGCTACAAGCGCCCGCCTGCTGGCCCTGCCCGCGGCCATGCGCCGCCTACCCGCTCCATTGCGCCTTTCGCAGGACGACGCCATCATGCTCGCCGCCATGGTCACCGGCGACCGCACCTACCTCACTCATTCGCTGCGTGTTGGCTTTGAGCGCACAGGCTCCTTCCACATGCTGGTGATCTCCGGCTTTCACCTGGCCATTGTGGCCGGCTGCCTGTTTTGGCTTGCGCGCCGCCTTCGCCTGCCCCGCGTTCCGGCTACGTTCGCCACCATACTGGCCTCTTTCGCTTACGCGCTATTCACTGGTTTTGCCACGCCGGTCGAGCGCTCGCTCTGGATGGTCACTCTCTATATGCTGGGCCGGCTCCTCTACCGCGAGCGCAACGTGATGAACACCATCGGATTCGCCGCGCTGTGCCTGCTGGCGTTCAGCCCGCGCAGTCTCTTCGACGCGAGCTTCCAGATGACGCTGCTTGCCGTGGTGGCTATCGGCGGCGTCGCCGCGCCGCTGCTCCAGAGCACGGTACATCCTTACTTGACCGCAACGCGCGATCTGCGCCTTCTCGCCCTCGACGTAAAACTGCCCCCAGGTCTGGCACAATTTCGCGTGATTCTCCGCCTGATAGCCGCCGCGTTGCAGACAGCCGCAAGCGGTCGATTCGCCGACAGCATTGCATGGCGACTTTTCCCATTTGCGGTACGCTTCATGATCCGCGCCTTCGAACTGCTGGTTGTCTCCTGCGTAGTCGAACTGACCATGGCGCTGCCCATGGCTCTCTACTTCCATCGCATCACCGTCTTCGCTCTGCCAGTGAATGTCTTTATCCTACCGCTACTGCTCATCCTGATGCCTGCCGCTCTGGTCACCATGCTGGCGCTGCTCGTCTGGCCCTCCGCCGCAGTAGTCCCGGCCATGATAGTGGCTGTCTTTCTGCACATCGGCATCGGGCTGGTGCATCTGTTCGGCTCATTGGCCTGGGGCGACTTCCGCATCCCCGCGCCGTTGCTCTGGCAATCGCTCGCCTTCTGCGCGCTGCTTGCGGTAGCCGCCGTGCTGGCCAACATGGCCGCGTCCTCTGGGCTTCGCTGGCCCCGCAGCGCCGTCTGGGCCGTGTTGTTATTGGCAGCCGTGATCGCTGTTTTGCCCCGCCCGGTCGATCACCCTCACGACGCTTTGCTGATGGAGGCCATCGACGTGGGCCAGGGTGATTCCCTGTTGTTGATTACGCCCGACGGCAAGACCTTGCTCGTCGATGGCGGAGGCTTCGGCGGCGGCCCGCATCAGGCTCCGCAGGATTACGACATCGGCGAGGAAGTCGTCTCTGAGGTCCTGTGGTCACGCGGCATTCGTCACCTCGACGCGGTGGCCCTTACGCACGCGCACTCCGACCACATGGGCGGCCTGCCCGCCGTTCTGCGCAACTTCCATCCCGACCAGCTCTGGGTGGGCAACAACCCCCGTTTCGGCGCCTACAACGCACTGCTCGACGAGGCCGCCAGCCTCCATGTGCGCGTCCGGTCACGGCGCGCCGGCGACGTCTTCCCCTTCGGCCCAACCCAGGTGACCGTTCTGGCGCCCTTTCGCGACTATCAGCCCGGCCCGGAGCCTACCAACAACGATTCGCTGGTGATGCGCGTGGCATATGGTGCGACCTCAGTGATGCTGGAGGGCGACGCAGAGGCTCCTATCGAGCAAGCCATGCTCGCCGAACCCGGACTGGCCAGCAATCTGCTCAAAGTGGGCCATCACGGCAGCATCACATCCACGCGGCCTGAGTTTCTGGCACGCGTGGCTCCGCAATGGGCTGTCATCTCCTGCGGCCTGCGCAACCGCTACGGACATCCACGCATGGAAGTGCTGCAAGCGCTCGAAGCGGCCAGGGTTCGCACCTTCTCCACAGACATCAACGGCGCTTCGTGCTTCCGCCTCGATGGCAAAACCACCACCCCGGACCTCGCTTGCGGTTGGCGTCAGCTGCCTTGAAGCAAACTAAGTTTTAGCCGCATGAATCCTGCATAAAACCCTTCAGCTGCCTGTCCTTCAATCTGGCCTGTACCATCTGCCGGGCTTATGCAAGGCCAATTGGAATATAATTCGTGCGAGAAAAGATT
>PLOI01000103.1 GCA_003142015.1 Acidobacteriaceae bacterium | reverse complement strand
CGCTTATTCAGAGATACAAGGGGGGTGGTCAGGCGGCGGTGTTTTTGGGTGAGGAAGGTTGGTTACGGACCCCGGCGAGGGCAACCTGGGCGGCGTAGAGGAGCCTGGTTGCGTCTCTTCCATCGATTGCGTCGATGAGTATTCCGTGGGCGACGCAGGCGATAAAGCTGCTGATGTTTTCCTGTCCGGTGAGCGGAGGCATGGCCCTGCGATAGGCCCATCCAGCGTTCTGCCGGGCTGTGTAGTTGGATTCTCCATTCTCGATTGTCCCCTGGTAGGCGCGTCTCCACTCGGCGGAACAGCGCGCAATGGCGGGGTTTTTGGGGATGGCGTTGGCGGAGTTCTCGGGAGCTGCTGTGGCGGACTTTTCGGGATTGGTGTTTGCTTCTTCGGTCATGTGGGTTCTCCTTGCGCAGATTCTGATTTCATTGTGCGGGGAGGAAGGGAAATAATCTGCAAAGTGGAGTGTGAGAATCTTAGCTTCCTGTCCTTGACGCACAGAATGCGGACAAAGATGGGGCGCGCGGCGGAGAGCCGACTACGAAGACTGCCTTTAATGGCAGCGAAAATGCGCTATGATTGAGTTGATTTCGAGGCGAACGAACATGGCTGGCACGAAGACAAACCGGAAGAGAGTTGAAGCAGCAGTGCTCACATCTCATACATCTAGCCAGGTGGGCACGGTTGACATGAAGAGTGCAGTAAATGCAGCGGTAGCTTTCATCAAAGATTACTTTCCAGGGGCAAAGGATATTCTGCTAGAGGAAGTCGGACTAGAAGAGGGGCGCTATGTCACCAATGAACCGGGAAGCGTCCACTATCGACCGACGCTGAGGAAGGCAAAGTATCCATTTTGGAATGTGGTCATTTCATTCAAGCTTGGAGAACCTGGAACATTGTCAGAGGTCATGGGTGGAGATCCCCGGATTTACAGGAAAGTCCACATCGACTCCGCCAGTGGTGCGCCGAGCTCGATGGAGAAGTGGGGGTGATGAGTGCATACGAAGAAATCCTGATTGACAAATATAAGACGAAGGGCATACTGATCGATGCAAATCTGGCGCTTCTTTATCTCGTCGGAGGCTATGATCGGCGGCTCATCGGCGATGGGAAATACAACAAGTTATCAAAATACAATATAGATGACTATGATTTGCTGCTGAGGCTGAAGAAAGTATTCAAAAAGGCTGTGACCACGCCCCATGTTCTGACAGAAGTAAGCAATCTCGCAAATGATCTGCCGGAAAGAACGAAGTCCGCGTGTTTGAAGAAGTTTTATGAGACCTTCGTCGAGATTGACGAGCTAAACATACCAAGCATGGATGCGGCCCAAAGGCCTGAGTTTCATTTCCTTGGCCTGACCGACAGCGCTCTTGCACTCGTCTCCGATCAATTTCTCATCGTGACCGACGATGCGCGATTCGTCAAGAAGATGAATGAGTCAGGGCTTGAAGCTCTCAACTTCAACCATCTGCGTATGTATCACCTCTTATCTGCATAAAAGGCACGCTCTTCTACTCGTAGTGATACCGCGCCTGAAGAAAATAAACTCGCTCGGCGGTGACTTTATAGACCAAGCGATGCTCTTGAGTAATCCTCCGGCTCCAGTAGCCAGCGAGTTCATGTTTGAGCGCCTCAGGCTTGCCGATGCCGTTGAAGGGGTCGGCGAGCACTGCTTCTACCAATTCCAGGATGCGGAGAGCTGCCTTGCGGTCGGTCTTGACCCAGAAGAGAAGTTCTTCACGAAATTTCGGATAGAAAACGGCCTCGCGCCCGGCATTCTTGCTCATCGCGGCGATCACTTTGCGGGTTCAAGGCCAACGGACCGGCGAAGGCTTTCGACGGTCTCCGGTTCACCGTTTCCTTGCTCGGCCCAGCGAATAGCCTCGAACAGCCGCTCGGCATTTTTTGGAGAACGCAACAGATGTGCAGTCTCCATCAGGCTCGACAACTCGTCGGCGGGGAGTATGGCTACGTCGCGTGCGCCACGGCGGCGCACGAAGACAACCTCGCGGTCGTCCGTCACCTGATCGAGAAATCCGGCGAGCCCTGCGCGCAGGGCGGTGTAGGTGGTTTCAACAGCCATAGGAGTGGCCCTCAGAAATAAACGTACAGCATTCCTGTACGCTTGTCAATAATCTTACCCTGTCCAGGGTTCGAAACTGCATCCTGATTTCTACTTCCCCTCGTTCTTGTAGACCACCCCTGCCTTCATCACGAACTTCACATCCTGCAAGACGCGCACGTCGTCGATGGGATTCTTCTCGACGGCGATGATGTCAGCCCATTTGCCGGGTTCGAGCGAACCGGTTTTGGCGCTCCAGCCCATTAGGTCAGCGGCGTTTACGGTGGCGGTTTGCAGGGCGGCCAGCGGGGCCATGCCCAACTGGTTGACGTACACATCCAGCTCATGCGCGTTCAAGCCGTGCGGATAGACGGCGGCATCGGTGCCCATGGCGATCTTCACGCCGGCGTCGATGGCGTGCTTGATGTTCTGTTTGGCCACTGCGCTGATGGCTACCATTTTTTGATGCGAGAAGGGCGGAAGGTTGCCATTCTGCACCATCCAGTCTTCCAGGTAGAGCGTGGGAACGAGATATGTGCCGTGCTTTTTCATCGCGGCGATGCCTGCATCATCGATGTAGCTGCCGTGCTCGATGGAGTCCACGCCGGCCTCAGTGGCCCAGAGGATTCCCTGTGCCCCATGGGCGTGCGCGGCCACCCTGCGGCCCAGGCGATGGGCATCGGCGACGATGGCCTGCATCTCTTCGAGGGTGTATTGCGAGGCCTGGGGATCGTCGCCTCTGGACAAAACGCCTCCGGTGGCGCAGATCTTGATGAGATCCGCTCCATACTTGATGTTTTGCCTGACCATGTGCTGCACCTGAGCGATGCCGTCGGCCACACCGTCGCCCGCGGCGTGGAATCTGAAAGGCAGCAGGTCGTCATCACAATGGCCGCCGGTAATGCCGATCAGCGGCCCGCTGACCTGCATGTGCGGGCCGATGACCTGGCCGGAGTTGATGGCGTCGCGCAGGTCCACATCGGTGTAGCCGTCAGCGCCCACGTTGCGCACCGAGGTTATGCCGGCAAGCAGCGTGGCGCGGGCGTTCACCACGCCGTTGATGGCCTCCTTGGCGTCGGTTTGGGTCAACGTGTAGTACGGGTCGAAGTTTGTGTTGAAGGTGAGGTGGGTATGCACGTCGATCAGGCCGGGCAGCACTGTAAGACCGCTCAGATCGATCACCGCATCACCCGGCTGCACGGGGACCTGGGCGCTGGGCGCAATGGACTGGATGGTATCGCCCACGACGATCAGGGTCTGGCTGTCGAGCAGTTTGCCCGTCTTCACATCAAGCAGGCTGCCGGCGCGCACCAAGGTGCGCGCCGCAGCAGGCTTCTGGGCTGGTTGAGAAAGCAGGGGTAGAGCGCCAACTACCGCAGACAACAACACCGCGAGCATCCGTCTGGAAACCATGCACAAGCCTCCTGCGGGGAACCGCAAGAGGAGTGTAGCAAAGTCGGCTTCAGGGATGCGCCGGCTGTACACAGGCTATTTCTTCAGGCCCACTTCTTTCCCAGCGCGTTCAGGTCCGCATGAGCAAGATCTTCGGGCGTCATGGCAATGCGAAACTCAACTTCCGCATTGAAGCTGAGAAACAAGGGTTCGGCAAATCTTGGGATGTCCGAAGCGTTTTGGACATCAACGACAAAGATACCGCCGCGATGGCCTTCCCGTTCGGTGAAATAGGCGGCTTCCGGCTTGATGGCATCCAGAATCTGTTTGATCTTCGCCCCCACGGTTCCATTCCGGGTGGCAGTGTTGAACGGCTCAATGGGGAATTGAACCAGCATAATCACGCGCATACGCGACCTCCAGATGCCTATCCTTGCGTTCCAGCCGCAGGCGGCATTGACGGGGAATATAGCAGAAGCCACAATTTGCGTGCTTGATTTTCACATTTCATTATGCCGCCGAGTCCAGGCTACCGGTTCTCGAATGCCGCAAAGCTCACAAGTGGGGCCGCTAAAGAACATCACATGCCTACGATTTTCTGTCACCCTCCCAGGCTTTCAGTCTTCGACCCCGCTATTGCCAAGGAGCGAGCCATCCACCCTCCGTGATAGGCTGCTAGGCGACGCAGCCTGTGCGAATTGGCTGCCCCAAAATTCGATTTTGGACTCGATTCCGGCCGCTGCCCCCGCACGTTTTCCACGTCAAAGGACCAGGCCGATTGATTTTGTCACCAAAAGGATCCTTTATGAACCGTTTTCATTTCGCACCGATGCTGATCCTGGCGGTTGGAACCGCCCTGGCTCAGACCTCTCCCGCCACTGATGCTCAGAAGCCCGCGCCACCGGCGATCAGCAAGAGCTTCGATCTGACGGCCATCGACAAGACCGCCGATCCCTGCACGGATTTCTATCAGTATGCCTGCGGCAACTGGGTGAAGAACAACCCCATACCGGGCGACCAGGTGCGCTGGGCGCGGTCGTTCTCGCTGCTTGCCGAGCGCAACCGCTATCTGCTGTGGCAGGAGCTGGACGCGGCGGCCAACAACCCGACAAGCCCGCTGGAAACGCAGTACGGAAACTACTTTGCCGCCTGCATGAACACCGGCCTGATCGAGACAAAAGGGCTGAAGCCACTGGAGCCCGCGTTCAAACGCATTGACGCACTGAAGAACACGCACAGGCTGGGTACACTGATGGGCGAGCTGGAGGCTGAGGGCAGCGCGGCTCCGCTGTTCAACTTTGGCGTGGAGCAGGACGATAAGGACTCCTCGAAGCAGATTGCTGCCATTGGTCAGAGCGGCCTCTCGCTGCCGGACCGCGATTATTACATTGTGGACAACGCGCATTTCAAGGAGATTCGCCAGCAGTATGTCGAGCATGTGACCAAGATGTTCACGCTGGCCGGCGACGCGCCTGAGAAAGCAGCCAAAGAAGCCGCGGCGGTGATGGAGATTGAGACCGCGCTGGCCAAGGCTTCCACCAGCCGCACCGACCTGCGCGATCCTGCAAATCGCTACCACATATATACGGTGGCCGATTTCCAGAAGCTGACTCCAGACTTCGACTATTCGGTTTACTTCAAGGATGTGAAGGTGCGCTCCTTTGACACGCTGAATGTGGCGACTCCGGATTTTTTCAAGGCCGTGAATGAGTTGATCGTCAAAGAGCCTGTCGATGCCTGGAAGTCGTACTTCCGCTGGCACACGATTCACAATGCGGCGACGAACCTGCCTCAGGCGTTCTTCGATGAAAACTTCGCCTTCTTTGGAAAGACGCTGGCCGGGCAGAAGGAACCGACGCCGCGCTGGAAGCAATGCACCCGGATGACCGACAGCGCGCTGGGCGAGGCAGTGGGCCAGGACTGGGTGAAGAAGAACTTTCCGCCGGCGGCCAAGGCCAGCATGGACCAGTTAGTGGCCGCGCTGGAGAAGAGTCTGGGCGACGACATCAAGACCCTGCCCTGGATGACCGACGCCACCAAGAAGGCGGCGGAAGAGAAGCTGGACCTAATCCGCAACAAGATCGGCTACCCGGAGAAGTGGCGCGACTACTCGGCATTGAAGGTGGAGCGCGGCGACCTGATCGGCAACCTGGGCCGTAGCGCGGTCTTCGAGCGCAACTGGAATCTGGACCATCTGGGCAAGCCGGTGGACGAGAAGGAGTGGGGCATGACGCCGCCCACGGTCAACGCCTACTATGACCCCTCGTTCAACGACATCAACTTCCCGGCCGGCATCCTGCAGCCGCCGTTCTTCGACTTCACCATCGACCCGGCGGTCAACTTCGGCGGCATCGGCGTGGTGATTGGCCACGAGATGACGCACGGCTTCGACGACGAGGGCTCGCAGTACGACGGCAAGGGCAATCTGCGCGAGTGGCAGACGCCCGAGGATCGCAAAGCCTTCACCGAGCGGACGGACTGCGAAGTGGCCGAGTACGGCAGCTTTGAGGCCGCGCCGGCTCATGACGACGTTGCCGCGCAGAAGCTGAACGGTAAACTTACTCTGGGCGAGAACACGGCCGACAACGGCGGCCTGCGCATCGCCTACATGGCCCTGCTGGACACGCTGGCGGCGCAGGGCAAGACCATCGACGACAAGATTGACGGCTACACCGAGGCGCAGCGCTACTTCCTGGGCTTTGCGCAGGTATGGTGCCAGAACCAGACCGAGCAGGCGGCTCGCCAGGCAGCGCTGGTGGACCCCCACTCGCCGGGCCGCTGGCGCGTCAACGGCACAGTGCAGAACTTCGACCAGTTCGGCAAAGCCTTTGGCTGCACTAAGGGCCAACCCATGTATCCGGTGAACTCCTGCCGGGTCTGGTAGATAGGAATTAGGGCCTTTACCCCTGGCCTGGAGCCGTGGCGCATTGAAACCACGGCCTCGGACCAGGGGCTTCAGGACCCGGCTGGCCGGCAAGAGCGGTTTGTTTTCCGGTTGATGCACGCGGACGTTTTTGCTGTTTGTGCGTCCAAATCGCATCCGCAGGGATCAAACGGGTTCGCTCAAGCCGAAAGAAGAAGGGTTTCCGCCGCGCCCGATGCCAGGACGGCCAGGGAAAATGCGCTGTTTTGCCCTGTCTTTCGCCAAAACTAGGCACAACCAGCCCTGGGCTTTTACAATGCAACAGGGACCCGTCCCAACCCAGCTCTGCTGTGGAACTAGCAAACTTGGCGGCGTACGCCGGACCAGGATGAAGGAATCGCATGAAGTTTACGAAATTCGGCAAGGCCCTTCTGTTGAGCGCCCTTTCTGCTGGCGTTATTCTCAGCGTTACGTCTTGCGTCCAGAGTTATTCAGTCGGCTATTTGTATGTGACGGGGACACAGACAGCCCAGTCCACAGGCTCCGGCATCATCAGCGGCTTCAAAATTGATCACAACACGGGTAAGCTGACCCCCATCAACGGATTGCCCGTCTCCTCGGGCGGGGCTAACCCGGTACGGGCCGTGCTGCTGACCGGCAGCCGTTTTCTTTATGTTCTCAACCGGGGCGTGAACGCCTCGGGCGGCACCGACTGCACTGCGACGAATCCGTGCCTGAACGCCAACATCACCCAGTTTGCGATTGGCGCCAACGGGATTCTGACGCCTCAGGAGACTTTCTACACGCAGGGCGTCAACCCGTTCCGCATGATCGCCGACAGCTCGGGAAGCTTCATTTACGTGCTGGAGCACGATTCGCCGGCTCCAACCTCGACGTCCAGCGTTCCGGTTGCGTCCACCAATAACGCGAACTGCGCCGCTGCCCTCACCGGCGCAATAACCTGCGGCGACATTACCGCCTTCTCAGTGAACTCGACCACGGGCCGACTGACGCTGCTGGTTAACGCCCAGGTCACAACCGCCGGGGGCGGCTCCCCGTTGCCCTACTTCCCGATACCCTCCAATCCCGTTGACTTTGTGATGTCCAGCGGGATTGTCCTTACGATGAGCGGTACGGCAACCGCCGTCGATACGACCACCGGGGCCTACACTGGCGGTTCAACGGTCTTTCCGTACACTTACAACGCCTCCAACGGGCAGTTGACGGTGAACCAGAACAGCACTAATACGCTGATTAATGTGACACAGGGAACCGCACTCGTGACCGGAGGCAGTTACGTCTTCGTGCTGGACAACGAAGCGCCCAATCCCAATCCGACCGGCGCGGCAAGCCAGATACTGGCTTACACCATCGGCAGCGGCGGCGCGCTGCAGGCGGCGACCAACGGCGTCATTCCCGATGACCCGAACCAGTCCAACCCTACGTGGCTGGCGGTGGAGTCGAAGGGTAAATGGTTCTACGTGGCTAACCAGGGGAACAACACCACCGGTACGGGGACGGCCGAGAGCGGTCTGGCGGGTTACGTGATGAACAGTCCGTTTCAACCCACTGAAATGTCAGGCACCCCCATCGGCTTCGGCGTCGGCGCCGGCCCGCAGTGCCTGGTCGAGGATCCCTCGGATCAGTTTTTCTATACGGCCAACTTCTACTCTTCAACCGTGACCGGTCAGGCGATCGACGAAAACGCCGGCACCCTCACCCCACTCTCTCAGGCGTCGAAGGTGCCAGCCAGTTATGCGCTGACCGGCCAGCCCACCTGGTGCCTGGTGGATGGGCGCACAAGCTAGACCGTCGCTTGATTAAGGATGTGCCTGGGGCGGAAGCCGGTTTCTGCCCCAGGATTACGATTGATTCGCAGTCTTCAAGAACGCAGCCGAATTCCTGGGCGCGATGTTTTTATGGGGCGCACGGGGTTCGATTCCAAACCTGATTTTTGGGGGCCTGGGCTTCCAGGCCACTAACGAAAGATGCGCATGAAGTTTAACAAATCGAGCCAACTGCTACTGGTTTCCGCAGCCAGCTTCCTGGTGGCCGGACTTATGACCGCCTGCAGCACGGCCACACTGGATTTTGTGTACGTGTCCAGTTCCCTGGCCGCGGGACCGAACAGCTACGGCGAGATCGACGTCTTCGAGATCAACGCGGTCTCTGGCTTTATGCGCCCGATACCCGCATCGCCCTTCCCCTCGGGCGGACGCGACCCGGTGGCAGAAGCCGTTTCCTCCGACAACGCGACCCTGTACGTGGTCAATCAACTTGACAACAACATCGTTCAGTTCCTGATTGGCAGCGATGGCAAGATCTATCCACAGAACACCGTGAATACGCCGGGGATATACCCGCTTGCCGTTGCCGTGAACGGGTCGAATCTGTTTGTTGTGGACACCTTCCAGCCGCTGGCAACCTGCTCGCTTGCGGACCCCTGCTCGGGGTCGGTTGCGGTATTTCCCATCGAACCCGCGTCGGGCACCGGCTCTACCGCGATCCCCGCCGGCGCTTTGGGACCGCCCGTCACCAATACGAGCAATAGCGCCACCTACTGGCCGCTGATCAACCCCAACAACCTCAGCCACGTGATGGTGCCAACTGCCGTCAATGTTCTGCATGGGGGAGCCTATGTCTACGTCACCGCTTACGACTCGGCAGCCGTTGCGGTGAGCAATTCGGGCTCAGTCAATATCTGTAATCTGAACGCCAGCGCCTACGCGGGTGCCGTTGGATATATCTTCGGCTTCTCGGTTGGCTCCAACGGCGCGCTTACGGCGATACCCGGTTCACCCTTTGCTGCGCGACCCGGTTCGCCCTCCCCTGCCGAAAGCCTTCCCTGCGGCATTGCCAGCGATTCTTCTGGCGGCCACGTCTACGTCACGGATTACATCAAAGGCGATGTCCTCGGCTTTTCGGTGGCATCCGGCGTCTTGACTTCCCTCGGCAGCCCGTTTCCGGCCGGCAATCAACCCCTGGCCATTACCGTCGATCCCACTTACTCGTTTGCCTACGTCGCCAACTCGCTGGACGGCACGGTGAGCGCGTATTCCATCGGCAGTTCCGGTGCGCTTAGCAGTATAGGCACTTACGACACAGGCATTCAGCCGGTGGCCATCGGCATCGACCCGTCAGCCAGCCATTTTGTTTTCACCGCCAACTTTCTGGGCAACAACGTCTCCGACTTTGAGATGAGCACAACCGCGGGCACGCTCATCAACACGCAGCACTCTCCTTACACGTCCAACGCCCAGCCGACGGCCGTGGCCGCCGTTCCGAACAGCGGCGGGCCCGGGGCAAAGTAGTTTTGGGTAACGGCTAGCCGCCAGGCGCTCTAGCAACACCCCGTACCGGGCTTTTACAATCGATACGGGGCAACCTAACCAGTTTTCTTGGGGCTCGCACATGACAAGCCCACGACGAAGGAAGCGCATGAAGTTCAGCAAATTGAGCCAGCTTTTTCTGGTCTCTTCCATAGGCCTTCTAGTGGCCACCGTTTTTACTGCCTGCGCGATCACGACCATCGATTATGTTTTCGTGGCCAACTCCGCAGGCACGGGAACCTCGAATGATGGGCAGATCGAGACCTACGCGGCAGACTCCCAGTCCGGCGCATTGCGCACGGCGGGTACAGCCGTGTCTTCTGGCGGAGTAAACCCTGTTGCCATGGCCGTCACCACCGACTATGCGAATCTTTACGTTGCCAATTCGGGAAGCAACAATATCGTCCACTTCGGCATCGGCATCGACGGCACGCTGACGGCGAAGGACACGCTCACCCTGACAGGCACGCCCATTCGCATGGCAGTGAACACTGCCGGGACCTATCTGTATGTAATCTCCTGTACGCCCTCGCCAACCCTGCCATGCACCGCCGGCACGGCGGCGCTTACCGAGTATGCGCTCACTTCGGGCACAATCGGCTCGGCGGCTTCTTCAAAGCCCTTGAATCTTGCCAATGTTTCCAGCGGCGCCTATGCGAGCGATAATCTTGTGCCCACGGGAATCACCGTGCTGGCCAATAACGGCACGAGCATTACCGGCAATGCCGTCTTCGTCACGGCCTATGACCAGTCGGCGTACAATCCCGGTGGAACCACTACCAGCACCGCCAATCCCGGCTGGGTGTTTGGTTTCACCATCGGCTCGGGCGGCGCGTTGGCTGCGGTCACCTCAGGCAACCCCGCCGCTACGGTCAGCCCCTGGGAGGCAGGCGTCAAGCCCACCGCCATCGCCTCTGACCCGACCGACCGCTTTGTCTATGTCACCGACTACGCGCAAGACCAGTTGATCGGCTACACGATTATTGACGGCACTGTCCTGAGCTTCCTGCCCACTGGTCCGTTCAGGACAGGGAACGAACCCTCCGCCGTGATTGTCGACCCGCGCGGCTTGTTCATCTATGTGACCAACTCGCTGGATTCCACGGTCTCGCCCTATGAAATCACCTTGGCCACCGGAACTCCCACGGGCGCGGTGAACGCCACCGGCTCCGGCAGCAACTCGACGGACACTCAGCCGGTAGCCATCGTGATCGACCCGGCGCTGGGCCGGTTTGTTTATACCGCCAACTTCCTGGGCAACTCCATCTCCGGCTTCCGCGCTGATCCGACTTCGGGCGCGCTGACCGCTACCCAGGCCACACCGTACCCTACCGGGGAAAAACCGACCGCGATAGTGTCCGTTCCCCACGGCAACTATTCCACGCAATCGGTTACACCGTAACCGCAGCCAACTCCGCAGGCAAGAAGGCCCAGCCATGACGGCTGGGCTTTCTTGCCTGCGCGAGGCTTCAATGAGCCAGCAAAACATGCGTGACTTCAGCTCAGCCACCCCTTGAGGAACTGGCGAACGGTTCCGATCCGACTATTACGCCCCCATCCACTTGCGCAATTGCCGCTGCGCCGGCTTTTCGACCAGGTACAGCGTCGCCACGGCCAGGGCAATCAGCACCACGTAGCTGAGCCAGGGGTCAAAGCGGGTGAGGCCCAACCAGTCGAGGACGTGCGAGTGATGGATCATGTTCCACAGGTTGAAATGGAGCAGGTAAAGGCAGTAGCTGGCCTCGCCCACAAAGACCAGTGGGCGCCAGCCGAGCAGGGTTGCCAGCGGATTCTTCCCGGCAAGCCCCAGGACGATGCAGCCGAAGAGCGGCATTAGCATGCCGTCGTGCATGATGGCATAGGGCATCAGCGACCCCAGCGTCAGCAGGCCGTAGATGCCGGCAAAGCCGCCCAGGCCCAGCCATAAGCGCAGACGGCTATCGCGGGCTATCAGCTCGTCCAGTTCAGCCAGCATCACGCCGAAGATAAAGCTGGCCACGTGCGTGTAAGGAGTATATTTGAGCGCCCACAGCCAGTGACCGTAGCTCCAGCGGTTGGGATGCGCGATGCCGTCTGGGTTGAACGCAATATAGAGCAGGCCGGGAATCAAGCCTAGCATCCAGATGCCAGCCATCTTCCAAAGATAGGGTCCTGCGCGCTCCGGCCGCTTCCATCTGGCCAGCCAGGGAAAGATCACGTAGTAGGAAGCCTCGGCCGACATGGTCCAGGCGGGCGTATTCAGGAAGGTGGAGATGGACGGGATAAACCCTTGCAGCAACAATGGCGTGAGCACTATGCCGGTCCAGAACATGCCGTGCGTATGGCTTTCGTATTCCTTGCCCAGCGTCTCCACGCTCAGCAGCAGGCTGAGCAGATAGATAGGATAGATCCGCGTAAACCGCGCCTTCCAGAAGCGCACGCGGTCCAACTGCCCGGCCCGCGCCCGCGCGTTGTAGTTATAGCCGAGTACAAACCCCGAAAGCAGTATGAAGTAGCTTACGGAGACGTAGCCGGCGTCGACTACCGGCGCCAGCCAGCCAAACCATTGGGGATTGGAAAAATGGAAAAAGACGATGTTGATGGCCGCGAAACAACGCAAGCCCGTTAATGCATTCAGCCGATCTGGCTTGCGCATCTCCACTGGCTGTTAGACGCCTCCGGGCAAAAGATGGCCGACGGCCGACCGCTATCAGCGGGCAGCAAAACGCCTGTCAACTGGAAACTGTTAGCTGTCAGCTGTTAGTAGTCTTACGCCGTGACCAGCGAGCCGACTTTCTCGCCCAGCACCACCCGCCGGATATTCCCCGGCTGGTTCATGTTGAAGACGATCATGGGAAGGTTGTTGTCCTTGCACAGGCTCACGGCGGTCAGGTCCATCACCTTCAGCCCCTGGCGCAGAATTTCCATATAGGTGATCTCGTCGTACTTGACAGCATCCTTTACCAGCACGGGGTCGGCACTGTAAATGCCTTCCACTTTGGTGGCCTTCAACAGCACATCGGCTTTGATTTCCATGGCGCGCAGGCTCGCCGCCGTATCTGTAGAAAAGAAGGGATTGCCGATGCCGGCTGCGAAGATCACCACACGGCCCTTTTCCAAATGGCGCTCCGCCCGGCGGCGAATGTACGGTTCAGCCACCTGGTTCATAAAGACGGCGCTCATCACGCGGCATTGCACGCCGCGCTTTTCAATGGCGTCCTGCATGGCGATGGCGTTGATGATGGTGGCGAGCATGCCCATGTTGTCGGCGGCCACGCGGTCCATCGCTTTAGCCTGTGCGCCTGCGCCGCGGAAAAAGTTACCTCCGCCCACCACTACGCCGATTTCCACGCCCAGCGAGTGCACATCGACGATCTCGCCGGTAATCTCGGCGACCTTGTCGGCGTCCAGGCCGAAGCCGCGCGGCCCAGCCAGCACTTCACCCGATAGCTTGAGAACAATTCGTTTGTACATACCTTTTCGAGTATCGCATACCGGCGGCTGAAGCAGTCTCACCAACGGTAAACGAGTCGAGCAGAGCCGCTATTGAATGTTCATTTTGCGGGCAAGCTCTCTCACCTTCTGCAGCCGGGGCCCCATTTGAGCAAGCACTGCCTGGGTGATTTGGGGGCCTGCTTTTTCCGGGGTTCCTGCGTCGAAGGGAGGATGCGGATCGTATTCGTTTGCAAGCTGTATGGACATTGCAAGATTCTCCCCGAACAGGATCGAGAGCAGTGTGAGTCCAAAGTCGATGCCGGCTGTCACCCCACCTCCCGTGATGCGGTTGCGATCAGTCACGATTCTCTGATGCACTGGCACAGCGCCAAAGAGCGGCAAAATATCCCGGAATGCCCAATGGGAGGTCGCCTTGTATCCGCGCAGCAGACCGGCGGCTCCCAGCAACATGGACCCGCTGCACACCGAGGTCACATACTTCGCTCTCCCTCCCCGATCGGCAAGAAAATCCAGAAACGCCCGGTCCTGCATGGCATCGGTAAGGCCCGGCCCTCCGCCAACGAAGAGCACATCGAGGTCTCTCGGGCAGTTTTCCATGCTGGTGGTCGGCTTCACTGCGATGCCTGAATCCACCGTGAGCAGGTCAAGGTTCTTCCATATCAGATGCACGTTTGCCGAGTGGGCAAGGAGGGTATGAGGTCCGATCAGATCGAGAAAATTCAAACCGGGAAACAATAACATCCCTATCTCGGGCCGGTTTCTTTTGGGTTCACTCATACTGTTCCTCTCGTGTGCTGTTAGCTGCGCTGCTTCCGTCTGGCTGAGGGAAGCAAAGGCTCGGGGAAAGGCCGAAAAAACAGCGGTTCCGAGTACCGGCTTGAAAAACTCTCTACGCTTCAATCCAAACCATCCTCAGCGAAATAATTCCTCTCATTCTACAGTTTTTCCGGGAGAGACGCCGTCTTGATGCACGAAAAAGGCCCAGGGATTGCGCCCTGGGCCTTTTGATTGTGAATGTAGCTGAAAACTACTCGGCAGCCGCTTCCACAGGCTTGGTGGTGGCCACGGTCCAGTCGGGCGCGCCCACCTTGAAGCGCGCAAAGCGCCGCACGGTGATGTTCTCGCCCAGCTTGCCCACCTTGGTCGCAATCAGTTCCTTGATGCTGACGGCTTGGTCCTTGATGAAGGGCTGCTCCAGCAGGCAAACCTCCTCGTAGAACTTGGCCATCTTGCCTTCGACGATCTTCTCGATCACCGGAGCCGGCTTGCCGGTGGCGGCGGCCTGGGCGCGATAGATCTCCTTCTCGCGTTCCATATCAGCAGCGGTCACGTCCTCGGGCTTCACATAGCGCGGGTCAGAGGCCGCGATGTGCATCGCGACGTCCTTGAGCAGTTCCTGGAAGTCCTCGGTGCGGGCCACAAAGTCGCTTTCGCAATTGAGCTCGAGCAGCACGCCGATCTTGCCGCCGGCGTGAATATAAGTGCCCACCGCGCCCTCGTGGGTAGTGCGGGCGGCCTTTTTCTGCGCCGAGGCCATGCCCCGCTTACGCAGCACCACAAAGGCATCCTCAATGTTTCCCTTGGTCTCCTGCAACGCTTTAAGGCAGTCGCCCATGGGCGCGCCGGACTTTTCCCGAAGCTCTTTTACCTGTTTGGCATCAATCTTTTCGCTCACTGTTTTTGTCTCTCTTTTCCTGAATTCTGTTTCTTGCCGGCGTCCGTCCAAGCCATAAGCCAGGATGCCGGTCGAGATTAACGGTTCCCAGGTCCGAGAATCCGGACTTGGGGCACCCAAGTTTCTCTGACCTGAGGCGGTCTAACAAAAGAAAAGCGTGGCGCTCAACGCTGGCGGCCACGCTTGTCTCATTCTGCGCATCGCGCGCAGGAAAGATTAAAGAGCGCTTTCGGCCACTTCGGCCTCGTCCAGCGCCGCCACCGCGGCAGGCGCCTTGCGAATCCCGCCGCCCAGAGCCGCTTCCAGATCCACTTCCTCAGCCTCGACAGGGGCAGCTTCGGCTGGGGCTTCCACGGCCACAGCAACAGGCAACTCCTCCTGGAAGGCCTTGTCGCCCACCAGGTTCACGCCCTCGGAGGCCGAATCGGCGATCTTCGAGGTGAAGAGGCGAATGGCTCTCAGCGCGTCGTCGTTGCCGGGAATCACGTAATCCACTACCGTGGGATCGCAGTTGGTGTCCACCACCGCTACCACCGGGATGCCCAGCTTGCGGGC
>PLOI01000142.1 GCA_003142015.1 Acidobacteriaceae bacterium | reverse complement strand
CATAATTAGGACCGCTTTGGCTACCGTTTGGACAGAAGTCAAATAACAGGAGTAGAGGAACTGGACGATGCGGGAGAGAGTGCGTGATTTTGCGCGGAAGAAGCTGGACTTGGAGATGCGGAGTTACCGGCAGGCAGGGAGAGAGAAGAATCCGACCAATGGACTGTTGCGAGCGGTGCGCCAGGTGTTGCACATTCCGGTAGCAGAGATCGCAGAAAAGATGGGCGTGAACCCTTCGGGGATTTTCGAGCTGGAGGCGAGGGAACTGAAGAACACTATTTCGTTGAGGTCGATGTCGAGGATGGCGCAGGCGATGGGCTGCAAGGTGGTGTACGGGATTGTGCCGGAGGGCGGGAAGAAACTGGAGGATTTGGCGGAGGAGAGGTTGTGGGCGGAGGTCGCTGCGGCGACAGGGATCAGGGGTCAGGGATCAGGGATCAGTTAGCGAGTCAGCGATTTGGCGTGATGGGCTGAGATTGGAGGGCGAGTGCTGTGCAGGGCTTTTGCAGGGAATTATGCGGCTTTCCGGTACGCTTGGAGGAGACAAAGGGAAATAAGACAAGCGCAGAACGGAAGGCAGGAGACGAGCCTTTCTAATCTTGTTCAGGCCATCTCCGCGGCGCGCGTGCGCAGGAGAGACGAAGGGTGCCGGATTTAGGTCATAAGACATAATCCTGACAATGCATATGCGGCAACTCCGGAGAGGAGTTGCCGCATATGCTCCTTTTCTGCGGGCGCGGGTCTGTGGAGCGTTGGCCGGGAATGGCGGAAAGATGGCCGTATTACAAAAGGCGTTGAAGACAGACAATACAAAAGCGAAAACACGCAGGACAACCAAGAGCAAGGGAGGTAAACGGGCGCGCCGGGAGAATCCGTCGCACAAGGACGGCGCAGAACGATTGCGTCAGGCAGCAGATAGACGGGTGGGACGGAATTCGGAGAAGCTGGCCGATCTGCTGACGGAGAAGGCGCTCGGGGGAGACCTGGCCAGCGCCAAGACGCTGGTTGCGCTGGCGGCTGCCAAGAAGCCGATACCTGAGCCGGTGAAGAAGCGGCACGAACCGAGTTACGCTGACAAGTTGGCGAAGGAGCCGCAGTGGCCGAAGGAGGCGGAGGTCGAGGGAATGGAGGGTTGGGATGGTCGCCCGTTTTAAATTCGATTCGAGGAAGGGCGGGGTTGGTCCCGGGTCTCGGAAGGAGGGGCCTGGGATGCCCGCAAACGGTTGCTGCTGGCCTTTCGCCGGGAATTTCAGGTTGATAGTGCGGATACTCGGTAGCCCGAAATCGCTGAAACAAATGGATGGGAGTGTATTATGTTGTGGAGGTCCTTAATAGGGAGTTTCGAAATATGCCCAAGAAGAGCCCCCTTGTTAGCCAGCATCTCGAGCACATAAAGTTCAATGCGCTCGAAGATTATCAACAAATCATTCGCACTTATATTCGCCGCCGGGAAGGCGTCTATGCGTTGTATAGGAAGGGCACTCTTTACTATGTTGGACTAGCTAGCGATCTCAAGTGGCGTCTTGGCAATCACCTCAAAGATAGGCACAAGGAAAAGTGGGATGCTTTCAGTGTCTATCTCACTGTCAACGCTGAGCACCTGAAGGAGCTGGAGTCGCTCATGTTGCGAGTGATCAAGCCAATGCCCAAAGGCAATAAACAGTCGGGAAAATTCCCAATGTCCGAAAATCTCCTTGGTCGGTTTAAGAAGGATATTAAGGAGCATGAAAAGAAGAGATTGAGAGAGCTTATTGGGATTGCTCCTAAGATCTTGAAGCAACGCCAGGTTCGATCAGATAGCTTGTTGGCAGAATACGTCAAACGCACCGGCAAGAGCCTTCGACTTCGAGCTGTTTACAAAGGTAAGACGTATCGCGCGTTCGCGCAGAAGGACGGCATTGTTAGGTACAAGAATCGTAAGTACATGTCTGCATCGGCCGCCGGGAAGGCAGTGATTCAAAGGGGCTGTAACGGATGGGCGTTCTGGCGCTATGAGCGTGCGCCCGGGCAATGGGTTCGATTATCCAACATGCGCGTCGGTTGAATAGGCGGCCACTAATTCATACCTTTCTCAAGTTTGGTGCTTTCAGTCAACTTGGTTTGTGTGCCTCGAAATCTCGGCTGCTCGCCCGATGCATCGCCCGTGCTAATATTCATAGGATTCCAAGTTCGAGGGAATGACAGTGATCGACGCAATTTACTCATGGCTTATAACTCATCCCCTGTCCGGCGAGCTGATAGTCGGGCTGATCGTGGGCTTCGTAATCCTCTTCTTTACGCCCATTCTCGCGCCGATAGTCGACACATTCTGGAAGTTTTGCGCAATTCGCCCGCAGCGACTGAATGTTTGGGTGCTCAAGGCTCGGCTCTCAAGTGCTGAGTGGGAGCTCTATAGGGTCAGACGGATATCCAAAGAGCTGTCCTTCCTTATGTACACCTGCTTCAAGGGGATGGGCTATATGGGGTTTGTCCTCGCTTCTTTAATTGCGATTGCGGTGATCACAGGCAAGATAGATTTCCACCGGGCTGCAAACGACGCTCAAGGTTGGATTTATCACCTAGCCCGGATCCTCCAGGTGGCGCTCATTTTTTGGGTCTACTCGTTTTTCTTTCGTTTCCTCTCAACCGTCGATCTGGTCACCAAGGGGGTAATAAGCCCCGTGAGCAGTCTCAAGGAACTCACGGCAAAAGTTGCAAAGCTTGAGGGGAAGCTGGGACTGAACGCGCCGTTAGGCGAGGACCCAGCACCCGAAAAGCCGTGAGAGAGCAGATGCAGGTCCATTGACTCCCCTCGCTGCGCTTCGGTCACTCAGCGATGATGGATTATTCTTTATAGCTAAATACGACAGCTTTTTTGGGGAGGGGCGGGATTTGAGCGCGACCTCGTCGCGCTGATTGATTTCTAAAATGTTTTGGATGAATTGCGGCATCCTTCGGCTGCGCTCCGGACAGGCTTTGAAGTCGTGCCCTGATGCAAAGCCCGTGCTATGAAGATTCGTGGTTTCCCACCCATTCCGCAAAAGACGCGGAATGGATGGGGCACCCAGGCTTTGTGGCTGAACGGAATTTTTAGCGCGACTTCGTCGCGCTGATTGATTTCTAAAATCTTGTGGATGGGTTGCGGCACGACTGATCAGGCTACGAAGAACTCGATACTTCGAGTGAAATTGGCGTGGAGCATCCCTCCGGGGCTAAAGCCCGCATTAATCTTCCTGGCTTTATGCGGGGGTTGAAACCCCCGCCTCCCTCCGTTTTGAGTTTTCCGCAACCTGTGAAGCCGTGCCCAGATACAAATCCCGCGCTATGAAGATTCGTGGTTTCCCACCCATTCCGCAAAAGACGCGGAATGGATGGGGCACCCAGAGTTTGTGGCAGTACCGGGTTTGAGCGCGGCTTTGCCGCGCCGATTGATTTCTAAAATCTTGTGGATGGGTGGCGGCATCCTTCGGCTGCGCTCAGGACAGGCTTTGAAACCGTGCCCTGATACAAAGCCCGCGCTATGAAGATTCGCGGTTTCCCACCCATTCCGCAAAAGACGCGGAATGGATGGGGCACGGTGCAGTTGTGCCCTGATACAAAGCACGCGCTATGAAGATTCGCGGTTTCCTGCCCTTTGATCACCCCAACGACGAAGACCTGTCGTTGGGGACCCCGAAGCCGCAACAACAAAGACGCGGAATGGATGGGGCACGGTGCAGTTGTGCCCAGATGCAAAACGAGCGATTTTCGCTTTCTCTTGAGAACCAATCTCAATGCGTCAGGATGGTTTCGTTGCCGAGGATGCGGTAGAGGGTGGAGCGGCTGATGCCGAGTTGGCGGGCGGCGCGGAGCTTGTTGCCGCGGTTGAGGTCGAGGACATATTGGACGTGATGCTGAATGACGGCGTCGAGGTTGAGGGTGTCGCTGTGCATGGCNNCTCGCGCACGTTTCCCGGCCAGTTGTGTTGCAAGAGGCGGGCGAGCGTGCCGGGCGCCATAAGGACAGGGCGCTGCTGATAGCGCGTGCAGATGCGGTCAAGCATAGCTTGGGCCAGCGGGGCGATGTCTTCGCGGCGCATACGCAGCGGCGGAATAGCAAAGCGGACGGCGGTGAGGCGGAAGGCGAGATCGGGCAGCAANNCGGACGGTCCTGGAGCGCCTTGAGAAAGCCAAGCAGAAGGCCCTGGCCCGGAGGGGCGAGCAGGTCAACACGGTCGAGATAAGTGAAGCCGGTGAGCGTGGCGGGGTCAGCGTCAGTGACCAGCCATTCGCGGGCGTCGCGGCGCTGAAAGCTGCCGGTGGAGAGCGGAGAGCGGCTGAAGAGATAGCGGGCCAGGGTCTGTTTGCCGACGCCGTGTTCTCCCTCGATGGCGGCCAGATGAATATGAGGCGCGGCCATTTCAGCTTGCATGAGCAGCTTGCGCCATGCGGCGCTGACTCCGACGGGCTGCGCGGCAAGGGGGGACTCGACCTCAACGAGGGCGAGGCCGGAGACGGAAGGCTGGTAATGAGCGGCGCTCTGCATGGCTCTCAACGTGCCTCGCCTCCGCGGCCCAAAAAACGATTTCAAGGCCGACAAAGTTTTCATCGGCGGGAGGGGGAAAAACATGAACCGGAAAGACAAGGAGTCTTTCCGGTTCGGGGGAGGGCGTGATGGGAGATTTGTTTGGGACGGTCAGCGGGCGCGTTTGGAAGGCTCGTCGGAGTAGATCTGGCCGTCTCGAATATGCACTACGCGATTGGCGTATTCGGCGATGTCGGGCTCGTGGGTGACCAGGACGATGGTGTTGCCGTTGGCGTGCANNGGCTCGTCGGCGAGGATGATGGAGGGCCGGTTGACCAGTGCACGGGCGATGGCCACGCGCTGGCGCTGACCGCCGGAGAGCTCGTTGGGCTTGTGCATCATGCGCGTGCCGAGGCCGACATCGGTCAGCGATTCCTTGGCGCGCTCGAGGCGCTCGGCGGAAGGCGTGCCGTTATAAATCAGCGGCAGCTCGACGTTGTGCAAGGCGGTGGCGCGGGAGAGCAGATTGAAGGTCTGGAAGACGAAGCCGATCTCCTTGTTGCGGATGCG
>PLOI01000144.1 GCA_003142015.1 Acidobacteriaceae bacterium | reverse complement strand
ATTGAATCCGTTCTCGTCCAGCAACTCATCCAGGTTGTAGCCGGAGACGCGCCTGGGAATGCGCGGATATTTTTCGAGGATAAGCGAACTGTAACGGTCGCGCAGTTTGGCCAGGTCCGCGTAAATCTGGCCCACGCGGCCGCCGCCATGAATCAGCGCTTTCAGTTCGGCGGGCGAGGTCCGGCCCACCGTCATGCGCGTGCCGTCATAAAGCACCAGGTCCAGCGATTCGATGTTGTCCACTACCTTGCCGGCCATCAGCCCATGAGCGCCGCAACTGTTGTTGCCGATCATGCCGCCCAATGTGCAGCGCGAGTGCGTCGCCGGGTCGGGGCCGTAGGTCAGGTGGTGCACTTCGGCGGCATCGCGCAGCCGGTCGAGGACGATGCCAGGTTCTACGCGCGCGAGTTTGGCCGCGGGGTCAATCAAGCCCAGCTTGTTCATATACCGCGAAAAATCGAAGACCACCGCGACGTTGGCGCACTGGCCTGCGAGGCTGGTGCCCGCGCCGCGCGGCAGCACGGCAGCTCCAGTGGCCCGGCAAGCGGCTAAAGCGGCCTCCACGTCGGCCGCGTCGCGGGGCAGAATCACACCCACCGGAAGCTGGCGGTAATTCGAGGAGTCGGCCGCGTAAAGCGCACGCGAGCCAAGGTCGAAGCGCACATCGCCGCGCAGGCTCTTTTTGAGCAGCGCTTCCAGTTCGCGGTGGGCGGAAAAGCTCTCATGCTCCAGCGGAGGCTGATCAGGAAGGACAGAAAAGGATGAATTGCTCACGTTGGAATGATAACGCTCGGCGCGAGAGGCGCGTGACAGTGATTGATATAGGAGAAGTTAAGCGAGGATCTACAGTTTTACAGACAAACAACAATTAATTATCTGCAAGGTTTTGAAAATATATATAGGGAGGGGAGGGGGTGGTTTTCCGCCCTGAAAGTTCCCGCCCAACCTCAATCTCTTATTGTGCCGCAGTGGAAGTAAATCTTCTGCAAATCCATGCGATAGGGATAGCGCCTATCCCAGGTCCGAGAATCCGGCCCTTTCGACAGGCTCAGGGCGGGCTCTGGGGCACCCGCACCCGCGATGGCGTAAGAGCTAGGCTGTCGAAGCCTTCCGGCCAAGTTCCGCCTTGCGCAGTTCCTCATGGATGATCATTTTGAGAAAGGTCTGATAGCGCAACCCGCGCTCTGCCGCCAATATCCGAGCCTTGGAGATATCGTCGGGATCGAGTCTGATTGTGGTGGAAGGCAAAGCGGCGCGTTTGGCGACTGTGCCGATGCACACTCGTCCCTCGGCGGTAGCTTTCTCAAACTCATCGGCCAAATCGTCCTCGTGCGACTCCCACCAAGCGGCTTCTTCCGCTTCATTCGCGAAGGTCTTGTTCTTCAATTCTTCCAACATTGCGATTCCTCTTCTGAGTTTGGAAATATCGCCGAAGTCTTTCCTTGGCCGGCCAAGCCGTGACTACGCGAACCTCCTTACCCTGCGTGGTCGAAACCACGATAAGAATTCTGCCTGCATCGGTCTCACCGATCTGAGTCACGCGCTCCTCGCCATTGCGAAGTTCCGCTTCAAGATCAACAGGCCGGTTCAAAATGACTTGCTCGGCCTCAGATGGTGCGATCTGATGCTTTGCGAAATGCTCAATGTTCTCGCTGTCCCAATCGAACTGGAGTGTAATTACAAGCTCCGCTTGAGCAGAAGTCTTTTTAGAAGGCATACGCTTTCTCCCACGGGGTTAAGCGTGCCCCCGAGCCCCGGGTTGTAACCCCCGGGCGTTTATGGCCCTGCTTAGCGTCTCGCGCCAAAGTTCTTGGCGCGGCCTTCGTGTTCCGACTTCATTAACATTGTAGCTACGTCGTAGCAATTTTGCAACTACTGCCGCAGCTCCACCAGCGTTGCTCCCTGGCCGCCTTCGTTTTGCGGGGCTTCGGCAATGGTGGCTACGTGAGGATGGCTCTTGAGGAATTCGCGGACGCCGCGGCGCAGGATACCAGCGCCGTGGCCGTGGATGATGCGGACGCGCTCGAGGCCGGCGAGGAAGGCGCGGTCAAGATACTGTTCCAACTCCTGCGTGGCTTCGTCCACGGTGCGGCCAATGAGGTTGATCTCCGTGCGCAAGGCATCGGTGTTGGCGCTGATGACGGTGACGTGGACATTCTTCTGTTTGCGGGCGGCGGCTAACGGGTCCGGGCGCTTCTCTGCCGAAGACTCGCCTCCAAGAGGTGAAGGCGCAGAGCACTCGTCGCGCTTGACGCGCATTTTGATGGGGCCGAGGGCGACTTCAAAGATGTCTTTCTCGACCTCGCGCTGCACGACGGCGATTTTGTTCATGGATTTGATGCGGACCTGATCGCCAGCAGCGATGTGCTTGAGGATGTGCGGCTGGGCGTCCGCGTCGCCAACATCCGCGCCGGTGCGGTGGGCGACGACGGTCTGGTTGAAGCTCTCCTGAAATTCGCGGCGCAGGCGCAGGATGCGGCGTTCGGCTTCTTTCGACAATTTTTGCTGTCCAGCGCGATCCTCAATGGCGCGGACGGTTTCTCGCATCTGAAATTCGAAATCCTTGAGCAGAGAGGCGAGCTTGGATTCAAGCTCGCGCGTGCGATTGCGCAGTTCGACGTCGCCCTCGCGTGCAAGCCTGGCCCGTTCCTGATTGAGCGCGTACTGCTCGACGCGGGCGGCTTTGCGATCTTCTTCGAGTTGTGTGAGTTCGCTGTGCAGCTTATCGAGGAAGCGGGCAATGTCTACCTGCTGCGAGCCGAGACGTTGGCGGGCATTGGTGATGATGGCGGCGTTGAGGCCGAGACGCTCGGCGGTCTGGATGCCGGCCGACGCGCCGGGGACGCCGAGGTGGAGCTGGTAGTTGGGCGCGAGAGTGATTTCGTCCACGCCGGCGGCCGCGTTGAGCACACCATCGGTATTGGCGGCGTAAACCTTGAGCGAGGTGTGGTGCGTGGAAATGAGCGTCCATGCGCCCGCGGTGAGGAAGTGGCTGGCGATGGCGACGGCAAGCGCGGAGCCTTCTTCTGGATCGGTGGCAGAGCCAAGCTCGTCGAGAAGGACGAGCGATTTGTCTCCGGCGAGACGCGAGAGGCGGTCGAGGTTGACGATGTGCGCGGAAAATGTGGAGAGTTCCGCTTCGATTGATTGCGCGTCGCCGATGTCGGCGAGGAATGCCGTGAAAACCGGAAAGCTGGCAGCCGTGGCGGGGACGGGCAGACCGGCCTGCGCCATCATGGCGAGCAGGGCTGTGGTCTTGAGCGTGACGGTTTTGCCGCCGGTGTTGGGTCCGCTGATGATGAGTTGGCGCTCAGCGGCGGTGAGTTCGAGAGTCAACGGAACGACATGGCCTCTGGTCACGCGGAGATGGCGTTCAAGCAGAGGATGGCGAGCCGCTTCTAGGCGCAGAAGATCGGGCGTGATGGCCGGAGCCACGCAGTTGTAATCGCGGGCAAACCGGGCGCGGGCCTGGAGGCTATCGACCAGCGCGAGGACGCGCGCACCTTCGACGAGAGCTTGAGCATAGCCCCCCACCTGGCGGGTGAGCGCCATGAAGATGCGGTGAATTTCGGCTTGCTCTTCTTCGATGAGGCGGACAAGTTCGTTGTTCTGCTCGATGGTTTCAAGAGGCTCGACGTAAACGGTCTGTCCGGAAGAGCTGACGCCGTGGACCACGCCGCTTACGCGCCGTTTAAGTTCGCTGCGGACGGGAATGACGAATCGGTCGCCGCGAATGGTGATGAGCTCTTCCTGCGTGGAGCCTTCGGAGGCGAGCTTGCGCAGGGCGGCGCGCAGGCTTTCTTCGATGACGCGTTGCTGGCGCTCCTGCTCGCGGCGGATGCGGCCCAGTTCGGGCGAAGCGTTATCGGCCAGCGAGCCGTCGGGCTGGATGGTGCGCTCGATGGATTCGGCGAGAGGACGCAGGCTGCCGGTCAACGCCGACGAAAGCTGAGAGAGACCAAAGAGTTTGCCGACCAGGCGCGCAGGGGGCGATTGAAGAAGCGCTTGCCAGGAGGCTACATCGTTGGCCAGCCGGGCGATGGCTTGCAGTTCGTTGGCTTCAAGAGCAGCGCCGGGAATCTGGGCTTTCGCGGCGTGCTGCGTGGGATCGAAGAGGCCGCCGACCGGGATGGAGGTCTGCTCTTCCAGAAGCAGGCGCAGTTCGCCAGTGAGCTGGTGCTGGCCGGCGATCCAGGCTTCGTCGGTGGAGGGCTTCAGGTCGAGAATCGCCTGGCGGCCGAC
>PLOI01000035.1 GCA_003142015.1 Acidobacteriaceae bacterium | reverse complement strand
GACTTGCACCACGGGCTGCTAAATGGATATGAAGCATCTTGTCATCCAATGAGCAAGTGCTATCCATCCGCAGAAACTTCCCCTGCTTGAAATCGTAAGACCTTCCGTCATCCTGATAAAGCGTTCCCTTGCAGTCTTCGCCCACATATACGCGCAGAGTGAGAGGGCCGGCCGGCGTTTCCATCGTGCTTTGAGTTAGTGCAGTAGTACCTCATATTTGTCTACTTCATCGGGGTACGGCGCAGGCGCCACCAGAATCTTCGGGCCGAATTGCGCGATTCTCAACCTTACCAGGCCACGGCCGCTGTACCCACCCCCGTTTGGGGAACGTTGTAGGTGTGCTGTGTGCTCTCCGCGGTGATCGATCCGTCGCTGTGCAGCACAAAGAACTGGAACTGCACTGTGGCTTCCGCCGGTACCGAGACGGTTTGCAGCGCGCTCCCAGTAGCCGGAATCGTAACCGGCCCTCACTCAACCGCCGGTCCAGCGCACTCATCTTGATTTGAAAAATCTCTTCGGAAACTTCGCCACCAATGCTGAAAGCTCCGGCGGTTCAATGCACGTCGAAAATCGTCATCGACGCCGCCGGCTCTTCGATATGCAGCTTTCCGCCGCTTACCACCGGAGTAACTCCCGTGGTCGGTTCCGCGGCCTGAAACTTCGTACACCCGGCAAGCGCCGTCTCTTCCACCGGCAGATCGACAACTTTGCTTCGCCCAGCCTTATTCACCACAATCAGCAACCGGTCAGTGTGTTGATCCGTCGCGCAGCCTGTTTCGTCCGTCGAGCGGACATAAGCAATAACATCCTCATCGGAAAATAGATTCTGCTCGATCCCGGTCTGCAGTGCCGGATAACTCGCCCGCAACTTCAGTAAACCGGAGGTCCACGCAAAAACATCTTCCTCCGTAGCGGTGCGGCCGGCCTTGGTGAAGGCGTTGTGCGCATCGCCTGCGAAGCCGCCCGGAAAGTCATGGCGATTGCCCGGATCTTCGCCGCCATCCATCCCGATCTCATCCCCGGAATAAATCTGTGGCATGCCGCGCAGTGTGCTCACCAGCCCCAATGCCAGCTTGAGTTTCGCAGCCGAACCGCCGGCTTCTGTCATAAAGCGCGCGGTATCGTGGTTGCCGATAAATGAAACCAGCCGCTCGGGGTGCGGATAAAGCGAGTCCTGGCGAAGCACTCTGGCCAGGTCCGTCATCGGTTTGCCATGAATCAGAACATCGCGCAGAGAAAAATACACGGGAAAGTCGAACGGTGTATCGAGTCCGGTGTCGATGCCGCGTTGCGCCACTCCTCCCGCAAAGAACGAAGTCACCTCGGCGTCGCCGTTGAAGACCTCGCCCACCGTTGTCAGATGCGGATACACGCTGTGCAGCGTCGCATGAAACTCGTGCCAGAAGGCGCGGTCCACATAGGGAAATGTATCCAGGCGGACGCCGTCCAGGTTGGCCGTCTCCACCCACCACAGCGCATTCTCAATCAGGTAGCGCGCCACCAGCGGATTCTCCTGGTTCAAGTCGGGCATGGCGTCCGTGAACCAGCCATCGGTGATGGCGCTCCATGCCTGGCGCGGCGCGTGCGGATCGACCAGCGCATAAAAGTTGGATTGCGTTAAACGATGATTTTCAAGCGTGCCGTGAAACCACTCGGGAGCGGGCGGATCGAGCACCCACGGATGCTCCACGCCAATATGATTCGGCACCAGGTCGATCACCAGCTTCATTCGCCTGTCGTGCAGCGCATCGGAGAGATGCTGGTAATCCTCGAGCGTGCCGAAGTGCGCATCCACAGCATACAAATCCGTAGCCGCGTAGCCGTGATAAGACTCCGGCATATCGCCGTTCGAGGCCACCGGCGTAGTCCACAGCGCGGTGACTCCCAGCTCGCTCAGATAATCCAGATGCTGTTCGATGCCTGCGAAATCTCCTCCGTGCCTGCCTTTCGCGGCGGCGCGATCGTAGCCCTGCTTTTCTTTGGCCGGATTTCCATCGGCAAAACGGTCGGTCATTACCAGATAGAGCGTATCAGCGGAAGAGAAGCCGACATGCGCGTTTGCATCGCGCGAGCGCTCGGCCAGCGTAAAGCTGCGGCGCGCCTGGCCTTGGTCATTCGTAGCCGTTACCCAAAGAATCTGCGGCGCGGCATCCGCGGTCTTCAGCCACAGGAAAGCCCAGTGGCCGTTGTCAGAGGTTTGAGTATGGTCCAGCGTTACGTCCGTGCCTTCGAGAGTAAACCGCGCGTGGTTCAAACCATAGCCCTGCACCAGGAGCATGGGATCGGGAAAGCTCGCCCACCAACCCGGCGGGTCGATCTTATCGATGCGTGGAGCCTGCGCCCGCGGAGCCTGTGCCAAGGATGCGGCAAGCACACATGACAGCCAAAAAGTCAGAACGAAATAGGGCCGCAATCGCACAGCATTCTCCAAGGACCGTCTCGATAGATACTAAGCGGACGATCATTCCCTTGCCATGCGCTCTTGCGCATGGGAGGAAGGCTGAGTTGAGAGAGAGAAAAAGCCCGCGGCAGTTCTTGTGAAACCGCCGCGGGTGTGGTTGATGCAACGCAAAGATCAGAAGGTGAAACGAGCCGCCAACTGAATTTCGCGGTTGCTGTAAACCTGAACTGATTCAATCAGGCCGAAGTTCCCATCAGACATGTTTCCATCCGGGTTGGTGAATTCCGCAGAGTTGAAGAGGTTGAAAGCATCCCCATGGAGCTCCAGGGTTTCCTTATCCGTCAGATGGATGTTCTTCTGTACGCTCCAATTGACCACCTTGTATCCCGGCCCGAAGACCTGGTTGCGGCCGAGGGTTCCCAGGCGCGTATAGGTGGCGGCGTGTGACACGCTGCCACTAGGAACGTACGGAGGATCTGCGAACGAGGTCGGATCCATCCAATACGCGCCCGGCTTGCCGCTGGTGCCCTTCAGATACTTGATGGGTTTAATCAGGTCAGGACGGTTTGCGGGTGCGTAGTTTCCGGTAGAGATGTCAAATGGCGTGCCAGTCTGAACGATTGCGGTCAGGTTGGTCTGCCATCCGCCAACTATCCAATCCACGGGGCGCGAGACGGCGCCGGCGAAGTGCTGGCCGCGGCCGAAAGGCAGCTTGTAGAGGACGGATGAGCTGAAGACCTGGTGGATGTCCTGGCTGGAATTGCCATAGCCGGCCATCGGGTTGTAATACAGAGCCGATGTCTGGCTTTGGAAGGCTCCCGGTGAGTCGTCCAGTGTGTGCGACCACGCGTAAGAGAAGGTTGCCACCAGCCCGTTGTTGGCGCGGTGTTCCGCGTGTGCCTGCAACGCATCGTAGTTGGAAACGCCGTCGTAGTTGTTGTAGTTGATGCCTCCCAGTGTTGGGAAGTTTTGGGCGCCCGTAATAAATTGGTTCATGTTATACGGGTAATACGAGGAGAGGCGGCTGCCCCTGGTTCCCACGTAAGCCACATTCACCACGTTGTTCGAGCCAAGCTGACGCTCCAGTTGCAGATTCCACTCTTGCACCCTGCTGTTCCGGTTGTTCTGGTTGACAGCAATCATTGTGGTGCCGGCCGGCGGATGCGCGGGATTGAAGCCCACGATTGCGCGGCCTGGAAGCGCGATGCCGGTGTCCCCGGTGGCGCCGTACGCTACGGTCGTCGGGCTGGTGTAGCCGTTGCAATTGTAGCCGCCGTCTACGGGGTTAGGCGTTGGCGATGTGCCAAGCTGCCCGGTGAAGGTTGTGCAATAACCGTTGGTGGCCGGATAGCTGCTGCTGCCGGCGAACGGCACTTGCTCTCCGAGCTGGTTGCCGATGCCGCCGTAATCCGGGAAGTAGAACATCCCGTATCCGCCGCGAACCACGGTCTTGCCGTCGCCGAACAGATCATAAGCAAAACCAACGCGCGGGCCAAAGTTCTTATAGTCCTGAGCAATGATGCTGGGGGAGACGCCGTTCACGCCTGCCTCAAGGACCGTGCCGGTGTTTACGTCAAATGCGGCCTGCTGGTTGTGCGCCTCATAAGGATGCGTCAGCAGGTCCCAGCGGATGCCAAGGTTGATTGTCAGGCGGCGGTTAAAGCGCCAGTCGTCCTGCGCGAAAAGGCCGTCTTCCTGGCCGACATTCTCAAAGTAGCCGGCCTGCGAGCCGATCTGGTAGTTATCCATGCCGCCGGCCATCAGTTCGGAAACTTCGTAGCCGGTAAAGTCGACCGTGTTTTCGTCGATCCAGAAGTAGCCCTTGCCCTCTTGCGGGTTGAAGAACGCCACGTCGCGGCGCATGAACGTCCCGCCGAATTTAACGGTATGCGTTCCGTGCGACCAGCTTAAGGAATCGTTCACTTCGTATGTGTTCTGAGGAACCGCATACAGGCCGTAATCGCCGGTGTACTCCAGGTTGCCCTTCCAGCCGCCGATAAGCGCGCCGCCGGTGGTTTCCTGGTTGATGTTGGCGTTCACAATGCCCAGGTCCTTCGATACATACTGGCCGTACATGGGCGGCGTGTAACCGTAATTGTCGCGGTTGTAGCCGATATGCGCTTCGTTCACGATAGTCGGCGAGAAGGTATGCGTGTAGCCAAGGACGTAGCCGCGCGCATGGGTGGGATTGATGCCCGTTCCGCCGCCGGCGGGCAGGTTGGCGAACTCAGAGGTCTTGCTATTGACGGAATTGTCATAGCTGAAGCGGGCGAATAGTGTGTCACTTGGACCCGCGACCCAGTCGATCCTGCCGTCAAAGGTGTTGTACTTGTTGGCTTCCGACTGGTTGTCGAGATAATTGTTCAGGTAGCGATCCGTGCGCGTTGGCGTCGGAAACGCATTGAGGTAGTTCACTGCGGCCGGATTCAGACGGCCCGTCGGAATGACGTTCCCGGCGAACTGCTTAGGATTGACTAGCCCGGCAGGGTCGCATGTGGACGGATCGTAGATAAATCCGGGGCTTGTCGAGCTGGCAAGGCCGCCGGTATAGCAGCGCGGATACTGGGTCTGGAAACCCGTGCCCGAGCCTGTATCCCCTCCGGCAACCAGCAACTCAGTAAAGTCGCCCGTCCGCATCTTTGCCGTGGGAACCGTCAGGTAGTGCGAGGAGACAGAGAGAGTCTCGCGCAGCGCCTGGTAGTCGCCGAAGGCGAAGAGCTTGTTCTTGATGATCGGCCCGCCCACTGAGAAGCCGGGCTGCTGGCGCAGAAATCCGCCGGGCGTCGATTCCGGAGCGCCGTTGAACCGGTAATTCTGGTTGGCATCGAAGTTCTTGTCGCGGTAAAACCAGAATGCCGAACCATGATACTGGTTCGTGCCCGACTTGATCGAGCTGACGATAATGGCGCCGCCCGCCCGGCCATATTCCGCCGGGGCTACGCTGGTGTTCACCTTGAACTCCTGCGTCGCATCGACGTTGGGAAAGAACAGAATCGTGTTCACCAGGCCGTCGTTGTTGTCCATGCCGTCCAGAATGAAGTTGTTCGCCTGGGGGCGAAGGCCATTGATCGAGAGTCCGGCGTCGCCGCTCTCGGCATTGCGCATCGTTTCAGTATTGTTGCTGCTGCCGCCGCCGGTGGCGTTGTCGCCGTAGGCTCCGCGCGTCACGCCGGGAGTCAGGAGGGCAAGTTGGCTAAAGTTACGGCCATTCAGCGGAAGGTCCGTTACCTGCTCGCCCTGAATCGTCGTTCCAACGGTGGCGTCGGAGACGTTGATCAGCGGAGCGGCGGTGGTGACCTCCAGGGTCGTCGACACATTGCTGGGGCTCAGTTTGAAGATCACGTTCTGAGTCGTCGAGACGATGACCGTCACTGCTGACGATTGCGCCTGAAATCCCTTGACCTTGACTGCGACCGAGTAGCTGCCGCGAGGCACCGCGAGAATGTTGAATTCGCCCGCGCCGTTCGATACGGCGGTCAGTTTCTGACCGGTCTCGGTATTCGTTGCCGTTACGGGTGCGTCCGGAATCACTGCGCCGGTTGCGTCCGTCACGGTTCCAACGATATTTCCCGTGTCCGTCTGCGCAAACAAGCTGGGCAGCGCCAGGCAGAACAGCAGGGCCGCAAGGGCCATTAGCGTCACGCCAAAACGGCGCTGCCTGCTGGGTAATGAGGTGATTCTCTTAAAGGTCACGTTGTCCTCCGAAAACAATGTTGAGTAGCGTTGACATCTCTGGCCCGGGAATGCGGCGCATCAAGCGCCTCTTCTCGTAACCGAAGATGAGGACACTCCTCGGAGGTGTGAACGGTCAATTCACACCCCGCCAATTCGCCGTCATTTGACAATCATCGATTAAGTGGCTTATCGCTTATTGGTTTGGCGACAAAGGTCTCCTCGAAATTTGGCAATTTTGTTCCCCGTCAACAGGTAATTGGAACCTTCTTTACGTTCTCCGGTATACTACGTGCCGGAGATGCCTCGGACATTTATGGCGGCTGAACAGCACAACGACGACGCCAAAAGGGTCCAGTTCGGAGTTTTTGAGGCCGACCTGAAGAGCGGAGAACTGCGCCGTTCCGGGGTCCATATCCGGCTCCAAAGCCAGCCCTTCAAGCTCCTGGCCGCGCTCCTCGAACAGCCCGGCGAGGTTGTCTCGCGCGAATCCTTGCAGCAGCAGCTTTGGGGCGCGGACACCACCGTCGACTTCGACCACTCCCTGGGCATTGCTGTCAATAAGTTGCGTGAAGCCCTCGGCGATCACGCCGAAAATCCCCGCTTTGTTGAGACGCTCGCCAAGCGCGGCTACCGGTTTATCGCTCCCGTCAAGAACATTGAGGCGCTCGGCTCCTCGCAACCATCCCATCTCACCAGCGCAGCCTTCGCGGCTCTGACTTCCGCCATCGTCCGCTGGCGCTGGATTGCAGCCTCGCTCCTCTGCGCCTCCCTCCTGCTGGGCCTCGCTTTATTCCTTCGTCCGCCCTCCCGCAGGCCCTTTCAGGTCGAGCAGGTCACCTTCTCCGGCCACGTCCTGGCCAACGACCTCGATGTCGAGAGCTTTTCCAGCTCGGCCAGCGACGGCCCGCGCATCTACTTCTCCCACATGGAGAACGGCAACACGGTGCTGGCCGTCGCGCTCGTCGCCAATGGCGAAATCAGCCACTTCCAGTTGCCTTCTGAAATCGGTGCGCCGCTCATCGGTTCGCTCTCTCCCGACGGCTCCCGCCTCATCATCCACAGTCATCTCCAGGCCGATCCCGAGCAGCCCCTGTGGATTGTGCCCACTCTCGGCGGCAATGTCCGCCGCGTCCCCAACGTCCTCGCGCACGACGCTACATGGATGCCCGACGGCAACCGCCTGCTCATCGCCAACGGCAACGAGCTAACCGTCGTCGGCGCCGATGGCAACGATCCTCATAAGCTGGTCACCACCCCCGCCTTGGCTTTTTGGCTCCGCTGGTCGCCCGATGGCCGCCGTCTCCGCTTCACCCTCCGCGACTCCAAGCGACAAACCACCGAGCTTTGGGAAGTTCAGGCCGACGGCAGCAATCTTCATCCCGTCCTGCCCGGATGGAGCCAGCCCGCCTCCGAGTGCTGCGGTAGCTGGACCCCCGATGGGCAGCAGTTCGTCTTCCAGTCCTCGCATTCCGGCAGAAGCGAAATCTGGGCGCGCCGCGAGCGCCCCTGGTACCTCGCCGACAGCGAGCCCTGGCCCATCACCAACGACCCCCTCGCTTACGAGACGCCCAGCACCTCGCCTGATGGCGACCGCATCTATTTCATCGGCGCCAATCTCCAGTGGGAGTTGCTCCGCGCCCTGCCGCGCTCCACCATGTTCACCGTGCTTGCCCAGAACCTCAGCACCGCAGCCCTCGCCGAATATTCTCAGGACGGCAAATGGGTCGCATGGCTCAACGTATCGGATTTCTCCCTCTGGCGCAGCCGCATTGACGGCTCCGAGCGCATTGAGTTGACCACCCCGCCCCTGCGTATCTTCAACATGAAGTGGTCCCCGGACAACCGCCGCCTGGCGCTTATGGCCAAGGAGCCCGGCAAGCCATGGAAGATCTATCTCATCGATTCCGAAGGCGGCAAGCTCACACCTCTGCTCGATGAGGACCGCAACGAAGCCGATCCCGATTGGTCGCCCGATGGCCAGTCCATCGTCTTTGGCCGCCTGCCCGACCGCATGGACAGCCGCCAGCCCAAAGCCATCTACCTTCTCAATCTGCAAACCCGCAAGGTGACTGAGATTCCCGGCTCCACTGGCCTCTTCTCTCCGCGCCTTTCTCCCGACGGCCGTTACATCGCCGCCATGCGCCTCGACCAGAAAGCCCTCCTGCTCTTTGACCGCTTGCAAAACCACTGGACCACCCTCACCACCCACGGCGTTGGCGATCCCGCCTGGGCGCACGATGGCCGTTCGCTCTTCTTTCAGGATTTTCTTGAGAAGGGAAAGCCCATCTATCGCATCGATGTTCCCAACGGCGAGCCGCAACCCGTGGCCTCCATCGCCAACCTGCTTCCCACCGCCGCCACCGACTACCGCCTCATCGGCCTCGCCCCCGGCGACCTGCCCGTAGTCAGCGTCTACACCTCCACCGTCAACCTATATAGTGTGGACCTCAAAGAACGCTGAAAAGCCGCTCCATCTGATCGTCCGTAATGCTGAGCGCAATCAAACGTGCCGAAAGTCTTGTGACAGGGCACGACTTTAGAGTTATCCCCAAATTGGTAGCGCCGACCTCCTGGTCGGCTGTCCTGTGGGTCTCCAGACCCACAGGGGGAGTCTGGCAGCGTGGACGCTGATGGGCGACGGGTGGCCCAGGTTCCGATTTTGGGACCTGGGAATAACAACGTTTCTCTTTAGTTCGTCATCCTGAGCGAAGCGCGGCGAAGTCGAAGGATCTGCATTTGCTTTTTGCTTCCCTAACCACAAAAGCACCGTGCCCCATCCATTTCGCGTTCTTTGCGAAATGGGTGGGAAACCGCGAACCTTCAATCATCCGCTCCGTATCACGGCCAGGGAGTCATTCCCCCGCAGCGGAAGGACCGATCGCTTTTGACGTGACCTCCGTCGACTTTGCAGCCACAGCTTTTTTGTTAATCAAACGCGAAACCGCAGTGCTCAACTCCGCTTCATCCTTCAGTGCCTGTCCCATACGCTCAGCAAGCTCAGCCATCACGACACGTATGCTTGTAGCAATTTCCAAGCATTCTTCATCGGTCTGCGCATGAAGCCCCTCACTGAGCGCGGAATGGAGCAACGTAAGCGGGTTGTGGCCGTTTATAAACAGCAACTGCGGAATCGCAAGCTTCACCGCATCTACCGCTTTGCTGAACTGTGTTTCTTCTTTGGCTCGGACCAGTTCGTCAATGATCGATTGACCGGCTGATAAGCGAGTGCAAACCTTTATGATTTCGTCGAAGATGCGGCTTTTCTGGTCCTCGATCACCCGGCGATAATATGCGAAGGCCGCTATTCCCATTCCCTGATTCTCTGCGCGTCGGCCCTTAAGGAAGAGATCCCTTTGCGGCCCAATAAGGGAAATGACACGAGCCGGAGTTGGAGGACCAAACTGGGGCACTTCACCGTACTTGAATGCAGAGCCGCTCTCTAGATTCTCATCTAGGGTCACCCTAAGAGCAAAGGTCTTTCTAACTTTCGAACAGTTCTTGCATATGTATGTCACGAAGATGAGCTTTGACTCTTTTCGACTAAGCGAGACTGAACTGCCCGTCTTGAAGAGGCGATTCCCGCCACATATCTTTTCAGTATCGCAATGCAAGGTGATCTCCGGGTTGGCCAAAGACGCGAATGGGCTCCCATTACCGGGATATTTCGTATCGCAGCCAAGATCGCCGATTGCCGACGTCACCCCCGGAGGGATGCACTCGAGAAACTCCCTAAAGGAAATCACAGCACCTGAAGTCGCGGTTGCCATCTTCGAATTCTAATACCCTAAGCCCAACGGCGCTCAAAGGGAAGAACCAGGACAACTCGTTCCACCCGTCTTCCCCTCCCCAACCCAACCCCCTACAATAAAGACGGAAGCCCATCGAGGAAAAACATGCCGCTCTCCGGAGAAGCCATCCGCCTGATGAACTACATTGACGACGTCGCTGTAACCCTGCGCCGTGTGCTGGCCACCATCCCCACGCTCACCGACGAGGAGCGCGCCCGCGTCGCCCAGCACCTGCTCCACGCCAGCCCCAACGCCGACGATGTCGCCAAAGCGCTCGCCGCCAAGTCCAGCGCCGAGGATATTGCCCAAGCCCTCGCCGCCAAGCCCGCACCCCTTGCCTGAAACGGTAGCCATCATTGGAGCGGGGCCGCTGGGCCGTTGGCTGGCCCTCGCCGCGGCCCTCGCCGGCTTCCGCGTGCAACTCGAAGACGTGATGCCCGCCAACCTGCATCACGCCCAGGAACTCCTCCGCCAACAACTCGGCCCTCAGCCGGTCGCCGAAACTTCCTATACGGAGGGAGGCGGGGGTTTTAACCCCCGCATAAAGTTAGCCGAATTGGAAGGGGCTTTAGCCCCGGATGAAACTCTGCCCGTCGCCTTCGTCTCCACCATCGAAGACGCGGTACGGAATGCCGATCTCGTCATCGACTGCGTTCCCGACGAACTCGAATCCAAGCTGGAAATTCTGTTGCTCCTCGACCGCATGGCCCCGCCGCGCACGGTTCTCGCCACGCCCACAACGCGTCACTCCATCGCCGACCTGGCCAGTTGCACCTATCGCCCAACGAAGTGCATAGCCATCGTCGCCGAAGCCAACACTCTAACTGGAAATCCCGACGCCGGCGCAACCAGAGAAATTCTTCTCCGCACCACCGTCCAAACCGCTCCCGAGACCGTAGCTCTCCTCGACCGATTCTGGCGTCAACTCGGCTTTACCCCGCGCTTCGACCAAGACCCAGCCGAGTCGCCGTCAAGCTGATGAACGGCCAATCCCATAGTCAGGAATCTCCCCGAAAAACTTCCCCTTATCAGGGTTAACCGAGCGTATTTGCTCTCTCTTCTATCACTTCCAAAAATAACTACTGAGGAATTTGCAGTCATTGGTTCATTTTGTGGTGAGCCATTCCTCTACGGTGTCCGAAAAACCGGTAAGCGCCAGCTCGCCACTCTTCCAAAAACCGGCAACCTGCAGCTTCACATTTGGGAATAAACCGGCAACCTCTAACTTCACGGTGTAAAAAAACCGATAACCTGTGGCTCACCAGTTTTCGAGTCACTACTCATGACTGAAAGCTGTCAGTTTGCGCCCAGCACTTGCTCGTAATACTTCACATACTGGGGCACCACCAGCGACGAGCAGAATCGCTTCTGCGCCGTCTTGCGCCCCGCATCGCGCATGGCCTCCAGCCGATCACGATCCTTCAGCAAACCAACCGCTCCCGCAACCATATCTTCCACATTCCCAACGGGATACAGCAGGCCCGTCACCCCGTCGTCGATCAGCTCCGTCACCCCGCCTACGCGCGTTGCAATGGATGGAACCTTGCAGGCCATGGCCTCCAGCGCCGCCAGCCCAAAAGACTCCAGCTCACTCGGCATCACCATCAAATCTGCCAGCGGCAGCAGCTCGTTCACCCTCTCCTGCTTGCCCATAAAGTGAACCTTATCATTGATTTGCAGGTCGTGAGCCAGCCACTCGGCCGCCGACCTATCCGGCCCGTCGCCCACCAGAACCAGTTGTGCTGGAACCTCGCGCACCACCCCCGCAAAGATCTTCACCACGTCTACCACCCGCTTAACCGGCCTGAAATTAGATAGATGCATCAGAATTGCCTCGTCAGGCTTAGCCAGACGTAGCCGCGCTTTCGCCCGCGCGACCCCATCCTTGATGGGCACATATTCGTCACAGTTTACGAAGTTAGGAATCACCTCAATGGGCCGCGTAATCTCGAAATCTTCCAGCGTTTTCTCCTTTAGATAGTTGGAGATACTGGTAACTCCGTCGCTTTTCTGAATGGCGTAGCGAGTGATCGGGAGGTAGCCTCGATCCAGTCCCACCAGCGTAATGTCCGTGCCGTGCAGCGTGGTGACGAAGGGTAGCCGGATGCCGCGCGCGGCGAGCATCTGGCGTGCCAGCAGAGCACTCACTGAGTGGGGAATGGCGTAATGCACGTGCAGCAAGTCAAGTTTATAGAATTCAGCAACTTCCGCCATGCGCGACGCTAGCGCCAGGTCGTAAGGAGGGAACTCGAAGAGCGGATAACTCGAGACCGGAACCTCATGATAGAGGATGCCGTTGTCCCGCCCGCTGAGCCGAAATGGCTGCGAATACGAAATGAAATGGACCTCATGTCCCCGCGCCGCGAGCTCAATGCCCAGTTCTGTGGCTACCACGCCCGAACCGCCATACGTGGGGTAACACGTGATGCCAATGCGCATAAATCCTTCTCATTCAGTGATTTTTATTCGACAATCACTTGGACGCTTTGTGTGGCGCTGAAGATGCACTTGTATTTAACGCATTTATAATCAACAACCTACGTCTACAAATCCGCGAAGGAGATCAGATCGATGTCTTGGAGCTGCTTCAGCGCACGGAGGGCTTGCAACTCGATTTCCCGCGATTCCAGCAGCCGAGTGTGGGCCTGGGAGAGATCGATGTCGTTGTAGCCGGGATGTGTGACCAGTTCCCACGTGCCGGCGGGCAGGTGTCGGAGCAGCGAAGTGAGCCTGGCGGTGTCGAGGGTTCCGGTGGCCAGCACGCCGATGGCGCCGTCGGTGGCGGTAAAGCCTTCTTCTTCAATGATATGCCGGAACATTGGCTCAAGCAGCCGCAGCAGGCTTACTTCCGTGCGGCGCAGTAACGGCGCGTCAGGAGTAACACGCAGACTCCACTTTGGCTCAAAGGGATTGCGCACTGCGCGAATTCCTGCTGCACGCGCCGCGCGCAGCACCGCCCGCAGCACGGCGGGAAACATGTGGGTGTGCTTGTGGGTGTCGATGTGGGTGAGGCGCAGGCCGCGATTCTGGAGCAGCGCGATTTGCGCAGCGGCCTCGGCTTCGATTTCGGAGGGGCGGATGCGCCGCGTGAGAAACTGCTGAAGAAATGCGCCGATCGTCGGTCGGAAGCGACCCGTGCGCGGGTCCACGAGTGTGGGAAGGTCATGTGCGCGAAGTACAGGCTCACCGTCCACCAGCACCACATGGCAGCCCACGCCCAGCGAGTGTGTGGAGCGAGCCAGCTCGATGGCCTCTTCGGTGGCCGCGGCGCGCGCCATCAGCGTGGCGCTGGTCAGCACTCCGGCCTGGTGCAGCTCGATGATGGCGCGGTTGACCCCGGCGGTCAGGCCAAAGTCGTCGGCATTGAGGATGAGACGGCCCACCGACTGAGTTTATCAACACAGGGTCCGTCGCTACCGGGTGCGTGTTCAGGGGCAGGCGCGGTCGGCTGGAATGTGCAGGCGCGCTGATATGATGACAGCAGGCCGCAGCGGCCTTTTCAGCCCGCGTGGGCGGTTAGCTCAGTTGGTTAGAGCGCCTGCCTTACAAGCAGGAAGTCGGGGGTTCGAGTCCCTCACCGCCCACCATTAGAATCAATAACTTAGTTAATGTTGACTTTCCGTTCACTGTCTGACTGCGGGGGATTTAGCGGGTACCCCGCCGGAATCTCCGGGTTTGTGGGGGAACTGATGGATTCCACGGCGCTGCGCAATTCCTCAACGCCAAAGTGACCATAGCGCGCAGCCATCTTCGCCATTGTGCTCGGGGACCATCCAACGATCTTGGCAATGATGGGAATGGGCACACGGGCCGCAATCATCCGAGAGACGGCGCTGTGTCTCAAGTCATGGAAGCGAAGCCGTGTCAGAGCAGCGGGAAGGTTCGGCGTCTCGAAATGGCAGCTTTCACATTCATACCCGGTTGCTGGTTTCTCACGGTCTATCAGCGTCCCGTCACCGCAGTTTGGACAGTGGCGCTGTGTCCGTTTCTTGGCTGACTGCCACGCGGATTGGATGGTTCCAACGGGCTTGTCCGGGTCGTAATCATAGACCTGGACTGTCCCGCCGAATGTCCCTTCGCTCCCGTGGAGGCCGTACCGTTCCGATGGAAAGACGAAATGCGCCGGTTGCCGGTTGGGGAACTCTTGCGCCCAAAACTTCAAGGTTTCGAGTGCCCGCTGATTCAAGGGGACTGTCCGGCCCGTGCCCGATGGTGTCTTGTCTTGGCCGAACGTAAGGCGACGGTTTGCAAAGTCGATATTGCCCCATTGCAAGGTGCGGATCGTGTTGTATCGTGCGCCGGTTTCGAGGGCCAGCGTAACGAAGGGCCGCAAGGCGCGGGAAACGGAACGGCCACATTCATGTAAAAGGAGACTCTCTTGCTCGGGAGTGAGTGCGCATCCGGCGTCTTGTCTTTCGGGCAGCATGGATACATCCGATTGAATCCGCGCCCATGCTCCGTACTTGCGCATGATCTGGCGTAACATTCCCACTTCAATGTTGACCGTTCGGTTGGATGCGCTTTCCGCAAGGCGCGCCGTCTGATACTTCGCAATGTCCCGCGCCTCAATGTCTACAAGCAACTTCTTACCCAGGACGGGCAGCAAATGGCCGATGCTGTAGCGAACAATGGAGGCCATTTTCGGGGACCATTTGAGTTGCTTTGCCTGTTGCCATTCTCCGGCGGCTGTTGAGAGTAAGTCCGGGCGGGGTTGTCTGCGGATGCCAGCGGTCCCGTCTTTCAGTGATTGTTTTCGCTTGTCAAAGACTTCTTTCGCCCGCGTCTTCGAGGTCATGCCTGTACTTTCGCGGATGCGCTGCGAGTGAAACATAAAGTCCATGACCCAAACCTTGCTGCCCTTTGGTCGATAGACGCTCATGATTTCCGTCCTTTCGTTGCTTTTTGTTCGGCTGCGATAAGGCGCTCGGCTCTCCGCAGAACGGCCACGCAGTTTTTCATTACGCGCTGTTTCTCCTTCGGCGCGGCTGAGAGCATCGCTTGCATATTGCGAGAGTCAGCCGGATTCTTTGCCAGCATCCCCGCAATCTCTTTGATCTGATCTTTCGAGAGAATTTCCTTTGACATGATTCACCTTCCTTTGGTTGGTTTTTGGTTGTTTGGTTTCCGTGCCCTCTTCTTCTGTCTGGCGTTGTAATTGTTCACCGCCTGGAGGTGAGCACATTCAGGAGTGCAATAAATCTTCTGATGTTTTGTATCCTGCTCGAAAAGTTGGTTGCATCCCTGCCGCGCACAGCGTTTCCACTTGAAGCCCCTCATGCGGCTGAGAAAGATGCTGGTGCGCAGCGCATCAACCACGTCATGACAATAGGCAATTGCCGCGTCATCCTTCCAATTGAGCCTAGACAATTCCGGCGTCACTGCGCGGAATGGCAATTCGAGTATGAGCGGCTGGCCGAAAACAAGGTTATAGAGCCACGCCTTTTCAGTGGGAATGCCATCGGCGAGGAGAGCTTCTTCAAAGTCCTTTCGCGCTTGCTGAATCAGACTCCATTTGACGGGTTCAGGCTGGGCCGCTTTGCCTTTTTTTGTCCCTGATGCTTCGTCCGGCTGGTACTGAAACGGCCCATACTTCCCCAAAAAGCGGAGCGCGTCTTCGGGCGACCGTATCGAGAGAAAATCGGCGCGCACGTCGAACGCATCTTCCGTGCGAAACGTGAACGAGGAAAACCCAGCCTGGTTCTCCCGTGCGAACGAGAATTCAGGATCGCTGGCTTGATTCATGTAAACCCGCCATTCTTCCCGGACCCTGAGCGGGACCACGATGGGCAGCGTGTACTTTTCTGAGTGCATGGGCGTCATTGACATACCTTTTGTACTTTATATATCAAATTCCTTAGTATACTGTCAAGACAATTCAAGACGAAGGGAAGCAATGATGACTCGATTGCTGACTGTGGACGAAGTTGCAAGGGTAACGGGATGGAAGCCCGCAACGATCCGGCAAAAAGTCTGGCGGCGCGAAATTGACTACATCAAGTTGGGCCGAAATATCAGGTTCAAAGAGGAGGTCATTTCCCGGCTCATCGAAGGGTCTGCCGTCCCGGCATTGGAGGTCCAGTGACCCGGCTACCCGCAGTTTCCCCCGCATCCGGCGCGCCCCAAACGGGCAATCCGTTTACATTGTGCGGATTGCCCACCTGTGCCTATCCGCTTCCCACGCAGAGGTGCACGCGATGACTCCCGCCGCAGTGTCCATACTCCCGCCGGAAGTGATCGCCGCCGCTGGCCGGGGTTGGCGTCTGTTTCCGGTTAAGGCCGGACAGAAAGCCCCGCCATTGTTGCCCGATTGGCCTGTCAAGGCGAGTTGTGATACTGACTGCCTTGAGGAATGGGAGCGTGAGTTTCCGGGCGCAAACTGGGCTTTGGCTTGCGGGCCTGATTCCGGGGTGTACGTACTCGACATTGACGGGCCAGACGGCAAGGCAAGCGTGGAGGCATGGGCGCGGCGCGGTTGGAACCTGCCAGAAACCCGCATACACAAAACCTCACGCGGCCAACACCAGCTCTTCAAATGGCCGTCCGGATTCGTCTTCACTATCAGCGCGGGCAAGTTAGGCGCGGGCTTGGATGAGCGCGGGGATCGCGGTTACATTTTGATTCCGCCCAGCTTCCATCCGAGCGGGCACCGATACACCTGTGAAAATGAGGCCGTTCCACTGGCCGATGTTCCGCAATGGCTGATAGACCTCCACCACCAAAGGCCCGCCCAGCCCGTAGCACAGGCAAGCGGCGAGGCCGTGGGGAAGGGCGGGCGTACAAACCGGCTGGTGAGCCTTGCCGGAACCCTTCTACGGCGGGGAGCAGACCCGGCAACCATCGAAGCGGCCTTGATTGCGGAGAATCTGGCACGTTGCAGCCCGCCCTTGCCAGAGGCAAAGGTGCGCGGCATTGCGGCGGACATTGCAAAGCGGTATCCGTCCGGTGAGAGCGCGGCGCAAGCGGTGAACGGTCTCAAGCTAGTTGCACTTGGCGAGTTACTTTCGCGGCCCATAATTCCGGTGGATTATTTACTGGCGGGGCGTCTAGTTGCGGGGAGCGTTTCAATTATCGCCTCCAAGCCAAAATGTGGAAAGTCTACCTTTGCGCGTAACCTTTCCTTGGCCGTAGCCAGGGGAGAGAGTTTCCTTGGCTGGCCCGTCAAGCAGGGCGCGGTTTTGTATCTTGCCTTAGAGGAACGGGCTGAGGATGTGGCGGCTGACTTTCGCGCAATGGGTGCGGACGGGTCCGAGGATATTCAAATAGGCGATTCCGCAGCGGTCATGGACGTGTTGTCGATCCTTCAAGATAAGAAACCCGTCCTGCTGGTAGTCGATCCACTATTTCGCCTGGTTCGCATCCAAGACGGGAACTCCTACGCCGAAACCTATGCGGCACTCGGACCGCTGATCGACGTTGCGCGGCAAACAGGGGCACACATTCTCTGTCTCCACCATTCGAGCAAGGCGGCGAAGGCCGAGTCTATCGACGCGCCGATTGGCAGCACGGCATTGGCGGGCGCTGTTACTTCGTTAATGGTTATGCGGCGCTGTGAATCGTACCGCACCATTTGCAGCGTCCAAAGAATCGGCCCGGACTTGTTGGAAACCGTTTTACATTTCGACGCGGCAACAAAACGTCTTTCCTTGGGTGGAAGCCGGGAGTGTGTTGAAGTGGCAAACGTGGGGGTTGCAATTCTGGCGGCCTTGGTTGACAAGTCCCTGAGCGAGCCGGAAATTGACGACGCTATCGAGGGCAAAACCACTATCAAGCGCAAGGCGCTTCGGGAGCTGACCGGCCAGGGAAAGATTGCCCGTTCCGGGAGCGGAAAACGGGGTGATCCGTACAAATACCAGAAAGGTTGTTCCCCTGTTCCCGCCCTTATAGAAAAAAACGGGAACAAGAAACTTTTTGAGGGTGTGTCCGAAGAGCCAAACCGGGAAGAAAAAAAGGTTGTTCCCTCTATCCGTAACTATAACGGGAACAAGGGAACAAGCAATTCAAATGATCCCGAAGCGGGAACAAACATTGAAGAAATGCTTGTTCCCGCCAAAACGGGTTTGCCTTTGAATTCTGAAAAGCCGGGTACAAGCAATTTAGTGGAGGTTCGCGTATGAACGCTGCGGCGGAATTGATTGAGCGGATCGAAGCGGGGGGCGGACGATTCACGGTCGAGGGCGAAGAGCTGGTGGTCCGTCCGGGTGATCCCGCTGTGACATTTGTGGCAGAGTTGCGCCAGTACAAGCAACAAATTCTCGATTTGCTCCAAAGCCGAGCTGCTACGCCAGAGGAAAGCCCGATAGATGAGGGCTGGGGGCTTTGGCTCTTGGAGCAATGCACTTTCCGTGACCGCTGCTTTGGCGGAGTGGGTGCGCTGTACCTTTCCCTTGCCCGCTGGTGTGCTGACCACGGGCGGCCTGTCCCTGAGTCAAGAGCGGCCTTTGTAGCGGCGCTACAGGCAGAGGACTTTCAGGTTGGGAGTGCCGGTCTGGTTGCCGGTCTAGTGCTCAAAGTGGACCTGGATGCTGTCTTACACTTTCAGGCCGCGCCAGAGGGCAGCAGGCCGCCAGAGCGGGCCACGACGGGGCAGCGGCGCAATACCGGAAGGCGGCGTCCATGATTGCGGTTGGAAGCAAGGTCTATTTGCGGGGATGTGCATACGGCCAGCCGGGGACCGTGGTACGCATCGAACGAAACCGCGCCGTGGTGCTTTGGCATGACCTGGATTATCTGGCGCGGCACAGTCCAGAAAGTTTGATGGAAGCGGAAAACGGAAACCCTCTAACCCTTCAAAATGGCCCGGAGTCCCCTGAAAAGTCCCCGCAATTTTCACAGGTCATGGAGTTAGGTCAATGAAAACAAACCATGAAAATACCTCTGAATTGCTGCTTATCAAGCAGAATTTCAAGTCTAAAGTTGGCAATCGCGTAACCCGCATCGACTCGCCAGAGGTTGAGGGAACGATTATCTCGCTGCATGGCGGCCAAGCGCGGGTGTACTGGTCTCAGCATTTCTCGCAACTGGTTGATGTAGAGGCGCTGATGCTGGCCGGAAAGACGCCAGGAACGCCACGAGGTGCCAGCAAGTGACGCAGACCGGACAAAAACGGAAACATGAGCAGGCGATACAAGCCCTGTTGACCACGGCCACGATTGGAGAGGCCGCCGCTCAATGCGGAGTATCAGAGCGCACGCTTTTGCGCTGGCTGGCCGAATCCGCATTCTCGGAAGCGTACCAAAGGGCAAAGTCTGATCTGCTCGCGGCGGCTACCGGAAAACTGCGCTTCGAGTCCGCAAAAGCTGTTGACGTGCTGGCCACGGTTGCCGGGGATGCAGAAGCGCCGGCAAGCGCAAGGGCGAACGCGGCAAGGGCAATCATTCAATTGGCCCTGGACGCCAACACAGCGGAAAATCTCGAAGTAAGACTCTCGCAACTCGAAAGGAATAGAAAACCATGAGACTCGCAGACCTTGAAAAACGCATTTTGGATCTCGAACGGCGAACCCTTACAGCCGATGAACTTGGGCTTGTTTTGGGAGCCATGAGCCGCGAACATTGCCGTTCACTGGGGCAGTCATACCGCGTGAATGTGCTGGACAGCGAACTTGATCGGCTGGCCGGGATGGACTCGCTGCCCGATGGGGCTGGTCCCTTGCTCTTTCTTGCATGGGAGCTATTGCACGATAATTCCGCACCACAACCAAATCAAAGAGAGGATTGAATCATGGACGAGGAAACCATCACCCAGGATGCGCAGTCACCGGATGGAACCACGCAACCGGACGCTACGACAGCACCAGAACCCGCACAGCCCGCGCCCGTCGATGTGAGCGCATTGCGCGCAGAGATTGAAGCAGACAAAGCATTGCTGACCGACAAAGAGCGGGCCTTGGCAGCGGCGGAACTGGCGCAAGCTGAGGCCACCCACGGCGCCCTGTATGCCCGATGCGTCGAGGCCCAGGCCACTCTTGACGCCAAAAACAGGGAAGTGGAAGAACAGACGCGCCTAGCACTGCAAGCCAGCAATCGCAAGGCTGGCGCGGCGTCACAGCTAGACATGCACCGGCGGAACACGCCAGAGAAGATGCAACAGAATTTCGGCACCACGCAACGCTATGGTGACAAGTCTTTTGAAGTGTGGCAGGCCGATCTTGAAACATTTATGCAAGAGCAACGCGAGGCGGAGAGCGAGCACAGCAAGGTTTTCGGGAATCTGTCCATCTTGCAAGGTGAGAGACGTGCGGCGACAAAGGCGCTTGAGGATTTGAGCTGGGTCGAAGGCCGCGCACGCTCGCGGGTTGTCGAGTGTCGCCAGAAATTGGCGACCATGCAGCCCGCACCCTCAGAACTCACGTCGCCGTTTACCCCGATCTTGAACGGCAGGACGCTGGAATTTACGAGTGACAATTCTCTGCGCTCCGATACCCGCGTAGCTGCTACACACGGGCCGGCAGACTCGCATTGATGATTTTGGGCGGGCGGGTACTCCTATTCCCGCCAGGTGGAATGTTTCTCCGGTTCCACTGCTTGCCCGACGGGGGGGAGTTAACCTGCTCCCCCCGCATTTTTCGGAAAGGAACGAATGGACGTTTTTCAAACGCTGAAGGCTACCCGGAGAGACCAGGAAGAGCGCAACGATGCAATCGATTCGAGGCAGGTTAAAACACGCTGTATTTGCCGTGACGGTGCGCAGCCTGATGAGCGTGGAATCACTTATTTTTGCCCATCCTGCCAGTGCAACGGTCACGGTCTGCGCAGCCCCTATCTTCGGCACAATGGCAGCTTTGGGGGCTTCGATGAAGTGATTGAAGAGGGCCAACGAACGGCGGCACCGCGACGCCAGCGATGCAAGTTGCCCTCCCTTGGCCGGGATGAGCAACTGTCGCAGCTACACCATGCGGCGGCGCTTATCGCTCGACAGCTTGCAGCCCGCGTATCCGCATAAAGCGAATACGAATCGGGATACATTCAACCATCAACCAAAACAAAAAGAAAGGTTTACCAAAATGAGCAACACAGAGCAGAGCAATCAGGCAGTAGGACAGCGGACGGCGGCGGGCTTCGCACAGAGCAACGAACCCATTCCGCAAAGCAATCACAATCTGATGCCCGCAACCGCTTCAAAGGGGCAGATTCCAACCGTGGATACCGCGAAGATTGCGCCCACAACCGGGCCGGTCCTGTCAGCGGAGCAGTGAGCAGAGGCCGGAGAGCAGCGCATCCGCTCTCCGGCGTTTCGGCAAAACACAGAGGGTGGAATTCAATGGGATGTGGGGGAAGAGGATTGATGACGCTTCAACTTTTGGCTTTGTGTATCGTAGCTATAAGCGGCGCTGTAGTGGCGCTCTTCGTCGTTCGGCAGTGTAAGATAGTCAAATTCGATCTCAACATCGAACCTGATGTCTTCCCTATGCCAGTCGCAGCTCTCCTCAATGCAATAGGAATCCAGATACTTCTCACACGTCCCCAGAAAATCCCGGTCGATTGGGCGGTCAAAATACAGCGCACCGTCGCCAACAAGCAGTTTCCAGTGACCGTGCAAAGCGGAAGCCGCAAGCTCACCTTCGTTATAGATTGTCGCGGTCAAGAACAAAGTGGGGTAGTACGTGTTGGGGTCGTCCTGCCGAAAGCTAACGTCAACGGAGCATCCGATTCGAGGTGTTGCCTTGGTGACGTTGAGGGTATGAGTCCGCCTCATCACGAAAACTCCAAGCAGGGTTACACCCACGCCTAGAAGCGTACCTAGGAGCCCAGCTAGTGCAATCCATTCACCCGCAGAGTTTTCCATAGACAAATAAGCATAAACGTGGAACCCGTCAGATGAATACTGCGGTGGAAATTGCGGGTAGTCTGCAAAGAAAATAAGAGATATTGGCAGAAATCACGGGCGGCTGGCGACGGCCAGAAACCCGTGATTCTGCGGCAGTTAAAGCAAGTGGCAGACAGTGAGAGAAAAACCCTCAGTCCGCCTTACAAGCAGGAAGTCCGGGGTTCGAGTCCCTGACCGCCCACCACGACTTTGTTTCAAGAGATCCAAAGACATCCAAGGAAGCACAGAAATCCCCAGTAGAAGCTGGGGATTTCGTATTTTGCGGATGTTACTGTGCTGAGCTGCTGCCCAAGACGGCCGGGAGCTTCTTTGCGCGAGGCCGGGCTGGGCGGCTTGCATGAATGCCGGGCAACTCCAGGTTCTGAGCGTTTTCGGCCGTACGCAGGTGGTTTTCCATTTGCTTTCGCGCCTCAACGGGGTCGCGTGCGCGGATGGCTCGGTAAATCTCGCGATGCATCTCCGCCATTTCGCGCAGGTAGTTCGCGCGTTCCACGGTCTTGCGCCGCTTTTCATACATCGCCGTGGTGATGGTCTCAATGAGGGCAGCCAAAATCGGATTGCCTGAGGCCTTGGCGATGATGCGGTGAAACAGCATGTCATGCACGAGGAAATCCGCGGGGTTATCCGCTATGGCGTACATCTCGGCGACCTCCTCGGCCAATGCCGCGTAATGTTCTTCCTTGCCTCGTTCGGCTGCGAGAGCGGCAAGGCTGCTTTCAATAATCAACCGAGCCTCAAACATCTGCCAGAATTGAAAGCCGTAGAGCGCGCCCATCAGGCCCAGCGAGGCCTTGCTGAATTCGGCCGGGCCATCCTTGATGAAGGTTCCCACTCCGTGCCGCACCTTCATCACCCCCATCGCTACGAGGTAGCCAATGCCGGTGCGAAGGCTGGCGCGGCTGATCTTGAGTGTGCGCGCAAGCACTCGTTCAGGGGGGATTCTGTCGCCCGGCTGCAGTGCTCCGTTTTCCAAGAGGGCGCGGATGTGGTTGACCACTTGCATGGTCCGGTCGGTATCGGGCGCATCCAGCCTCGGGCGTGGCATAATCGACCATGCTCCAATCATTGTACGGAAAATTTGAACAATTCAAGATTAGCACCGATGGTTGTTTCTGCGCATTTTTCTCTTCAGATTGGCAACATTTAGGGTCTGCGTGTATGCTGGTGGTCAGACCTCTCCACTCAGACCGCGCTGCCGTCTGCGAGGCAGGGTGCTAAGGTGATCTGATGAATCGCAGGTCGAAATTTGCAGAGTTTCACTACCCCCTATGGGGAGCAGGAGTAAACAGCCGATGAGCAATGGACTGAATATCAGCAAGGACGCTGATCTGGATTTTCTGTCGCTGGGTGCGTTGGTGCACAGGCTTGATCCGGGGATCATTCCCTTCCGCAAGGCCACCGAGTGCCAGATTCACGTCAGTGGCGGCGAATTCAATGTTGCTGCCAACCTTTCAGACTGTTTTGGTTTGAGGACGGCAATCGTCTCGGCCATGTCTGACTATCCCATCGGCGACCTGATTGCCGAGCGTGTCCGCGCCATGGGAGTGAAGCCGTTCTACAAGCACTTCAAGCACAACGGCGTCACCGGTCCCAATATGGCGGCGGTGTACAGCGACCGGGGGTACGGTTTGCGCCCTCCGGTGGTCTTCTACAACCGGGCGAACGAGGCCGCGGCGCAACTGAAGCCGGGGGATTTCGACTGGAAGGCGATCTTTGCAGGTGGCGTGCGCTGGGTGCACTGCGGCGGACTCTTTGCGGCGCTTTCGCCGAGTACTGCGGCGCTGGCCGCGGAGATGATGAGGGAAGCCAAGGCCGCAGGAGCAGTGACTTCGTTTGATTTGAATTTCCGCGAGAAGCTGTGGAATATTCAGGGCGGCGCCGAGCGCGCGGTTGAGACCATCGGCCGCATTGTCGAGAACGTGGATGTGCTGGTGGGCAACGAGGAGGATCTGCAAAAGGGACTGGGCATTCCGGGACCTGAGGTCGCGGCCAAATCGAAGCTGGACCCCAGCATCTTTTTTGGCATGATAGCTAATGTAGTGAAGAAACATCCTCAAGCAAAAGTGGTAGCTACAACGCTGCGCGAGGTGCACTCCACCAATCGGCATAGCTGGAGCGCGGTGGCATGGGTTGACGGAAAGACTTACACTGCTCCGACGGCCGAGCTGGAGGTGGTGGATCGCGTGGGAGGCGGCGACGGTTTTGCGGCCGGATTTATCTATGGCCTGCTGAGCGGCGAGACGCCCGAAGAAGCTCTGAAACTGGGATGGGCGCATGGAGCGCTGTTGACCACCTTCCCCGGTGACACAACCATGGCAACAGTGGATCAGGTGCGATCTTTCGCCAAAGGCGGATCGGCGCGCATTCAGCGGTAGCAACAATTTCACAAAGAGTTTGGAGATAGTATGCCGGAAGCATCATGTGATATCGGCCTCATCGGCCTTGCCGTCATGGGACAGAATCTTGTCCTCAACATGAACGACCACGGCTTCAAAGTTGCCGTTTTCAACCGCACCGTTTCCAAGGTGGACGAGTTTCTTGCTAACGAAGCGAAGGGCACACAAGTTGTTGGAGCGCACTCCATCGAGGAGTTAGCCCGTCTGCTCAAGCGGCCGCGGCGCGTCATGCTGATGGTCAAAGCCGGCGACAGTGTTGATCAGACGATCAGCCGCGTGCTGCCCTATCTTGAGGCGGGCGATATCATCATTGATGGCGGTAACTCGCTGTTTACAGACTCTAATCGCCGGACCAAAGATCTGGCTGCAAAAGGCATCCTGTTTATCGGGACCGGAGTCTCCGGCGGCGAAGAAGGCGCGCGCTTCGGCCCATCGATCATGCCCGGCGGCAATCCAGCTGCGTGGCCGCACGTGAAAGATATTTTTCAGTCCATCGCCGCAAAGGTCGAAGATGGAACTCCCTGCTGCGACTGGGTAGGAGAGGACGGCGCCGGACACTTCGTCAAGATGGTCCACAACGGCATAGAGTACGGCGATATGCAGTTGATCTGCGAGGCTTACGATCTGTTGCAGCGCGGGCTTGGCCTGACCGCTGATGAGTTGCACACGGTTTTCGCCGAGTGGAACAAGGGCGAGCTGGACAGTTACCTGGTCGAAATCTCCAGCCACATCTTTGCGAAAAAGGATGACGACGGGCAACCAATCGTAGACAAGATTCTTGACACCGCCGGCCAGAAAGGCACAGGCAAGTGGACAGTCTTCAGCTCGCTCGATCTCGGCCAGCCCGTAACTCTGATCGGCGAGTCGGTCTTTGCGCGTTGCCTGTCGGCGCTGAAAGAGGAACGCGTCGCGGCGTCGAAGATTCTTGCGGGACCCGTTACGAAGACGGTCCCTGGCGGCCGCGTTCAGTTCATCGAGGATGTGCGCCGGGCGCTCTACTGCTCCAAAATCGTCTCCTACGCGCAAGGCTACATGCTGCTCAAGGCTGCTGCCCAGGAGCATGGATGGAAGCTGAACATGGGCGGCATCGCGCTGATGTGGCGAGGCGGGTGCATCATTCGCAGTCAATTTTTGGGCAAGATCAAAGAAGCCTACGACAAAAAACCCGTACCGGAGAATCTGCTGCTCGACAACTTCTTTTCCGCGGCGATCAGCGGTTACCAGGCTTCGTGGCGCGCGGCGCTGGTTCATGCCATTGAACTAGGCGTGCCCACTCCGGCATTCTCCACCGCGCTCGCGTTCTTTGACGGCTATCGCACCGCGCGCCTGCCCGCTAATCTGCTGCAAGCGCAACGCGACTATTTCGGCGCGCACACCTATGAACGCACCGACAAGCCGCGCGGCCAGTTTTTCCATACCAACTGGACTGGCCACGGAGGCCGGGTTTCGTCGTCAACTTATACTGTGTAGCTCATGACTCGCGGCAAGGTATAACTTCGCAGGCAACGCAAGTTGCCTGCTACTGTTTGATGAGTTGCAAAGGGTCCCAGTTATCTGCGCCGCGCAGAAAGACAGAAGGCGCAAACTGCCTGGCCTGTTCTTGAGTTAGAAAATGAGTATGCGGATCGCGCTGGTCTGGCCGCGCGCCGGGGCCGGTGGAGTTGTATTCGGCATAGAACACGGTTTCGATCGAATGTGTTTCTCCCGGATGCCACTCGCGCCAGCCTGCCGGATCGATGTAGCTGCCCATCTCCGTATCAAGGAAAACAACCGTGGCATAGGGACGCCAGGGCCGGCCGAGATAGACAGGCTTCGTTACGCCTGGATCGGCAGTGAGCTTGCATTGGTTGAGCACGAAGCCAGAGTCTTCCTCAAGATAGTGTTTTGCCTGAGCCGTGATGTATCCGCCGTCATGTGCGGTGCTATGAATCTCGCAGTGATCGAAGACAGCTTTGCCATCTCCGAAGATAAAATCGACGTTTCCGGCAATGTAACAACCGGAAAAATACTGCCGCGCTGGAATGCAGTTCTGTCCGTCGGGAGCGCAGTTGCGGCTGCCTGCATAGACCGTGTCCTGATTGCCCAGCAGGCGCACATTGTGGAAGACGCCTCGGTCGCCGGTCGTCAACAAAGCCAGGGCCTGTGAGCCGGCAAAAATCTGCGCGTGTGTGCGGTTGAAATCATTCTCGAAGGTAATGTTCTCCGCAAAAAAATTGTCGGCCGTCACATTCGCGGTGGCGGAGTGAAGCGTGCCGCCATTCGCTCCCGCGCTGCGATCATTCACTACCACTGTTTTGGTAGCATCGCCGTTTGCGCTGCGCAGGCGGATGTTGGGCTTGTCGATGGTGAGCACTTCGCGGTAGGTTCCGGGTGCCACCAGCACCAGGGCTCCGTCTTTCGGCGCCGCATCAAGCGCGCGCTGGATGGAGTAAAAGTCGCCCGTTCCATCGGCCGCAACATACAAGGTCTCATCTTCTGGAAGAACCGTCCCTGCCATCTCCGGAGCGGTCGCAAGAGATGGGAAAGGAACAAAGCGCGTCTCGCAGGCCAGTGGCGCGCCGGGTGCTGAGCCGGGCGTTTGTTGCACGGTTACATCGTCTCCACCGGGTTCCAGATTGCCGCGCTTGCTGCCGATAACTATCTCCGCGTCCTTGATTAACATAGATGAGTGCGCCTGGTCGTCGGCAAATACATTGTCGAGTTTCAACCCGAGTTTGTGCTGCGAGTCCAGTCCGAGAAAGGTGTAACTCCCTGCCGTCAGCACGTGTACGTTTTCGAGTGTGATATCCCGATAGACAGGAAGCTGATCTCCGGTGAAGGTTGTGTAAAGCGGCGTGAAGACAAGCGGGTTCTTCGTATCGCGAATGCAAACGTCGCGATAGAGGAGATCGTGCACCAGGCCGCCGCGGCTGCGGTCGGACTTGATGCGAATGCCGTTGTCCGCGCCGTCGATAGTCAGGTCGTCAACCAGCATGTGATCAACCCCGCCGCTGGTTCCGCTGCCGATGGACATGCCGTGGCCGGTATAGAAATGGTTGTGCAGGATGGAGATGTTCGAGGACGGCACACCTCTGCCAGATTTAACCGCTACGTCGTCGTCTCCGGTATGAATGGAACAATAAGCGATGGTCACGTTGCGCGAGGAACCGGGATCGATGCCGTCCGTGTTACGTGCGGTCTTGGGCGTCATGATCTTCACACCCCATGCGGTGAAACCGTCCGTTTCGTTGACGCCTACATGGAAGTTCGGTGAGTTCCGCAGCGTGATCTTATACATGGTGAAATCATCTGCGTGACGCAACACAATCATCACCGGCACGCTTTGCTGTTTGTCGGTAATCTTTGCTTGGTGCGCCAGGTCCCACCAGGTCACATCTTGCCCCAGCAGTTTGGCGCCGCCCCGGCCATCAATGGATCCCAAACCCATGATGCCGCTGCCCCTTGCTCCATCGCCCAGAATCAGCGGCTTGCACCCATGGCCACGGTCGCTGACAATGCCGCAACTGCCGGGCGCGAGATCATACAGGCGCGGATCGCGCGAAGCCACCAGCGCGGTATTGGCATTCACCACCAGTGTTACGCCGGCGCGCAAAGCGATGGGACCGGTCAGAAATACATTCTTCAGCCCATTGGCGCGCAGCACAACAGCCTTGCCAGCAGCGCAGTTATCGATGGCGTGCTGGATGCGCTCGGTATCCAATTTCTGCTCATCCTCAGGCGCGATCACTCCGCGTTCAGCCACGATGCTTGCGTTCAGCGTGGCGCAGGCAGCGGGGATATGCGGTTCGGTGACCTTGCGCGTGTCTTGAGCAGATAAGGTCAGGACAAAACATAACAACGACGGGGCAGAGAGCGAGAAACTGAGAAGTGAACGCATAAGTCTCCTATTAGAACGGCAGTGGGTCGCGCTAATGCTTGTGAGCAGCATTGGTTCTGTTGCTCGATGATGCGGGTTTCGCCTTGGGATATTCGCGCGGAATCTGCGCGAGAATCCATCGGGCAAGTTCTTTGCCGGCGGCGTAGTTGTCATACTCGGCAGGGAGCTTTCGGCCATCGGTGTATTCGTTGTAGAGCCATGGATCGACCGTGGCAAAGACCGTTCCTTTGCCGTAATGCGCCGTGGCCATCAGAATGTCTCCGCTATCGCGAAGCACTGTTCTGGCGTTGGATTTCACAGCAATAGTGCAGATCTCTTTCATGAAGATGGTGTGCGGAACGCGGAAGATGGGGCCCGCGGCATCGATGGCAATCTTTCCCATCTCGAACTTATTCCCGTCCACTTTATTGCGCAACACATTGTTGAAATGGATGCCGAATTGCTCAGCCATTAGATTAATGTGCTCCAAATCGGCGTTCCCCGGATCGTTTTCCATAATCACCAGCACGCCGCCGGCCTTGATCCACTCCGCAATCTGCGCCGCGTCTTCCGGCTGCATATAATGCGGGTTCGGGTTCTTCGCCGGAATATCAGGAGAAACGATGATGTAGACTTGCGCCTGGCGAAGCGTTGCGAGCGTGGGTGCCGCATAGAGAGTTTTCGTTTCCGCGCCGAAGTTGTTGAAGATGTGACCGAAGAAAGAGTAGCCGCTATTGCTCAGGTCGTTCCATTTGTAGTGGAAGGCAACCTGCTGGCCGAATGCGTCCTGCCGCTTCTGGCTATTGAACCAGGCGTCAAGCAAAACCGTTTTGCCCAGACCCAACCTCGCATTTGCGGCGTTCTCAATCTCTGCGCTGGCCAGCAGAAAAGCGCCCACTCCCTTGGGATCATTGGTGGCCGTCTTCTCGCCGACGTAATAAGAGTAGCTACCGTCCCGATACGGATCGCCGCCAAGGCCCACGCCTTTCACCGTTCCGGTGAGCGAGACTTCATCGCCGGTCCCAGTCTCGACAAAACGATTCAGAATGCCTTTGTATCCGCGCTCAGCGTTGGTGAGATAGTGTTGGGGAAGATAACCTTGACGTACGCCCCTTGCCAGCGCATAGACAAACATGCAGGAGGCGGATGACTCAAGATAGTTTCCCTTTGCCACGGATTTGTCGAGCACCTGATACCAGAGGCCTGTCGCACTGTCCTGGTAGCGCACCACCGCAGCGGCATCTTGCTCAAGCTCAGCAATCAACTGCTTGCGACCTGGATTGTCTTCAGGATAATAGGCCAGCGTGTCTACCAATGCCATCATGTCCCAGCCGATGCCTCTGGCCCAGAACTGAGAGGATAGGCCGGTCTGCTTATCGGCCCAGCGCTCCTGCTTCGACTCATCCCATCCGTGGTAGAGCAGGCCCGTCTTCGGGTCGCGCGCGTGCTCATTCAGTAATGCAAATTGATGAGTAATGTCGCTGAAGGCTTCAGGATGATGAAACGTCGCCGCATATTCGGCATAGAAAGGCTCGGCCATGTAGAGGCCGTCGAGCCACATCTGATTGGGATATTTTTGCTTATGCCAGAAGCTGCCTGACGCGGTGCGCGGCTGATGAATAAGCTGCTGATAAAGCAGCGTAGCGGCCTTGGCGTAGCGCGCATCCTGCGTGACGCCATACAAAAGCAAAAGCTGTCGCCCCAGCAGAATGTTGTCGAGCTGGTTTTCTTCCGGCTTCCATGTGGGGATGGCGCCATCGGGCGTGACAAACTGATCGACCGAGCTCTTGATGTATTTGTAATAGCGCGGATCGGAGGTGTTCAGCCACACCGCATCCATGCCTTCCAGCAGCGTGCCCAGTTCGTAGTTCCAGGCCCAGCGCTGACCGGCGGGAACAAGGCGGCCATCCGGCCAACGCTCGATTGCCGCATTTGCCGCGCGCTCGGGCCAGGGGCGCACTTCGGTGCGCGCTGCTGCACACGCGCTGCCGGCCATCCCCGATAGCAATATCAAGCTCACATAGCCAGTAACAATCTTCATCCGAACTCCTAATTTGCCGCATATAACTTCTTAATTGTATGGAACAAGTCTGCAAAAAAGCGGAGGGGCTGGTTTCCCAACCCCTCCCGGTGCACTAAGACGCGAGAGCGTCTTAGAAGTTGATGTGCCCCGCAAATTGGAACTGCCGCGCGTTGTTTGCCTGCCCGCCAATCGTGCCCAGGGAGCAGTCCCCCGTAGTGCCAACGCACGGGCTGGATGAAGTCACCGACGAACCGATCGCGCCGTCCGCTGTGGTTGCCGGGCTACCAAACCAAACGTGGTTGACGGCGTTGAAGACAGTCGCTTCAAAGACGAACTTTACCCGCCCATCCTTCCAGAGATCGAAGGTCCTGCGGACGGTGCCGTCAATGTCGTAGTTGGAGGGGCCACGCAACCCATAGGGGGCTGTGCGGGAGACGTCGCCGAGCACCATTCCCAAGCACGGCGACGGTGTTCCGGTCGCTGTGCAGTTAGGGTTTGAGAGCGCGGTTGGCACCAGGAATGCCGCAGGGTTGATGTACTGAGTCGTAGCCAAAGTCGTTCTGGTTGCGCCCTGGCCCCATTTGCCGTTTTGGCGTGCTGCATATCCTCCCGCGTTGACTGGAGTGAAAGCCGTGTTGTAGGCGGGCATACAGGTGCCTTGGCCCGGAGCGGTGCAACCGGTCGCAGTAATCGCAAGCGGATTTCCCGAAACGTAGGAGTAGACGCCGGCGAAACGCCATCCGCCCACGATATTGCTCACAATGGCGTTTCCGCCGCCAATGTGCCCCTTGCCAAAGGGCAGATCGTAAGTCATGGTGGCAACGAGGTTCTGAGGCTGATCCTGGGTGCTGAGCGAACGTTCGATGCGGTCGATCGGCACCGACTTGGTGGGGTTGTTGGCCAATGCGCCCGCGGGGATGGCATAGCCGGAGCGGAAGGTTCCGATGTCGTCGATCGTCTTGCTGAAGGTGTAGCTCAGCGTGAAGGCTAGGCCATGAGCAAGCCGCTGGTTGGCGGTAACTTGCAGCGAGTTATAGTTCGCGTTGCCGACCGAATCAACCTGATCGGTGATACCGCTATACTGCGGAAACGCCACCAGATCCTGTGCGACCGTGTTGTTGAAGGTCGGGTAGGTCCATGCGCCGCCCGGCATGCTGCTCGCCGTCTTTGCAGCTAGAGCGTTACTGCCCAGGGCCAGGTATTGCGGATCCAACTGGTTTTGCCAATAGCCGCGCGCAGCGCCGCTTGGCAACAGGAAGTGTCCCTGGTTGCCTACGTAGCTCACCGTAAGAGTGATGTCCTTGGTCAGCAGCCGTTGGAAGCCAACAGACCACCCCTCGAAAGTCGGCGTGCGGCCGCCATACTTGGGATCGAGATAGGACAGTGTGGAGGAAACATTGTTGGGGGCCACGGACGCTGAGGAGTAAATGGTTCCGTAGCCGGGGTTGACTGTCGTGGTTCCAGGCGCGGTAACGGAATATCCCGGACCTCCAAAGTTCGTGTTGTTCGGGTCGTTGGAAAGGCCATGGACAGCAGTGGTTGAAGAATCGCCTGAGAAAGCAGTTTGGTTACCGTTCAGGTAGAAGGCCGGAAGCGAAGCGCCGGGACTTTTCGGATTTGGCGCGGCCGAGAGGCCAAGCAACATGGTGGTGGTCGGCAATATGTTATTTCCGCCGGAGGTGCCACCGCCATGCGCGTAATAGATGCCATAGGCTGCGCGGATGACGGTCTTATTGTCAACCGCATAGGCCAGGCCCAGACGTGGACCCCAGTCGCCGTGGTATGTATTCATAGGAGTAGAACAGTTGCAACTGTCCGTCCCGCTGCCGGCAAACTGAAGCGTGCCATTGGTGCCGCTGTAAGGATTGGTCCCGGTCGGGTTCAGGAATGAGAAGCGGTTCTGCGCCTCGCGCATGGGCGGCATCGCATCCCAGCGCAGGCCGGCGTTGATCGTTAGCTTGGGGGTCGCCTTCCAGTCGTCGTTTACATATATCGCGAATGGATGGAAGCGCGCGCCGGTCTCCTGGGCATTTGGCGCGTACTCGGTGTAGCTTGCCGAATCGACTGCGCCGATCAAGAAGCTGGCGTAGGACAATCCGGCGCCGGTCGTTGGGGTGTTGGTAGTGCCGGCGGTGCCCGTGCCGCTGACGCTTGCGGTTTCGCCAAGGGCATAAGTCAGTGTGAGCGGGGTGGATCCTCCGACAGCCCAAAGGTCGTTGAATTCGAGGAACTCAAGCTGGCCGCCAAAGGTGAAGGAGTGCTTGCCCTTGACCCACTGCAGGTTATCCGCGATTGCGTAGGTGTCCGTGTTTTGATCATCCGCGCCCGCATTGGGTCCCCACTGCGCCTCGTTGATCCCTCCGGTGGGCCACTTTACTATCGGGAAGCTGCTGGCCGCCTGTCCGGCGATCGCCGATGGAGAGTTGGTGAAGCCAATGCCGGCCGCGGTCGCCGCAAAAGCAGGAGTTTGCGTACTGGGATTGGTGTGGGGCGAGTGGTATTGCGCCGCCCCGTACTTGAACTGGTTCACCAGAGTCGGTTTGATCACGAAGGTATCCTCGAAGACCGCAACCCTGGTAATGGGAGCATACGGCTTCGCATAGAAATACGGCATCGGACCTATATCCGTCGTCTGACTGCCGGCCAGACCGATCAGGCCTTGGCGGCCAGCCGCAATAATCACGCTCATCTTGTGCCTGTCAGACAGATCGACATCCAGGCGCTCGGTTGTTGACCAGTTGTTCAAGCCCCAGTTATAGGACCCCATGTAGTTATTGGAGAGGCCCGTATTGAGGTATTGCGCCCCCGCCCAGTACTGTTGCATATACTTGGCAACGGGCGAAATCTCACCCTGCGGAATCACGTTCGCCGCCTTGGTGCCCTGGTCCACACAAACGCCAGTCGAGTTCATGGCGTACTGTTCGTTGGCTCCTCCGGTGCCGCCGCCGAATTGCGTACGCGAGTAGGCGGTGCCATACACTTGCGTTGTCGGGTCGTAGATGTTGACTCCGGTCGCGGAAAAATCGCCGCACAGCTCTGCCGGGGTGGGTATGGTCATAGCTTGCGGCTTGGTGAGGGTCGAGTACCGGAAGCCCATGTAATTGCCGAAGAGAAAGATTTTGTTACGCCAGATTGGGCCGCCGATGGTCACGCCGTATTCGTTCATGTGCTCCGGCGGTGTGTAGTACGTGCCAGCCAGCTTGGCGTTGGGGTAGCTAGACGGGTATTGGGCCGGAATGAAGCCCGCTGCATCGAATGCGGTGTTGCGCATCACGTCGTACGCCGACCCATGAATTTTGTTGGTTCCGGACTTGATGGTGAAGTTCTCCACGCCCAGGCCCTGATACTCAGCCGAGTAGGCCGTGGTCTTGAGCTGGAACTGATCGACCGCCTCGACCGAGATGGCGGACCAGATGTAGCGCGGGTCGCCGCTGACCGAAGCGGACTCTAATGGAAGGCCCTCGATATACATCTCGGTGGATTGGGAGTTGCCGTTGACCACCATCGGCTCATCGGATTCGTTGTTCTTGGTTTCGTTGTTGGTGACGCCGGGCATGAGTATGGCCATGTCGGTGGAGCGGCGTTGATCGGTACTGACGCCGTTTGCGCCACCCATCTCTAACGGGAGCGACTCATACGCATCATTTTCCATCGCAACGCCCAGCGTCGCATTCTCTGTTTCCAGAGGCGGCGGAGCGTCGGTGACGGTCACGGTCATATTCGCCGTGCCGATTTTCAGCGTCAGGTTGAGCCCCAGCACCTGCATGCCATCCACATGAATGTTCTTGCGGATGAGCGACTCAAAACCCGTGGCCGTGGTGGTGACGGTGTAGTCTCCCGGGTCCAGCGGAGAGAGCACGTAGTAGCCCGCCTTGTCGGCGATACGGGTCAGTTTGACTCCCGTCGCCAGGTTCTGCGCTGTTACGTTCGCGCCGGCAATCAGGGCGCCAGTGGAATCGGTGATTGTTCCCTGGATGGTTGCCGATGCGCCAAGCTGCGCCTTCGCGCCCAGTGGCGCCATCATGGCAATGACCAGAATCGCCAGCCATCCCCACCTGAAACAGCACAAGAGCCCATGCTTCAGGCTCGTCGATGCCCCGCTCATATTCAACTGTTCTTCTACGGCCAAACTTCTCATTCAAGCCTCCATAAAATTGTTCACTTGCCGCTTTGGTTCCTGACCCGCACAATTGATACTGTCCAGCAGATTTGCCAGCAGTGGTCAGACCACCATTGAAACCACAATAGTGTCGAGCACAACATATTGATCTGTCAAGCCAGAAATACCGACGCTCTGGAACGTCCTCGGAAGAGCTGCGGAATGAATGATTTGCCGTGAAGGTTGCAAAAATCTATCAAAGCGGCTGGTCTGACCTTGCGGGGCCAATGGCATGCGGATTCGGATGGAGCCTGACGCTGAGGGTCCACTGCCGGACAATCGCCGTTCACGGCTCTCCGCATGGCATAAGTTTCTTTATCAATTTTAGGGTTTAGGGCGATTATTAGGGAGGTTGGCCGCCTCGCCCGCTCAGATTGCATGCGGGCGAGACGGCCGGGTTAGAGGTTAGAAGGTGATCTTGACGGCTCCTTGGAAGACTCTGGCGGCGCCGCCATTGAGCATGGTGGCCCCGATCGTGCCGAAGGTTCCAGAAGACATTGCCGAGCTTGTTCCGAGATAGCCGCTGGAGCCCGTAGAAGCGCCGGGAGCGGCAAAGTTCGGATGGTTCAAGACGTTAAAGGCCTCAAGCCGGAGATTCATGGCTAGAGTATTATGCAGCGGGAAGGAGCGGTTCAAAGCGCAATCCGTTTGCAGGAACTTGGGGCCGCGATAGGCAAATCGCCCGGAAGATCCAAACGTTCCAGCGGGGTTCGTGGTGTTGAACGCGGCCTTGTTTATATAGGAGGTATACACCCCTCCCACTGGCTGCGTGACCTTGTTGTGTGTATACACCGCACTCCCGTTCAGAGTGGGGCGGTCGTTGCCGACATCGGTGAGTGAGTCGTCCGCTCCCAGCGTGACTGTGAAGGGGTTGCCGTCCGTGGCATGAACCAGAGGCGAAATCTCCCAATGGTTGATAAGCTGACCCTTCCAGCCGGTGAAGCCGAAATGGCTCGAGGCCACAACGGCGACGTTGAAGATGTCCCGGAAATCGAATCCGCAGCTTCCTTTGTCTCCCTTGGGGTTGGCTGGATTCTGAATCGTGATAGTGCTCACATCCGCCGCGTTGTCGGAGATGTCGATGCAGTGCGACCATGTGTAGTTGGCCATAAAGACGAAGTTGGAGGACATGCGATGTTCAATGCTGGCCACCACGCCGTGATAACTGGCGCCGGCGCCGGACATGATGTACATCGAGCCGGTTCCCCCGCCCGCATACATCTGTCCACCGTTGGCATTCTCGTTTTGCTCCGTCAGATAGAAGCGATATGACTGATTGCCGGTTGTGGGCGCTTGGCCTGCATCCTTTGGCGAGTTTGCGGGCACATTGCCATAGACCGCCGGACTCATGGGGAGACCGTAAGGGCCATGGACTGTCGAGTTTCCAACGTAGTCGATCTGGGCTTGCCAGCCATGACCGAACTGCTGCTGTATGCTGGCGGTGTATTGCAGTGAATAGGGCGAGTGGAATTTTGTCGGGAGCACGATGTATTGAGTTCCCTTGTAGAATGCCGCAGAGGATGTGGGAACGATGGGCTGCGGGAAGGGCTGCGGAGAGGCGGCTGCGGCGCCGTTCGACCATGGAGCGCTGAAACTCAATGGAACGCCGTTCGCGGGAGTATTGTTAATTGTCTCGGCGAAGGGTGGATTCTGTTGTACGCGCTGGCCGGTGAAGAGGTTTGGCTCGTCATAGACCATTGCCGCGCCTGCGCGGATGACCGTTTTACCTTTCCCATTGGGATCAAACGTGGCCCCAATCCGAGGTGAGAACTGCCAGGGCGAGTTTTGCGTGAAGGACTTCGGGACTCCCTTATCCCCATAAAAGAAGCTTCCGGCAGGCGCATTGGGATATACCGAACTGATTGGGGTATCTGCCAGGAAGTCGCTCATGTTGAAGATGGAGCCGCGGTTGAAGTAATCCGTGGCAACGAACTCAGGATCCCAGCGAACGCCCGCATTCAGCACCAGCCTGTTGGTGGCGTGATAGGTGTCCTGAACATAAAGGCTGGGAATCGGCTCGCGTAGCGCATTTTGCTGGGCTTTGCTCTGGCCGAAGGTGGCCAATGAGCCGGTCAGAAAATCCAGGTTCCCTTCCCGGGCAGTACTGACAATGCTCTGGGCCGGGCCTTCTCCAGCGAAGATGCCGCTGAAAGCGAAGTTGCCGTTACCTTCATAGATGTTGCTGACGTTGAGTTCCGTGTGGACCCACTCTCCGCCGAAGGCAACCTGATGCTTGCCGCGGGTCCAGTTCACATCGTCGGTAATGGAGATGGTGTTGGTGTTGAAGTGTGCCGCGGAGCATGTGCTGCAGTAGATACCCCAACTCCCGGTGCCGCCGCTCACCGCTAATTGCATGCCCTCATTCGCCAGGTCGTTCAAGGTGACGCCAATCGTGCTTGAGTCGAGGCCGTTTGCCGCAGGGCCGCGGTCGTTGCGCCGTCTGTCCCCAGTGGCGTGGAACGAGTTCACCAGTTTGTCGGTGATGATGTATGTCTCGCCGATGGTAAGCGCCTGAACACGCTCCAGGTTACCGGCCGAGGAGGTGACCAGGGCGTTGGTCGGTGAAAAGAATGCGGAGTTGTCGTATCCATCGAGCAAATAACGGCCATAGAGGCTGTGTTTTTGATTGATGGTCGCGTCAATACGGGTGACGAAGAGGTTCTCGGTTAGTTGCTGAGGAACTGCATAGTGCACAAGGCCGTTTCCGCCGGCTGCGGTGTTCGCGGAGACGCAGTAGTTTGCGGCGGAACAGCTTGCCGCGCTGGGAAGGAATGCGTCCAAGGCTTTCGCTTGTGCGTTCTCCGCCGTAGTCCAGTTAACGCCTGTTGTACCGGTGTAATTGTTGTTGACCAGGAGAGTTCCGGTAACCGGATCCACGAGTTGACTCTTGGTGATGGGGTCCGTTATCGAGAAATTGCCGGCCAGATTATCAGCCGTGGGCACATATGCCGAGCTTGAGGACTGCAACTGTTTGGATGTGTAACGCTGATAGCCTGCAAAACCGAAGAGCTTGTCGCGAATGATTCTTCCGCCAAAGGTTCCGCCAAACTGATCCATGTGCAACTGGTCCTTGCTGGCAGAGAAGAAGTTGGTGGCGTCGATGTAGTTGTTGCGGATGAACTCAAATGCGTCTCCGTGCCACTGGTTGGTTCCAGAGCGGGTAACCACGTTGACCAGGCCGCCGGGATGCAAGCCGCTCTGCGCGCCCAGAGCAGCGGTTTCCACGCTGAACTCGGCTACCGCATCCGGGAAAGGAAAGGGCAGATTGACGTTGGTCATGTAGTCGTTGTGATCGGCGCCATCCAACCTGTAGTCGGTGGCATTTCCCTGTCCACCGCCGATGGAGATCACGGCCGAGTTGTAAAAGGTCTTGCTTCCCGATTCGTCGTTGTTCTCATTGGCGTTGACCGCACCGCCGGTGAGGGTGATGAGCTGGGTCATCACGCGTCCGTTGAGAGGCATTTCGGTGACGGTAGCCTGGCCAATGGTCTGCTTGAGCGAGCTGTCCTCGGTCTGCAATGCGAGAGCGGTTGACTCGACCTCTACCGTCTGGTTCGCACCACCGATCTTCAGAGTCGGGTTGATGGCAATGCTGCTGCCGACATCGAGAACGATATTCGATTGGCGATAGCGCTCAAAGCCGGTAGCCGTCACTTCCACGGTATATGTGCCGATGGCAATGTTCGGGAAGCTGTACAGTCCGCTCTTATCCGTGACTGTCGCGTGCTGGACCTGAGTAGCGATGTTGATGACCGTGACCGATGCATCGGGAATCACTGCGCCCGTGGCATCCGTCACGACACCCTGGACACTCGCGGTGCCCGCGGTCTGGGAGTTGATTCTTGCGGCGAATAGGAAAAACGAAACACAGAAGGAAATGGCTATCCAACGGTGGAGCATTCCCTTTGGTTTGAAGCATGCGAATCGCATTGAAGCCTCCAAATGGTTTTTTGATCGTGAACTTGCTAGTGGACAGGTAGAGACCACTGCTCGGCTGAGGGGTTCTCCCATTCATGTCGAGAAGATGGCCTGAGTCTTGCGTACCGAAATTACGCGTTACTAGTGCGGCAAATATATATCGTGGTCAGACCACACTTGTCAAGTCTTTTTAGCAGCATTTGGGTAACGAATAATGCTCTCATTTTAAGCCGTTTTAAATGATTAACTTACGATGCGCAATACGAATGTGTGCATGGCCGTATGGTCAGACCTTGCCATAAGAAGATGCCGTGTTTCGCATGGGAAGCGCCGCCCCTGCTGGACGGTCCTCGGCAACCGCCCCCCCGCATGGCGCCAGCCCCTTGCCTTGCCGACAGGGCAATTCCAGAGATATGGATCATCGAAAGCGGTCGCGTAATGGGGTCCATCGCGCCCGAGCGGCCTTCGCACAGCCTGCGGCGCCATCTATAGTCGAGACGGGGCAGATCCCTTATCCAGTTGAAGGGTCCTTGGCCTGGCGATGCCATCGATTGTTTTCCGCGCGGTGGGGCGCTCCATGCCCTGCGCGGCTTGAGCCATGCGCAGGTGCTGCTCCATAAGCCTTCGCGCTTCCACGGGGTCGCGTGCGCGAATGGCGCGGTAAATCATGCGGTGCATCTCCGCGGACTCGCGCAGATCTGTCGAGCGCTCAACGGTTTTGCGGCGCTTGTCGTACAGAGCCGACGTGATGGTCTCCATCAGAGCGGCCAGAATCGGATTACCGGAAGCCTGCGAGAGAATGCGGTGAAAGAGCACGTCGTGGATCAGAAAATCGGAGGGGCTGTCTATGGAAGCAAATATCTCGGCTACCTCTTCGGCCAGCGCGGTGTGATGCTCCTCCTTGGCGCGTTCAGCAGCGAGAGCGGCGAGATTGCTCTCAATAATCAACCGCACTTCAAACATTTGCCAGGATTGAAAGCCGTGCAGCACGCCCATCAGGCTGAAGGATGCCTTGCCGAATTCAGCCGGGCCGTCGGCGACGAAGGTTCCCACCCCGTGCCGCACCTTCATCACCCCCATCGCCGCCAGGTAGCCTATTCCGGTACGGAGGCTGGCGCGGCTGATATTCAACGAGCGCGCGAATTCGCGCTCCGGGGGGATCTTGTCGCCCGGCTGCAGAGTACCATTCTCTATGAGCGCGCGGATGTGGTTTACCACTTGCATGGTCCGATGCGTATCCGTAAGGTCTTGCTTCATCCGCAGCATAAAGGGGCGACACCTTCTTGAAATACGGGGCAAGACGAGATTAACACTGAAGACCCTCGTCCGCCCCGGAGAAATTTTATTCGGCGTTCTGGCGTTTATCTGCCAGATGTGTATACTGTGGTCTGACCTCTAGGGTGGTCAGACCTCAACGCCTCTCGGCGAAAGGGCAAGGTTGCAGTCATGCTGATCCACGAAGACCGTTTGTTTCCCGCCGAATCCGCAGCGCGAAAGATAGCCAAAGCTCTGTACGCGCACGTCCAGGCCTTGCCCATTATCAGNNCATTATTACCTGTTTCGCGGAACCCCGACGCGCCTGTGGCTGGATTTTTCCTTCCAGGAGCTCTTTGGGCTGGAGGCGCGGCTGTCAGAAAAAACTGCCGACCTCTACTTCGACACCATCTCAGAAAAATTGCGCACGCCGGAGTTTTTGCCCCGCGCTCTTTATGAGCGCTTCAATCTGGAAGTGCTGGCAACCACGGATTCTCCACTCGACTCGCTGGACGATCACAAGGCGATCCGCGAATCGGGCTGGAAGGCGAGGATTGTGCCCACCTTCCGGCCTGATTCGGTGGTCGATCCGGAGTTCGCGGGATTTGCCGGTTTGATTCAAAAGCTGGGCGAGAAGACCGGAGAAGACACAACCGTGTGGCCAGGCTACCTGAACGCCCTGCGCAAGGCACGCGCGCGTTTCAGCTCGCTCGGCTGCACGGCAACCGACCACGGGCATCCCACTGCGCAAACCGCCGACCTGCCCACGGCCGAGGCAGCGGAGCTCTTTCGCCGGGTGCTGGCCGGCAACGCCGATGCGCGGCAACAGGAACTCTTCCGTGCCCAGATGCTGACGGAGATGGCGCAGATGAGCCTGGAAGATGGGCTGGTCATGCAGATTCATCCCGGCAGCGTGCGCAACCACAATCGCAAGATCTATCAGAAGTATGGCCGCGATGTGGGCTGCGACATTCCCCGCCCGACCAACTACGTGGACGCGCTGCGCCCCTTGCTCGACCGGTTCGGCAACGAGAGCAAGCTGACCATCATTCTGTTTACGCTGGACGAATCCACCTATAGCCGTGAGTTGGCTCCGCTTGCAGGGCACTATCCGTGTCTGCGGCTCGGGCCGCCCTGGTGGTTTTTGGACAGCCCCGAAGGAATGATGCGTTTCCGCGAGTTAGCAACCGAAACGGCAGGCTTCTACAACACGGTCGGCTTCAACGACGACACNNGAACACCGGCTGGAGGAAGACGAAGCATTTAAAGTAGCACACGAGTTGACCTACGGGCTGGTGAAAAAGGCGTATAAGCTGTAGAGCAAGTTATGACGAACAGAGTGGAATTCGGCGCGCAGGAAGCAACGGAATTATCTGCCGGCACGCGGCTTGGCCGCGTACGCTGGACCATCTGCGCCATGCTCTTCGCCGCCACAACTATCAATTACATGGACCGGCAGGTTCTGGCGCTTCTCAAGCCCACTCTCATGCACAGCGCGGCACAGGGTGGCATCGGCCTGACCGAAGAGAGCTTCGGGACTGTGGTGGCAGTCTTTACAGCTTTCTATGCGCTCGGCCAGCTCGGCGCGGGGCGCTTCGTTGACAAAGTAGGCACGCGCATCGGCTACATGGTCATCATGGCCATTTGGAGTCTCTCGGCGATGAGCCACGCGCTGGTCAACTCGGTGCTGCAGCTCGGGATCGCACGCTCCTTCCTTGGAATCGGCGAATCCGGCAACTTCCCCGCCGCCAACAAAACAAATGCTGAGTGGTTCCCGCAGAAAGAGCGCTCGTTCTCTTTCGGCATCTTCAACTGCGGCGCCAATGTCGGCGTGATCCTGGCTACGCTCCTGGTGCCCTTGGCGACTTACTTTTTTGGCTGGCACGCCGCCTTTCTGGTCACCGGCTTTTTCTCGGCATCGTGGATACTGGTGTGGTATTTCAAGTACCATAAACCCACCGAACATTCGACGCTCTCCGCCGCCGAACTTGCTTACATCAACCAGGAGCTTCCAGAAAAGCCTGGTCCATCCACCCCGTGGGTCAAGTTGTTTGGCATCCCTCAGACCTGGGCGTATGCGATTCCAAAATTCCTCACCGATCCCATCTGGTGGTTCTATCTCTACTGGCTGCCGAGTTACTTCAGCGATAAATTTCATCTGAGTCTTGCGGGTCTGGGGTTGCCCATCTTAATCGTTTACAACGCCTCAGCCGTTGGCAGCATCTACGGTGGCTGGTTGCCCGCGTCCTTCATCCGCATGGGGCTTACAGCCGAGCGCGCGCGCCTGGTGGCCATGCTTCTCTGCGCCTGCCTCATCGTTCCCGTTTTTCTGATCAACTACCTTCACGCGGACAATTTCGGAAAATGGATCGCCATCGGATTGCTGAGCCTGGCGGCCGCCGCACACCAGGGCTGGTCGGCCAACCTCTTCACCACGGCCTCGGATATGTTCCCGCGCAGCGCCGTCGGCTCTGTTACCGGAATCGGTACCATGGCCGGAGCCGTCGGCGGCTTCCTCTTTCCACTATTAGCCGGTCACATCCTGCAAATTTTGCACAGCTATTCGATCCTCTTCATCATTGCAGCCAGCGTTTATCTCCCATCGCTATTCATTCTGGTCCTGCTTGCTCCGGGACTAAAAAAGGTGGAGTCAGTCGCATGAGTCTCTACTGTGCAGTTGGAAGCGCCGAATCCGATCTGTCTTCGCAGCGATTGAAAGATCTGCTGGCGGAGAGCCTGTCAAAGCTCGGTGAGCGGAATCGCGTGCTTGCCGTGCCTCCCGACCAAACCCGCGAACACTCGCGCGCAGGCGAGCTGACCCGCTATGCGTGGAAGCACTACGGCGACCGGCTCAAGGCGATTCTGCCCGCGCTGGGCACGCACGTCGCCATGCGCCCCGAACAGATCTCTCACATGTTCGGCGATGTGCCCCAGGAACTCTTCCGCGTCCATAACTGGCGCACCGACATCGAGACACTTGGCGAGGTCCCGGCGAAGTTTGTCCGCGAGCAATCGGAAGGCAAGCTGAACTATGCGTGGCCCGCGCAGGTTAACAAGCTGCTGGCGAGAGGCGGATTCGATCTGATCCTCTCCATCGGCCAGGTCGTGCCCCATGAAGTGATCGGCATGGCCAATTACAACAAGAACATCCTGGTGGGCACGGGCGGCCGCGAGGGCATCAACCGCAGCCATTATCTGGGCGCGGTCTACGGGATGGAGCGGATCATGGGCCGAGCCGCCAATCCAGTGCGCAACGTGCTCAATTACGCATCCGATCATTTCCTCCAGCATCTGCCCATCGTCTATGTGCAGACGGTTGTAGGACGCAGAGCCGACGGCGGACTGGCAGTGCGCGGCCTGTATATCGGCGACGACGTCGAGTGCTTCGACCGGGCCGCGGAACTTAGCCTCAAGGTAAACTTCGAGATCCTCGACACGCCGATCAAAAAGGCCGTCGTCTATCTCGATCCAGCGGAGTTTCACTCGACTTGGCTGGGCAACAAAGCCGTCTACCGCACCCGCATGGCGCTGGCCGACAATGCGGAACTAGTCATTCTCGCGCCGGGCGTGAAGGAATTCGGTGAAGACAAGACCATTGACAGCCTGATCCGCAAGTATGGCTACAATGGCACGCCGGCAACGCTCAAGGCGGTTGAAGCCAACGCCGATCTGGCCAACGACCTGAGTGCAGCTGCGCACTTGATCCATGGCTCGTCGGAAGGACGCTTCAAGATTACCTGGTGCCCAGCCTTCCTGACCCGGCAGGAGGTCGAGGGCGTTGGATTCAGTTATGGAGATTTGAATGCGATGCTGACGCGCTACGATCCGAGCAAGCTCTCGCTCGGCGTAAACCAGGTCGATGGTGAGGAGATATTCTTTATCTCCAATCCAGGATTGGGACTGTGGGCGCACCGCAGCCGCTTCTAGGCAGGAGAGATCATGGAAAAGAAAAATCTGAAACTTTCCAAGTATTCCATCGGGACTGGAGACCGGTTCTCTCACCAGGCCAAGGCGCAGTTACAAGCCTGCATTCAGGCTCTTGACAGTGGCGTCGAAGTCGTCCCCGTCTGGAACAAGTCAAACCGCGAGCATATGATTATTGGTTCCGAGCCCGCCTCCGCACGGCAGGCCGCCGATGCCGCCGTCAAGGCGCTCGGCTGGAAGCTGCCATACTTCTGCGACGCCGACCACATCACCTTGCAAACCGTTGGCCGCTTCCTTGGTGCCTGTGACTTCTACACCCTCGACGTGGCCGACTTTATTGGTCAGCCCGCTTCAGCAGCCGACATCGATAACTTTGTCGCGCGTCATCCCAAGTTGCTTGGAAGCATCAAACTGGAGGGAGTTGGCGACACCTTCGAGATCACACCCGGACTCCTGCGTCAAGCCGCGCAGAAATATCTGACCGCCATCAAGAAAGCCGGCGAAGTTCATCGCACAATCCTGGCGGCAAAGGGAGAAGGCAACTTCATCCCTGAGGTTTCACTGGATGAAACCGACAGTGCTCAAAGTCCTGTCGAGTTGCTCATCATTCTGGCGGCCATCGCCGATGAAGGCATACCCGTTCAGACCATCGCCCCCAAGTTCAGCGGCCGTTTCAACAAGGGCGTGGACTATGTGGGCGATATAGCACGCTTCGAGCGCGAGTTTGCGCTCGATGTCGCGGCCATCGATTACGCGGTCAAACGCTTTGGCTTGCCGACAAATCTCAAGCTGAGCGTTCACTCCGGCAGTGACAAGTTTTCCATTTATCCCGCAATTCACTCAACCATTAAACGCTTCAACGCGGGAGTACACCTCAAGACCGCGGGGACTACGTGGCTTGAAGAGTTGATTGGCCTGGCCGAAGCCGGAGGCGACGCTCTGGCGCTGGCCAAGGAGATCTACGCAGAGGCCTATGCCCACCGCGAAGAGCTCTGCGCGCCTTACGCCACTGTCATCGATATCGACCTTGCAAAGCTGCCGTCTCCCGACGAGGTTCGAGGCTGGACTTCCGATCAGTACACCTCAGCCCTGCGCCATGTGCCGTCAGAGGCGACATACAACAGCAGTCTGCGCCAGTTGCTGCACGTCGGCTTCAAGGTCGCGGCCAAGATGGGACAGCGCTACCTCAGCCTGCTCGAAGCCAATGAAGCAGTCATCGCGAAGAACGTGACCGGAAACCTCTACAACCGGCACATCGCTCCCGTCTTTCTCGGGCGAAATGGTTGATCTTGCTCTTTGAAGTTTCTCTGAACTAGATGAACGAACGACGAAAAGGAGTGCAATATGTCAAAGACAACAGCCGTTGCAACTAAACAGAAGCCGGAGAATGCGCAGCAACTTCCCTTTGATCTGGCAGAACTGACGAAGATGTACGACTTCAGCGGGAAAACGGTGGCCATTACCGGTGGCGCTGGAGTTCTGGGCAGCGAAATGGCCGGCGCACTGGCTGGCTGCGGCGCCAAAGTCGCAATCCTCGACATGAATGAGGAGGCAGGCAAGGCGCTGATCGAGCGCATGGGTGAGCGCGGCAAGCAGATCTTCTTTTTCAAATTCAACGCGCTCGATCGCGAAAGCGTTGCTCAGACAGCTCAGGATGTAATCAAGAGCATGGGCAAGCTGGATTGCCTGATCAACGGCGCGGGAGGCAATAAGCCCCAGGCCACAACCAGCGCTGAATTGAAGTTCTTTGATCTGCCTACGGACGCATTGCGCTGGGTCTTCGACCTGAATGTGCTGGGCACGATTCTGCCCTGCCAGGCTTTCGGAAAGATCATGGCCGAACAGGGGTATGGCACGATTTTGAATATTTCGTCCATGAACTCATTCCGGCCGTTGACCCGCATTCCCGCCTACTCGGCAGCAAAAGCAGCGGTGAGCAACTTCACGCAATGGCTGGCCGTGCACATGGCACAGGAATACTCGCCGAAGATCCGCGTGAACGCCATCGCGCCCGGCTTNNGATCTCTTCGGGTGCGTGCTGTGGTTGCTCTCGCCGGCTTCGGAATTCGTGACCGGCGTGGTGATTCCGATCGATGGCGGTTTTTCCGCGTTCAGCGGCGTCTAGACAACAGAACCTGCGGCGTCAACCAGCAACAACAGCCGCAAAAAAAGGGAGGCTGCGCCAACTGGCGCAGCCTCTTCTGTTGGTCCTCAAGCTCTCAGTGCAGCGAAACCTTCGCACCAGCCTGCTTTAGAATCGCCTCGCCTGTCTCCGCCTGCACCGTCACGCCCTCACCCGTCACATCGGCATAGGCTATCGTCAGTCCAGTCTTGGCGCTGATCTTCACGTTGCGCAGAACCACACCGAGGATCGGAGACTCCGGCAAACCAACAATCGCTCCAGCCGATGTGCTGCCAGTGGCTGTCAGATTCTCGATCGTGATGTCGTGAAAGTGCGGAGTCAGCCGCGTAATGGG
>PLOI01000045.1 GCA_003142015.1 Acidobacteriaceae bacterium | reverse complement strand
CCCAAAGCCGGGCGCTGATTGAGGAGATTCTAGCCGCCGGGCAGACGGTCTATGGGGTCAACACCGGCTTCGGCAAGCTGTCGGAGGTGCGGATTCCGGGCGACAAGCTGGCGCAGTTGCAGACCAATCTGGTGCGCAGCCACGCCGGAGGGGTGGGCCAGCCACTGAGCGAGGCCGAGTCGCGTGCGATGCTGCTGCTGCGCGCCAATGTGTTGGCCAAGGGCTTCAGCGGCTGCCGTCCGGCTCTGGTGGAGTTGCTGGTGGCGCTGCTCAATGCCGGAGTGCATCCGGTGATTCCAGAAAAAGGCTCCGTGGGTGCGAGCGGCGATCTGGCTCCCCTGGCTCACCTGGCACTGGTGGCCATTGGTGAGGGTGAGGCGTTTTACAAGGGCGAGAGGATGGCCGGGGACGAGGCGTTGCGCCGGGCTGGCTTGCAGCCTATCGTTCTTGCAGCCAAGGAGGGCCTTGCCCTGCTGAACGGNNTGCAACTGGCTGATCTGGCGGGCGCTATGAGCCTGGAGGCGCTGATGGGCACGCCGGCGGCATTCGATCCGCGCATCCACCAGGCCCGTCCGCACGCGGGACAGATTCGCGCGGCGGAGCACCTGGTTGAATTGCTTGCAGGCTCCCAGATTCGTGAGTCTCACCGGGAGCACGATTCGCGCGTGCAGGACGCATACTGTCTGCGCTGTATGCCGCAGGTGCATGGGGCGGTGCGCGATGCGCTGGAACACGTGCGAGGCGTACTGGAGATTGAGGCGGGTTCGGCTACGGATAACCCGCTGGTATTTCCGGAAGTCTCGACCGAAAAGGAAAACCGCGGAACGGTTATTTCCGGGGGGAATTTTCATGGTGCGCCGCTGGCCTACGCGTTCGACTACGCGGCCATTGTGCTCACCGATCTGGCCGGCATTACCGAGCGGCGCATTGACCGGTTGCTGAATATGGATATCAACGAAGGGTTGCCGGCGTTTTTGTCACCCGATCCGGGACTGTCTTCGGGGTTCATGATTGCGCAGATCGTGGCAGCGGCTCTGATCAACGAGTGCCAGGTGCTGGCGCATCCCTCGTCGGCGAGCAGTATTCCTACCGATGGAGGCAAGGAGGATCATGTCTCGATGGGCATGACCGGGGCGCTCAAGCTGCGGCAGATTGTGGAGCACGCCGAGCGGATCGTGGGCATCGAACTGATGTGCGCGGCGCAGGGGCTGGAGTTTCGTAGACCGCTCCGGGCCAGCCATGAGGTGGAACGCGCTCACGAGGCCGTGCGGGCGATTGTGCCGCGGCTGGAGCAAGACCGGGTGCTTGCGCCGGATATCGAGGCGATGGCGGCGGCCGTGAGGAATGGAGCCTTCAACGCCTGGTGCGATTAAGCGTCATTTTGTGTGCAAAAATAGTTGATCGCCCAACGGTCACGCGCCGCTTTTAGTCTACTAACATGTTCGTTAAGAATCACATAGGTCTTCTATGTGAGCAGAATGGAACGTGACTATTGTTCTCGAAGCTGTGCAATTTTGCTATTGATTTTTGAAGAGAAAATCCGTAAAATAAGAATGTTAGTGTTTCGCCCGGGCTAATAAGACCCTTGCCCGGCCCAAGATGTACAAGCAAGACACCCTTTCTAAGGACACCAAATCGATGGCAAAGCGTCGTGGAAATCCGAATTGGGGCAAGCCGGAGCCTATAGGCCCGGTTGTGCCCACTGTGACCTCCTTCGAGGAAATCGTGAAGGAGTTCAAGCTCAGCCCGGACCAGTACATCCGGTCCACCCGCCTGCGGGAGTGGGCTCGCCGGAATAAGAACTCGAAGTACATTCCCGAGGCTCTTCTAGAAGCCTGGGGATTTGAGATTGAATCGGCTTTGTAGGCTCTTCTTCGCTTGTCTGTTTCTTGCAAAAGCGCCGCCTTCGGGCGGCGCTTTTGCTGTCTGCGCCTGTCATGGGCGAGAATAGAGTGGTCGCCATGCCAGAAACCATACGCACACTTGAACCGCCTTTTATCGATGTCCCCGGCGCCCTAGCCGAGGTTCGCGCCGGCCGCATGATTGTTGTTGTCGATGATGAAGACCGGGAAAACGAAGGCGACCTGACCCTGGCCGCCGAATTTGTCACGCCGGAAGCGATCAATTTCATGGCCAAGCATGGGCGGGGATTGATTTGCCTGACGTTGACCGAAGAGCGCGCGGATTATCTGCGGCTCTTTCCGATGACTCAGCAGAACTCGTCGCGCTTCGGCACGGCATTTACCGAGACCATAGAGGCGCGCGAGGGCGTTACGACCGGCATCTCTGCCGCCGATAGGGCGCATACCATCCGTACGGCGATTGCACAGCGCTCAACCGCGGCCGACCTGGCCAGGCCGGGTCACATCTTTCCGCTCCGCGCTCGCAACGGGGGCGTGCTGGTACGCGCCGGGCAGACTGAGGCCTCGGTAGATCTGGCACGGATGGCCGGTCTTAATCCGTCGGGCGTGATCTGCGAGGTCATGAAAGACGACGGGACGATGGCCCGCGTTCCCGATCTGATTCCTTTCTGCAAGGAACATGGNNCGCTACGGCGAATTTCGCATGATCGCCTACGAGAGTCAGGTAAACGGCGGCGAGAGTCATATTGCCCTGGTACGCGGCAACCTTTGCGAGAGCTGCCCGGCCTTCATCGCTGGGCCGACAGAGTCGCGCCCACCCTGCGAGCGGCCGGTGCTGGTGCGTGTTCATACCCGTTGCACGGCGGGCGATCTCTTTGCCGCCGACTGCCACTGCCGCGAGATTCTGGACCAATCGTTGCGCATGATTGCCGAGGAAGGTTGCGGAGTGCTGCTTTACTTGCACAACACCTCGCACGGCTTTGAAATTGACCACGCGCCGGCTGCAATGAGCGCGTTTGAGCCAGGCGGAGCGGCGGCAGTGCATCCTGTTCCAGGCTCAGACGCAGGGCGACTTGTTCTGCACCAGGAGCTGCGTGCGAGAGAGGGTTCGCAGGCCCGCACGGGCCGCATTTTGCGCGCCATCGGCCTAGGCGGCCAGATTCTCTCCGACCTGGGCATTCAACGCATTCGGCTGCTGTCGAACACTCCCATGCACATTCCCGCTCTGGAGGGCTTTGGCCTGGAGATTGTTGAGCAGGTGGCGATTCCGGTGGAGGAGTGCAGCCGGGTTAGATAAATGGTACGGCCGGGTTATTCACATGCTTTTTGATTGACAGTTAAGCTTTTTATATATTTAGTCTAAGCAGAGGTGATTGTTTCAGCCATAGCTCAGGGGCCACAAGGTCGATGGCCAAATTAGAGAGTTGGATTGCCATGAACCTCGCACCCCATGCTTCCCGGCCGCTGAGCCTGTATGAATTGGCCTGGACCTATGCGCCGGGCAGTATGTTTGCGGTCGATTGCGACACCGGAAAACTTATAAACTCCAACCCGGCGGCAGTAGCGCTTAGCGGCTATTCGCACGATGAACTGATCGGCATGTCTTTAGCCGACCTGCACCCGGAGTCCGAGCGTGAGCGGGTGAAGGTTGAATTCCTGAAAGCTGTCCAGAAGCCATCGCAGCATCCCGGTTTCCACATTCAGCGAAAAGACGGCCGGTGCGCGCCTGTGGCGATTTCGTTATCGAAATCAGCGGTGCTGGACAGCCGATCCGTATTGGTTTGCGTGTACTTCGACATCACCGATCAAGAGGAAAAGGAGCATCAGCTTTCGACCCAGAATTGGGCGTTGGGCGCCTATGCGATTGCGGCCTTGGCGCTGGGACGGGTTCGTTCTTCCGAAAAGCTTCTGTTGCACGCCATTTGTGAGGCCATCACGCACAAATCGACCTATATATTCGCCTGGATAGGCATTGCGGAAGATGGTCCGGGGAAGAAGATTCGGATTGCCGCGAAGGCGGGGAGTGCAGTGGGCTATCTGGATGGACTGCATTTGAGCTGGGCGGAGGAAGATCCAAATGGACAAGGCCCGACAGGCGTCTGCATTCGCACCGGCACGATGCAGATTCTGGAGGATGCCCAGACATCGCCGATCTTTGGCCCATGGCGCGAACGAGCGAGGCAGTTCGGGATACGATCCTCCGTGTCCATACCGCTTCGCATCAAGGGCAGTTGGCATGGCGCGTTGGTGGTTTACTCCGCACGCCCCAAAGCATTTGAAGCCGCGCCGGTGGAAGTATTTGAACGCCTTGGCGAGCATGTTGTCCACGGCATTCAGGCGATAAAACAGAAGCAGCTTCTGGATGCCGAGCGGCGCCACCTGGAAAAGACACAAAAGCATTTGACGGAGGCTTTGGCCGCGTCGGTGTCTGCCATGGTCACCGCGATGGAGATTCGAGACCCCTACACCGCGGGCCATGAAGTCAGAGTGGCGCAGATCGCATACGCCATTGGCCAGGAGATGGGCTGGCCGGAGGACCGATTGCAGGGATTGCGAATGGCGGCAATGGTTCACGACATCGGGAAGATCTCGATACCCTCGGAAATCCTCACAAAGCCGGCGCGGCTAAATCCGGTAGAATTCGCACTGGTCAAAAGGCATCCAGAGAGCAGCTACATCATTCTGAAAGATATTCCCTATACCTGGCCGATTGCCGACATCGTGCGTCAACATCACGAGAAGCTGGATGGATCGGGCTATCCACTGGGCCTGAAGGGGGATGCGATTCTGCCCGAAGCCAAGGTGCTGGCAGTAGCGGACATTGTGGAAGCGATGGCCGCCGCCCGGCCGTATCGTGCGGCACTGGGTTTGGAGGTCGCATTGGCACAAATAGAAAAAGAAGCCGGAACGCTATTGGATGCAGAAGTTGTGCGGATATGCGCGGCTCTGTTCCGCGAGAAGCGTTTGGTTCTGCCGGGTTTGAGTTGACATTGATCTTGCATTTTCCCAGTACCTCTGGACTGAAAAGCACTGACGGTCTGTCGAATGTCCGCCGCGTCACTCGTATTCCAGCGCCACCATGGAATCTCCGGCGGCTGCCTGCGCAAGCGCCAAAGCGGCTAGCGGAGCAAGAAATTTTCAGAGCATTCATCGGATTGGGTCGCGATGGGCAAAGAGCGGTCAAAGATTGATCACTCAATGTCACAGCAAGCCTGTATGATGATTAAAACTGTCCGGCGGGAAGACCCGCCATCGGCAATCATGCGGAAATGCATCTCTGCAATCGATACGGCCAATTGCGACGACGCTCTCTGAGAGCCACCATACTTGCACCCAATGTATTCGCACATGGAAAGGTTGGATCGGTTGAGCGTTCATCTGGTCAATCCAAGCGACAATTCTTTCGGCACCGCTGTGATCACGCCGCGCTGGCTGTTTGTGCTTGCGGCAGCGACTCCCCGAGTGGCGAACGACCCGATCCTCGTCGATGAATCGCTGGAACAGATTGCGCCGGAGACGATTCAACCAGGAGACATTGTGGGCATCAGCGTCCACACCGGAAATGCGCTGCGCGGGTACGAGGTGGGCAGGATGGCGCGCAGCCGGGGTGCATGGGTGGTTTACGGCGGCATTCACGCTACGCTGTTTCCTGAAGAGGCGCTGGAACGGGGCGAGGGGCACGCGGTGGTGACCGGGGACGGCGATGTCGCCTGGGGCAAGGTGGTCGTGGATTGCATGGCCGGGAAACCGGAGAGAATCTACGAAGGCGGGCGAATTGGAGGCAGCGAGTTCCTGGCCGCGCGCTGGGATTTGATGGATCCTGAAAAATATATGTGGGCCTCGGTGCAGACCATTCGCGGATGTCCAAAGCACTGCTCCTTTTGCAGCGTTTGGCGGACGGATGGGCAAAAGCCGCGGCAACGAAGGTTTCAAAGCGTGGTGGATGAGATTGTTGCCTTGCGGCGGCTGGGGTTTCGCTTTATTGCCCTGGCCGACGACAATTTCTATCCGGTCACGTTCACCGATCTGCGGCTGGCAAAAGAACAAAACAACCTCGCCAGGCTGGAAGAGCTGACGGCCATTCGCGCCGAGCGCTTCCATCTAATGGAAGAGCTGGCCAAGCTGCCGAAAGACATGGTGTTCTATACCCAGATGACGATGGAGGCGGGCGAGGACGTCGTGTTTCTGGATGCGATGAAGAAGGCCAACATCAAGGGCGCCCTGGTAGGGATCGAGGCGGTTACTCCGGAGGGACTCAAGGCGGTCTACAAGGACTGGAACCTTTCTGGCGACGCCCTAGCCAAGCAGTTGCAGACATTCAAGGAGCACGGAGTTCATGTGCTGGGTTCGTTCATCTTCGGGTTGCCTACGGATAAGCCATCGACCTTCGACGCCACTGTGGCGATGGCGCAGAAGGCGGGCATCACGTTTGCCCAGTTTGTGATGATGACGCCGTTTCCGGGCACGGTTGATTTTGGGCGCTGGGAAAAGGAGCAGGCAGAGAATCCCACCATGGTTGGCGATGTGCCGATTACCCGGTACTGGCTGATCCCCACCGCGACTCGACCCAAGATGTTTACGCCGCATCCTACGATGAGTTCGGATGAGATTCGGGAGCGCACGCAGAAGGTATGGGACAGGTTCTATAACTGGGGCGCTATCTGGAAGAGGTCTGCATGCTGTCCGAACATAACTTCCAGGATTGCCTTCATGTTTCTTTCAAAACTCTACCGGCAGATGTATGCGGGCACGGGAATCTCGACCGACAGCGCGCGGCGCAAGAAGTCGAAGGCCTGGGCCAAGTGGACAGCGCGGCAGTGCAAGAAGCTGTTCCGGGCCAAGCCCATGCCGGAGCTTGCGTCGCCCGCGTGGGAGCTGGGGTTGAGCGGCCTCGGTCAGGCAGCGTTTGCCGGCAGCGAGGGCGCGGAGATGTCGGGGCCTTTCATCGTGATCTCGAAAGAGCAATGACCCGGAGCGCCAAAATAATTCGGCCTCTCACCCAATGAGTTCGTCCACCACATCCCCCTCGCCCGGCGCGAGGAAGAGGTTCTCTTCGAGTCCGTGCTGGCGCGTGTAAAGGTCGTAGTAGCGACCGCCAAGGGCCAGGAGCGCCGCGTGGTTGCCTCGCTCGACGATGCGCCCCTGCTCGACCACCAAAATCTGATCGGCGCGCCGGATGGTTGACAAGCGATGAGCAATGACGAAGGTTGTGCGTCCCTGCATCAGTTGGCTCAATCCGGACTGAATCATGGCCTCGGACTCGGAGTCGAGCGAGCTAGTGGCTTCGTCGAGGATGAGGATGCGCGGTTCCGCCAACAGCGCGCGAGCAATGGAGAGTCTCTGTCGCTGCCCGCCTGAAAGCTTCACACCACGCTCGCCCACTACCGTGTCGTAGCCTTCCGGGAAGCGCTCCGCAAACTCGTCCACGCGCGAGGTTCGGCAGGCGAAGAGAAACTGTTCCTCGGTAGCATCGGGCCGCGAAAACAGAATGTTCTCGCGGATGGTGCCGTCGAAGAGGAACGACTCCTGCAAGACCACACCTAACTGGGAGCGATAGGTGTTCAGGTTCACGCGCGCCAAGTCCACATCGTCCACCAGCACGCGGCCCCTAGACGGCGTGTGGAAGGCGCAAAGCAGGCTGATCATGGTGGACTTGCCCGAACCCGAGGAGCCCACCAGCGCGGTCACGGTTCCCGGCTGAGCCACGAAGCTGACGCCGTGCAGCACGGGCTTCTCCGGGGCGTAGGCAAACTCCACATTCTCAAAGCTCACCGTGCCCCGGATGGGCGGCATCTCCACGGTACGGCCGGGGCTTTGGTTCTCTTCCAGTTCGGCCATGATCTCGCTGGTGCGGTCGAGTCCGGCAAAGGCTTCGGTCAGTTGCGTGCCGATGTTCACAATCTGAAAGACCGGCGCAATCATGAAGGCAAGAAACATGTTGTAGCTGAAGTAGTCGCCGACGGTCCAGGTGCTGGCCAGCACGCGATGGCCGCCCAGCCACATGACAATTGCCGAGACCAGCCCCAGCACAGTTGTTGACGCGGCAGACATCGAGCTGGTCATGGTGAGGGACTTCATCACGTTGGCAAGGAGGCGCTCAACTCCCTTTGAGAAGACCCCGGCTTCGCGCTCCTCTGCGTGATAGCCCTTGATGACACGCACACCGCCCAGCGATTCGGTCAGCCGGCCGGTCACTTCAGCATTGATTTTGGCTCGCTCGCGAAAGATGGGGCGAATGATTTTGAAGGCGTACTGCAATACAAAAACGAAGGCGCCCAGCACGGCGAAGACCGTCAGCGTAACCTCAACGCTGCGATGCAGCAGATAGAGAAATGCCAGCACAGCGGTCAACAGGCCGCCAACAAACTCGACGAGGCCCGTGCCAACCAGGTTACGCACGCCTTCAACGTCGCTCATGATGCGCGCCACCAGCGTGCCGGTGCGGTTCTCGTCATAGTAGGAAACGGAGAGCAACCCCACGTGCCTTTGCACCTGACGGCGCATCTCGGCGATGAGCCTCTGGCCGGCCTTGGAAAGCAACTGCGTGAGCGAGAACGAGGTGATGGCCTGCACCACCATTGCTGAGAAGACCAGGGCGATGAAAGGGGGCAGCAGGTCGGGGCGCGGATGCGTGGGAGAGAGCACCGTGTCCAGCAGCGGCTTCGAGGTGTAAGGCAATACCAGACCGGCGAAGCGGTTGATGACCATCAGGCCCATGCCGGCGAGCAGCAGTCCCACGCGCGGGGCAACGAGGACTTTGATTTGCGGCCATAACTTTTTAAGATTGGTTTTGCGTTTGAGCGCGTCAGCCTGGCCTGCGCGCGCGCCACCGCCTCGCGGCGAACGCTCAGCGTGCCTGCCCATACTCATTCCCGCGCCAGGTCCGTGGAGTCCGCCCATGCGCTATACCTTCCCCGCTAGTCGCGCGTTGATGAAGGAGCGTACACAGAGGAACACATAAATCAGCATCAAGCCGGACATGGTGAGCTTTGACGCCAGCGCGATCTGGTCTGGGGCAAGGCCGGCAGAGGCGGCATGAAGACAGCCACGCACCGCTTCAACGGCCGCGCCCAGAAAGCCCAGAAGGCCTATGGTCACGTTGATGTGCATGAACAGCTTGCGACGGCTCTCGCTGGGGCTGATGGCCAGCAGGCCGCCAATGCCGAGAGCAAGGCCGAACCATGTGGGAATCAGCGCGGTGGGGTGCAGGCTGCCGGTGCCCAGAAAACCAACCAGGCCCAAGGCGATCAATAGAACCGCAAAAAGCAATGTCACTCTTGCCATGTGAAACCTCCGTGTCTCATTCTTTCATCTGACCTGCATCGAAAATCCAGGAGGGCTGTTGAATTCCTCGCGCGCATCTTCAAGCAACCGGCAGTCTTTTGATTCAGGATGGGGTACCGATGACGTATTTAATCGAGCAGATGGCTTGAGATTCAATACCCAGTAAACCAAAAAGACCGCTCGATGCCCTGCGCTGATCATTCATTGGCTGTGCGCCGGGATGCAACAAAACCTCGATGATGAAGCGCAGCCTTCGCACAACAAGAAGTGATGGATTCTGAAGAACATGTTGTGCGGAGTGTTGATTATAAATAAGTTAACTGGCTGGCCCTCAGGGATTCGAACCCCGATATGCTGCTCCAGAGGCAGCTGTCCTACCGTTGAACGAAGGGCCAACATTTAAGCATTGTCAAGCTGAACGGCCGCTTGCTATTTACCAAACCAACTTATACATCATAAGGGGATTCTCCGGCGCCGGTCAAACCTCAACATGAATCTTCTGTGCCTCCGCCGGTTCTACTCCTCGCGCAGCACTTCCAGCGGCCGCAGCCCAAGAATCCTGTAGCTCGCAATCCAGCCCGTCGCAGTGGCCAGCACCGCTGTCCCCACGAGCGCAACCAGCGCGGCGGTCCACTCGATGTGGAAGCTCACTTCCAGCTTGCGCAGCAACACCCGTGTGAGCAGATTCGCAAAGACCACGCCCACCGAGCCAGCCAGCAAGCCCAGCACGCTGAATTCCACGCTGAAGGTGCGCACTATCCGCATCCGCGTGGCTCCCAGCGTCTTCAGCACCACAGCCTCGCGCATCCGCCGGAAGCGTGTGCCGGCAATGCTCGAAGCCAGAATCATCAGCCCCGCAAAGATTGAGAACCCCGCCAAAAACCGCACTACAAACGTAATCTGATCGACCACGCTCTCAATCCGTTCCAGCACATCGGCCACGTTGATCACGGACACCGTGGGGTAGGCAGCGAAGAGCGCTCGCTCCATCGCCGCAATCTGCTTCGGATCGATATGCGCGCCGCCATACCAGGTGGCCGGCTCGTTCTTCAGTTGGCCTGAAGGCAGCACAAACGTCACGCGCGCTCCCAGATGCTGCCCATCAGCGCTATAGATGGCGGAAACCTTCAGCGCGCGCACGACGCCGCCCACTTCCAGTTCGACCGCCGAGCCCACGCGAAGGTGCAGCCGTTGGGCCGCGCCTTCGCCCACAGCCAGCTCCGCCGCGCCGGCATTGGTCCACCATTTGCCTTGCGTCACCTTGTCGCCCGGCCGAGGGGCATCGGCCCAGTTCAGCTCCGCATTCTCCAGCAGCCGGCGCGGAAAATGCTGCTCTTTCAGTTGCTCCACCGGCTTGCCGTTGAGCGAGAGAAACCGGCCGGTCACCACCGGCATCAGATCCAGGGCCTGGCCGGGCGCCTGGCCCACTCCGGGCTGGCGCTGAAAGAACTCTTTGACGCCCGCGACCTCGTCGGTTGAGACATCAACAAGAAAAATATTGGGCAATTTTGGAGAAGCGGTCTCGTGCAGATCGCGCAGCAGCGCCGCCTGCATCAGAAAGACTGTCAGAATCAGCATGACGCCCGTGCCCAGCGCAGCCAGCACCGCCGCCGACTGGTTCCCTGGACGGTAAAGATTGGCCAGCCCGTGGCGCAGGAACGAAGGCAGGCGCAGCCGTACGCGGTTGAGCAAAAAGCGCAATGCGCGCAACGCAGCAGCGGCCAGCGCCAACAAGACTACCAGCGCAATGGTGAACAGCAGTGCAAACCAGCCGCCTACCGTGACCGAATCCGAGAGCGCCCAGGCGATCCCGCCGAGAGCGGCAATCACTACTACTGAAATCCCCACTTGCAGGCGGCGCGCCCACCAGCGTGCAAACCAGCCGCCAATTCCTTCCGGCCCCTGCTCGACCAATCTACGTAACACCAAAACGGGTCTGACATTTCGCACGTCCAGCAGAGGCGGCAGACAGAACAACAGCGTGGTCAGCAGGCCCGTTCCAAGCCCAGCCGCAACCGAACGCCAGGGAAAATCGAGCGTCGCATGGACGGGAAGCAGTTTGCCGAACACCGCAGGCAACGCGGCCATTACACCAACGCCCGCGGCTACGCCGAGCACGCCTCCGGCCAAGCCCAGCCCCAGCGTCTGCAACAGGAAGATTCGCAACAGATCGCCGGAACTGGCGCCTACAGCCTTCAAGATGGCCAGCATGTCCATGCGCTGCTCGAGATGAGCGTGCATGGCCATGGCGACACCAGTCGCACCCAGCACCATGGCCACAAGGCAAATGAGGCTAAGAATTGCCGTTGCGTTATCAAGGCCTTTGTTCAATCCTGGATTGCCCTCGCGAAAATCCATAACCTGCGCATCGGGCAGAGCCGCTTCCACTTGTTTTCGCAGCGCGGCAAGATGGGACGGCGCATCGGCTTGCGGCGGCAACTTGAGCAGCAGCCGCTGACTTGCCCGGCTGCCGGGAGAGATCAGGCCGGTCCGCTCGAGAGCGGCCTGCGAGATCATCACTCGCGGCCCCAATCCTGCTCCGGCGCTGATGCGGTCCGGTTCCTGCTTCAGCACCGCGACAATGCGAAAGTCCCTGCCGCCCAGCCGCAGCGTCTGGCCCACCCGCGCATTCAACCGAATGAGAAACTCATCGGCTACCACCGCTGAATCGCCGTCCAGAGCCTGCCGCAGACTCATCGCCGGCTCCAACTCGGCCTCGCCGTAATAGGGGTATTCGCCGGGGTCCACAGCCTTGAGCGAAACCAGCAGAGGAACCGGGTCCGGCGGGACAGAAGCCATGGAGACGGTCTCCGTCACCCAGGTGGTGCGAATCCCTGCCGGTTGCGCAATGGCGGCGATCTTGCCCTTTTCCTCTACTGTCGGCTCATGAAAGAGCCGCGCGCTCAGGTCGCCGGCCATCAGCGACCGCGCTTCTGTGGAGAGCGTGCGCCGGAAGCTGTCGCTAAAGCCACGCACGCCGACGAGCGCGGCCACTCCCACAGCCACTGACAGCACCACAAAGCCGAATTTGCCCGGCGCCGAGCGCAAATCACGCCAGCCGATGGCCCCGGCCCGCTTCCAACTCAACGCGCGCTTAGCCATTTTTCTCCTGGTCATGGACGAGAGTCTCGTATGAGCCGGGGACTGGCGCAACGTAAGGGAGAGTGTCTTCCACAATCAGCCCGTCTCGGAGTACGATCTTACGGTCGGCGCGATTGGCGATTTCGGGATCGTGCGTCACCAGCACCAGCGTCGTGCCCGCCTTGCGGTTGCGCTCGAGCAACAGATCCAATACCAGCTTCCCGTTAGTGGAATCAAGATTCCCAGTTGGCTCATCGGCCATGACAATCGGCGGCTCGACGACAAAAGCTCTGGCCAGTGCTACACGCTGCTGCTCGCCGCCGGAGAGTTGAACCGGGTAGTGGTCAATGCGCTCCTGCAGGCCAACTTCGTTTAGCAGCCGCCGCGCCTGAGCAAGGCCGCTGCCTTCCGCGTTCAGTTCGTAGGGCAGCAGCACGTTTTCCAGAGCCGTGAGCGTTTCGATCAACTGATACGACTGAAAGACGAAGCCGATCTTCGCGCCCCGCACCGCAGCCAATTCCGTCTCGGCCAGATTGTGGATGGGCACACCGTCGAGGAAAATCTCGCCGGAGCTAGGGGTGTCGAGGCCCGCCAACAGGCCTAGCAGCGTGCTCTTACCGCTGCCGCTGGCGCCCACAATGGCCACAAACTGACCGGCGGGAATGACGAGCGAAATCCCTTTCAGAATCTCCACACGCCGCGCGCCGTTCTGAATCCACTTCTTCGCATCCCGAACTTCGATCACGCTATAAGCCTCCCGATCGTCTTCGCCCTGTTCCCCGCTCTTCGCTACACTATTTCTGTGGACGTTTGTCGCTCGTTTATCGTTTCGTTTTGGCTGATTCTTTTGGCTGCCCCTCTGCTAGCCGCCGACCGGCCCCTGCTGGTTTGCTATGGCGACAGCATCACAGCCGGCTACGGTCTACAAACAGGCCAATCATTTCCCGACGCCCTGCAGCGCGACCTAGACCACCGCGGCTATCACTACAAGGTCTCGAACCAGGGCACAAGCGGCGCCACCACTAAAGACGCTGTTGCCAATCTGCGCGCCATTCTGCTGCTGCATACCCAGGTAGTCATCATCGAGTTCGGCGGCAACGACGGCCTGCGCGGACTGCCACTTGCCCAAACCCGTCAAAACCTTGACCAGGTGCTCACCGCGCTCGAAAATGCGCGCATCAAAACCCTGCTGGCCGGTATTACCCTCCCGCCCAACTACGGCCGGGAATACATCCAGCAGTTTGAGCAGCTCTTCCGCGATCTGGCTGCAAAGCATCACATTGCTTTCGTGCCCATGATCTACAAAGATCTGGTGCATGTTCCCGGAACCATCCAACCCGACGGCATCCATCCCACAGCGAAAGGCTCGGAGATCATCGCGCGAACGCTGATGCCGGCGTTGACGCCGTTGCTGAAAAAGTAGGCAGCAGCTTCAAGTTGCTTTCCGGACTTCATCCCAGCACGACCACCGGCTGAAAGAGCGTTCCCGCTATGCGCCTGGCAATCCCCACTAACTCGCGCTGGCCGTCGAAGACTTTCACCAGCGGCGCCTGGGAAAACTCCGGAAGATTGGCTTGCGCGCCGTTGCGCAATCTTCCCAATGTCATCGCATCGCCAGTTACAGAAGGCATCTCCGGCAACAGATTGCGCGGATGGATGCACAGTTCTTCCAGCGCCTCCACGTTCCCGGCCAGCGGTTGCAGTTCGTCGAGCGAGTGCGCCTCGCTGAGCGTGAAGACCCCGGCCTGAGTGCGCCGCAGGCTGCTCAGGTGCGCTCCGCAGCCGAGGTCCTGGCCCAGTTGGTGAGCCACAGCCCGCACGTAGCCCCCTGCGCTGATTGTCATCGTAAAGGCGGCCTCGGCGCCGTCCAGAGAAACTATCTCGAAGTGATGGATGTGGATTGTTACGGCCTTCAGTTCCACGGGCTTGCCTTCGCGGGCCAGCTTGTAGGCGGGAGTTCCAGCAATCTTTTTTGCGGAGTAAGCCGGCGGCATCTGCTCGATCTCGCCATCGAAGCGGGTGGCCGCTGCGCGTACCTGGTCAAGGGTCAAATCCGGAGTGAAATCAGGTCCGGCAGGTTGCCCCTCAGCGTCATACGTGTCCGTGGCAAAGCCAAAGCGAATCGTTCCGCTATAGCTCTTCTCCGCCGAAGAGAAATATTGCGCCAGGCGGGTAAACTTACCCAGCAGCAGGGGCAAGACACCGGTGGCCATGGGGTCCAGAGTGCCAAGGTGCCCGATGGAACGCTCGCCGGTAATTCTCCGCAGAATTCCCACCACATCGTGGCTAGTCATGCCGGCCGGTTTGTCTATAACGAGAAGCCCGTTCACTTCTTCACTTTAGCTGACAGGGCTGGCTGCTCACACTCCGCCAGTACCGGGCTGGCGCACGAGCGACAGGAACTCCAGGCGCGTTTCTTTCTGGCGGAAGCAGCCCACCATGGCCGAAGTCACCGTGGAGGAGTGCTGTTTCTCAATGCCGCGCATCATCATGCACAGGTGGCGCGCCTCGATGACCACGCCCACCCCCTGCGGCGCAATCGCATCTTGAATGGCGTCGGCAATCTGGCGAGTGAGCCGCTCCTGAATCTGAAGCCGCCGCGCAAAGACCTCGACGAGGCGCGGAATCTTGCTCAGCCCGATGACCTTGCCCTTGGGAATGTATGCCACATGCACTTTGCCGAAGAAGGGCAGCATGTGATGTTCGCAGAGCGAAAACATCTCGATGTCTTTGACGATGACCATCTCGTCGTAGTCCTCGTCGAAGAGCGCTCCGCGCAGGATTTGCGTGGGGTCTTCGTCGTAGCCCTTGGTCAACTGGGCCATCGCTTTTTCAACGCGCGCGGGCGTGGCCAGCAGACCCTGACGGCTGGGGTCCTCGCCCAGCCGGGAAAGAATCTCGCGATACATCTCCTCGGTGCTGACCTCGCTCAGCCCTTCGTTCATCTCAGCCGCTCTGCGAATAGGCTTGCTTACTGCTATCGGTTGCGCCATGATCGTCATCCTCTCGCCCTGGGGAATAGGGCGTCCTGCATCTTCGTCTATCGATGTGTCATTCGACACATTCAAAAAAATTGTTTTCCGTTTCCTCTACGCGTACCCGCTCCAGCTTGCCGGCCGGCAGCGCGTCCTTCAACAATGCGAAGACCACTCTACTTAGATTCTCTGTCGTCGGCACGCGATTCGCAAACAGCGGGTCCAGATTGAGGTTGGTATGATCAAATCGTTCGACGACACGCGCGCGCACCACTTCATCCAGTGCTGCCATATTCACCACCATGCCGGTCTCCGGGTCCACCGCTCCAGCAACCAGCACTTCCACAACATAATTGTGCCCGTGACCGTGAGGATTGTTGCACTTGCCGTAGGTTGCACGGTTCTCTTCTACCGTTAGCGCATTCGTGTGCAGCCGGTGGCTGGCGCACAGAGTGTAGCGGCGACCGAAATACGCAATCAAGCTTCACCCCGGTATTCCGCAAAGATTTCCGGCGTTTCATAGACGCGGACCCGGCTCAGTTGTGCCCCACCCGCTTGAATGACGGACGGTTCCAGACGCCTCCACGCATCGATGGCAATGTTCTCTGTGGTCGGTATGATTGCGGCAAACTCCGGGACTTCAAGATTCAGGTGGCGATGATCCCATGCAGCGAGCACCTCGCGTTCGATTACGTTCTTGAGCCACTTCAGATCGACGACAAAACCGGTGACCGAGTCAGGCTCGCCCGCCACAGTGACCTCGAGCGTGTAGTTGTGCCCGTGGCCGTTGCGATTGGCGCAGCGGCCGAAGACCTGCTCGTTCTTCTCTTCGGACCAGGCCGGGTTCCAGTAGTAGTGCGAAGCAGAAAACGTGGCCCGCCGCGTCAGGAAAATCATTCTAATCCCTCACTAGAAAGGATGCCCGAGGCCCGGTAAAGGCTTCATACTTCGAATTGCACCTTAAGTCTTGTAGCTTCTGCCCTTCCAGCTTACGCGCTTGAGAATCTTGTGCTGGAACCAACTGCGGTAGAGCAGCACAATAAACAGCGGCAGCCCGAGTGGAGCCACGGCGCAATCGACAAAGGGAAAGTTGGATTTGGCAACGCGTCCGTAGAAGCGGAAGAGGTTGCGCGCCCACAAGATGGCCAGCACCCAGCCGGCGGCCAGCCATTGCAGTGAATGGGCGGCAAAACGCGCGTTCCACAGCCATACCGCCAGCGCCGGCAGCAGGACCAAGAGCGCAATGTCGAGGACGCGCCAGAAGGCCAGCGCCAGGCAGTTGTCGAAGAGCAGCGCGAGATTCTTGGTCCAGCCCTCGATCATCGCCGTTGTCGAGCGGTACATTCGTGTGGAGACCGCATCCTCGGCATAGCGGAAGCGCAGTCCCACATTGCGCCGCTTGGCCAGAAAGGCCAGTTCCACGTCTTCGAGCACCTTTTCAGCCACGCTGGCGTGGCCACCGAGCCGCCGGTAGGCCTCGCGCTCCACGAGTAGAAATTGTCCGTTGGCAGCGGCGATGCGCTGTGCAGGATCCGAGACGCGGGCTGGAGGATAGGCTAGGGCCAGTTCACAAAAAACCAGCGGCATCAGTGACCGTTGCCAAAGGCCATACACAATCTGCCGGGGCGAGTAGCTCAACATGCCCACCTTGTGCTTTACCGCCTCATGGATCGCCCGGCGCAGATATCCCGCCTCGTGGATAGTATCCGCGTCGGTGAAGAGCAGCCACCGTCCGCGCGCCCGTCTTGCCGCTGTCCAAATGGCGTTGGCTTTGCCGGTCCAGCCGGCTTCGAGCTTGTCCGCCTCGACCACAATGACTCCGGCAAAGCCGCGGGCAATCTCGGCGGTCCGGTCGGTTGAGTGGTCATCCACCACAATCAGTTCCCAGTCCCGGCCCAGCTCGAAGACCTCTTCGGATTGGATCACCAACGACTCAAGGCAAGCGGCCAGGCAATCCTCTTCGTTGCGCGCAGGAACGATGATTGTCAGCTCCAGCAACTGGTCCAGCTCCGGCTCGGGCTGATCAAAAACGGTTCCCGGCGCAGGTTCCCAAGGCATCGGCGGCACCGACGGCACATCGGAAAGCCCAAGCACCGGCTTGAATGCTGCCTTCCCAGTTGTTCCGCTCTCAGGTTTCCTCTCCATGCGCCTTGCCCTTTCCGTTGAGGCCTTTCGCTAAGTATTATAGAGATGTGCGGCTTTCTCGGATTCTCTTTCTAGCATTGGCTGTGCCTTTGGCTCTTGCGCCGGGTTGCGACCGTGGCGCGCATCCTGCCCAGACTGGCCAGCAGGCGCCAGATTTCACCATCTCAGACGGCTCGACCACCGTCCACCTCGCCAGCTACCGGGGCCAGGTGGTGCTGCTCAACTTTTGGGCGACGTGGTGCCCGCCTTGCATTGAGGAGATGCCCTCACTGCTCGAACTCCACCACGCGCAGCCCGACCTGGCTGTACTGGCCGTCAGCATCGACGAAGACCCGGAGGCTTACAGCCGCTTCCTCATCCGCCACCACGTGGACTTGATCACTGTCCGCGACCCCGGCCAGAAGGCGGCCCAGCTTTACCGCACCGAGATGTGGCCGGAAACCTACATCATCGACCGAAAAGGATTTATACGCCGCAAGGTCGTCGGACCCCAGGACTGGGGCAGCCCGGAGATCCGTGCCTATCTGAAGAGCCTGTAGATTCTTGCTATCATTCATTCATGACATCGGTGGAGATTCTCTTTCGCTATGCCGTGCCGCCCACGGACGCGGTGACCCTTGCGCTGGCCAATACCGGCGAGGTGTACGGTATTCGCCGTCTCCACTTCGACCGCGCCGCCCGGACACTGCGCGTAGAGTATGACGCGACCCGGCTCAACGCCGCCACGGTAACGAAGCTGGTGCGCCAGGCGGGCCTGGAAATCGTCGAGGAGTTGCCGCTGATTCCTATAGAGGCGGGTCAGCAGCAAGCGCCCGCAGCTTGAAAACTGCAATTGCACCACACGGCAAACCCTGATATTCTGTCTCTGGTTTCGCTTGAAACCATCCGTGTGCGCCCGTAGCTCAGCTGGATAGAGCGACTGGCTACGAACCAGTAGGTCGGGAGTTCGACTCTCTCCGGGCGCACCATCCATTCCCCGATTTGTTGTTTCCCTGAAAGCTCATCCAATTCCCTGGGCTCTCATTTCTAACGGCAAAGACCGTTGTCCATTGCGGCACCCGTAAATCCCTCTACTTATGAAAAGAGCGAAGCGCCGATGCGCTTCGCTCTTCCCTGCTCAAATTGCTTCAGACTCTTAGTACATGTGGAAGTTGACCTCGACAGTGATTTCGACCGCAACCGGCGTTTTGTGGTCTCTCATGGCCGGCTTAAACTTGTATTTGCGAACCGCTTCAAGGGCCTTTTCATCCAGTCCCATGCCCAGGGCTTGAACCACCCGCGGATTCTGGGGATTCCCTTGCGCATCAACGATGAGCCTGACCAGCACCACGCCCTGGTACTTGGCCTTACGCGCCTCTTCGGAAAACTCCGCTTCCACGCTGTTAAGTGGAATTGGCGCGGAGACGCGGCCGCCCACACGTTCAAGTCCGCCGCCGATGTTGCCGCCGTAGCCCGGCCCATAGCCATTTCCATGTCCTGAACCCAGGCCCATGCCAGAGCCGTTTCCGCCTGAAGCGAGTTTGACATTTGCAGAGTTCGAGACGCCGAAGTTCGGCAGCTTCGTATCCGTGGGGATGGTAATGTCGTTTTGCAGGTCGATTGAGGGAACCGGCGGCTGTATCACGGGCGCTATTACCGGAGCACTCGCCGGCGGAGGAATCTTGCCCTTGATTGCTTCGATCTTGTCGGGACTTCCGCCGCCGCCGCCCGCGGAGACGTCTTTCTTGGGGGCTTTGAATTCCGTTACCTCGATCGGCGTGTTGGTCAGGGGCGGCTTGTTCACCGTTTCGAGGATTTTTTTGCCCATGAAAAAGAGTACGACCAGCAAAACAGCGAGATTGAAGCTGGCGGAGATGCCGAAGGCCCAGGGATTGCGCTTGACCGCCATCCTATCCGGGACTGGAATCGGCTTTGAGGTCAGCTCCAGCGGAGGCAGCTTGGGCGGGAAGAAGACATCGCGGATGCTCTGGTAGAGATCAACCCAAATGGGCTTTGTCTCAACAGGAACGCCGAAAGTGAGGTCGAGTTCGCAGCCGTCCATAATGGCCGTGGCAGCTTCGGATTCAGTGTCTGGCTGGATGAGCAAATCGTTGGCCATCGTTGCGTCTGGTTCCGTTGCCTCTTGACGCCTGGTTTCGGTTACGAACGGGAAGTTCTCCGTCTCAGGGGCCACTCTTCCATTATGCTTGACGCGACCCGCTTGTGTCTCGCCCGGGAAGGCCTCAAAATCCAGACTCTCATATTTCGTAGCGCTCGGGCTTCCCATAAACAATAGACGGCCCGCGCGTGCAATTGTTGCCGAAAAGATCTTGCCTCGCCATTTACACTGAGAAATGAACCAGATCGAAAGAACCCAGGGAGTGACGATGTCCTCAGCACCGGAGTTGAAGGCGACCCTTACCTTGCCACAGACCGCCTTCCCGATGAAGGCTAACCTGCCGCAGAATGAACCGCTTCGCTTAGCCCGATGGGCCTCGATGGGGCTCTATGAAGAGCTGCGCAAGGCCGGCGAAGAGCGCCGTAAAGCTGGCGGCTCGTATTTTCTGCTGCATGACGGTCCTCCCTATGCCAACGGACCCATTCACCTTGGTCATGCGCTCAACAAAGGGCTGAAGGATTTCGTCGTCAAATCGAAGACCATGGCGGGTTTCGATGCGCCCTACGTTCCCGGTTACGACTGCCACGGATTGCCCATCGAAATCAAGGTAGACGAGCAGTTGGGCCACAAGAAGCTGGAAATGCCCGCGCCGGCCGTCCTCGATGCGTGCCGCGCCTACGCGCAAAAGTACATTGATCTGCAAACCTCGCAGTTTGAGCGAATTGGCTGCATAGGCCGCTGGGAAACGCCCTATAAAACCATGTCCCGCGACTACGAAGCACACACGCTAGAGGCTTTTTACGGCTTTTTGGAGAAAGGCTTCGTATATCGCGGCCTGAAGCCGGTTTACTGGTGCATCCACGACCGCACGGCGCTGGCTGAGGCAGAGGTCGAGTACGAGATGCACACTAGCCCCTCGGTCTATGTGCGCTACCGGCTCACATCGAAGCCCGAGGCGCTGTCGCCCTCGTTAGCCGGCCGCGAAGTTTACACCATTATCTGGACCACTACCCCGTGGACGCTGCCAGCGTCGATGGCCGTGGCCTTCCATCCCGACTTCGAGTACGTGGCGCTGGCCGCCCCGGCAGCAGATCAAGACGCAGCGAACGCGCCAGTCTACATTGTCGCGGCAGAGCTGGCCGCGTCTGTAGCCGCAGCCTGCAAACTGGGCGAGACCACCGAACTGGCGCGCTTCAAAGGCAGCGTCCTTGAATATGCCACCTTCCAGCATCCATTTCTGGAGCGCAGCATTTTGGGCGTGCTGGCCACCTATGTTACCGCCGACACGGGCACCGGCGCGGTCCACACGGCGCCCTCGCACGGCGCGGACGACTTCTACACCGGCGTCCGCTACAACATCGACCCCACCTGCCGCGTTGACGCCGCCGGTCGCATCCATGTGGACCCCGAGGCCTGGAACCACAACACGCCGCCGGCCTTCGATGGCATGAAGGTGTGGGCTGCAAATCCCGTCATCATAGCCATGCTCGAAGAGTCCGGCGCGCTGCTGGCCGGCCACGACCTGGAGCACTCTTACCCGCACTGCTGGCGCTGCCACCATCCGGTCATCTTCCGCGCCACTGAGCAATGGTTCATTGGCCTTGAAACACCGGTCAAGCGTGCCAACGGCTCCGAGACGACCTTCCGCCAGCAAGCCATCGAGGAGATCGACAAGGTGGTCTGGGACCCGGCCTGGGGCAAGGAGCGCATCACCAACATGATCGCCACGCGCCCCGACTGGTGCATCAGCCGCCAGCGCATCTGGGGCGTGCCCATCGCGGTCTTCCTTTGCGAAAGCTGCCAACAGCCCATCCTGGACCCGGCGCTCAATAGCAGAATCGTGAAGTTGTTTGAGGAGCACGGCGCCGAGGCATGGCACACAACTGAGATCTCCGCGCTGCTGCCGGCTAACAACGCCTGCGCCCACTGCGGAGGCACGGCATTCCGCAAGGAAACCGACATCCTCGACGTGTGGTTTGACTCCGGCACAAGCTGGTTTGCCGTATGCGAGAGCGACCCCGAGTTGAAGCCCGCGTATTCGGCCTTCCAAAACGGCGAAGGGGCTGAAGTGCTGTACCTCGAAGGCGGCGATCAGCATCGCGGCTGGTTCCACTCTTCGCTGCTGACCTCTGTTGCGTTGCGCGGGCGCGCGCCCTACTCCCACGTTTCGACCGCTGGCTGGACATTGGACGAGCAGGGCCGGGCCATGAGCAAATCTCTCGGCAACGGCGTGGACCCGGTAGATATTGCCAACCGCATGGGCGGCGAAATCGTCCGCCTGTGGGTGGCCTCCATCGATTTTCGCGAAGACATGGCGGCCAGCGAAAACCTCATGCAGCGCTGCTCGGAGATTTATCGCAAGCTGCGCAACACCTTCCGCTTTTTGCTGGGCAACCTGAACGGTTTCGACACCGTACGCGACCGCGTTCCAGAGGCCGAACTTCTTCCGCTCGACCGCTATATGCTGGCCCGCACCCGCGAGCTGACCGAAAAAGTGCTCGACTGGTACGCAGCCTTCGAGTTCCACCGCATCTACCACGCGATCAACGAGTTCGCCATTGTGGACCTGAGTTCGTTCTATCTGGATGTGCTCAAGGACCGGATGTACACCTTCGCGCCCACCAGCCACGAACGCCGCTCCGCGCAGACCGTGCTGTGGCAGATTTCGGAAACTTTAGTCAGACTGGTCGCGCCCATTCTTTCGTTCACTGCCGATGAGATTTGGGAGTATCTGCCCAAGGTTGAAGGCCGTGAAGCTTCGGTGCATCTGGCGCAATTCCCTGCCCCGGCTGAGATTTTTTCCGAAGATCCGGCGCCGTTGTTGGAAGAGTGGAAGCAAATCTTCAAGATTCGAGACGCGGCTTTTGCAGATCTAGAACTAGACCGCCGGGAAAAGAAGATCGGAAAAAGTCTGGACGCGGAGATTGAAATCAGTGCTGAAGGCGAGATTCTTGACCTCCTACGTTCGCACGCAAACGGCCTCAAAGAAATACTGAATGTTTCTAGCGTCAAAGTGACGGAAGGCCCAGAACGGCGTGGCTCTGTGTCGGAAGTCGCCATCATTGTCTTGCCCGCCACTGGCACCAAATGCGCCCGCTGCTGGAATTTCATGCCCGAAGTCGCCAACTACGGCATTTGGCAGAACGTCTGCACACGCTGCGCCGAGGCGCTCACCGAAATGAAGATTGCACCACCCAAGGAAGCTCAATGAAATTCACCGCTCCCCGCCGCTTGCACTGGCTGCTGCTCATCTCTGCCGTGGTCATCTTTGTTGACCGGCTGACCAAGACCTGGGTCACGCTCCGCATTCCGTTTGGCGGCGCCATCCCGGTTGTGCCTCACTTTTTGCGCATTACCCACTGGACCAATGAGGGCGCGGCTTTTTCGCTGTTCGCCAACACTGCCTCGCCCAACACGGTCCGCTGGACGCTGGTCTGCTTCACGCTGGTGGCGGCGCTGGCTGTTCTCGTCGCGATGGTATACCTGGGCGACCGCTTCACGCTCACCACCTTTGCGCTGGCGCTGGTCTTTGCCGGAGCTCTGGGCAACGTGCACGACCGCATCGCCTACGGCTCGGTGGTGGACTTCATCGAGGTCCACATCTTCGGCTACCACTGGCCCGACTTCAACATAGCCGACACGGCCATCGTCACCGGCGCCTGCCTACTGCTGCTCGATTCGCTGCTGCCGAAAGAGAGAACGTCAGACTAAGGAGCCTTTGAGGCCAGTCGAAGTTTTGAAGGGTTCGGGCTTTGTTCCGCACACGGATAAGGCAAAGTCAATGGATCCGACAGCGATGGGTTTCACCTCATCCGTTCATCCTGTGAGGGAAGGCCATTTTACAATAGCGCTTATCGGGCTCCCGGTGATTGTCCAACGATTCGAGGATTGTATGAGAATTCACGGCTCCGTTTTATCGACTGTTCGTCTGTCTCTGTCCTTTGGTGTACTTGCCAGCGTATTTCTTGCGTCGGCCGGCGCACTGCACGCCCAGCGGTTGCCACAGACTGTCCGCCCGGAGCACTACAAACTCACCCTTACGCCCGACCTCAAGGCCGCAACCTTCTCCGGCGAAGAGTTTATCGATGTGAACCTTGCCGAACCGGCGGATCACATCACGCTGAACGCCGCCGAGATCGCCTTTGAGAGTGTGAGCGTGACCGCTGACGGCAAAGAGCAGAAGGCTACTGTCGCGCTCGACAAGGACAAACAGCAGGCGACTTTTACTTTCCCCGTGACACTGCACGCGGGCAACGCCGCGCTGGCCATCCATTACACCGGCATTTTAAATAACGAGTTGCGCGGCTTCTATCTGTCGAAGACCGCCAAGCGCAACTACGCTGTCACCCAGTTCGAGTCCACCGACGCGAGGCGCGCCTTCCCTTGCTTTGATGAGCCAGCCTTCAAGGCTACTTACGACATTTCACTTGTGATCGATAGCGGCGACATGGCCATCTCCAACGGGGAGATCATCAGCGACACCCCCGGCCCTGCAACCGGCAAGCACACGTTCAAATTTGCCACCACGCCTAAAATGTCCACCTACCTGGTGGCCTTCCTGGTCGGCGATTTCCAATGCACCACGGGCGAAGCCGACGGCGTGACCATACGCTCCTGCTCCACGCCCGACAAAGTCGCGCTCACGCCTTACAGCGTAGATGTCGCCAAATACGTGCTGCACTACTACAACAACTACTTTGGCATTCCTTACCCGCTCAAGAAGCTCGACTTGATCGCCCTACCCGACTTCGAGGCCGGCGCCATGGAAAACTTCGGCGCCATCACCTTTCGTGAGACCGCGCTTCTGATCGACCCCAGGACGGCTTCCGTTGACGCGGAGAAAGAGATAGCCCTGACCATCGCTCATGAGATGGCTCACCAGTGGTTCGGCGACCTGGTGACCATGCAATGGTGGGATAACATCTGGCTCAACGAAGGCTTTGCCACGTGGATGGAAAACAAGCCTGTAGCCGCCATGCATCCTGAGTGGAACATAGACCAATACGTGGTCTCGGGCATAGACAACGCGCTCAACCTCGACGCGCAGCCCACCACCCGCGCCATTCGAGCCAAGGCCGATACACCCGGCGACATCAACCAGATGTTCGACGGCATCTCCTACGGCAAGGCCAGCGATGTGTTGTTGACCGTGGAAAACTATCTCGGCGAAGAGACTTTCCGCCAGGGAGTGCACAACTATCTGGCGGCTCACAGCTACGCGAATGCCACCGCGGAAGATTTTTGGGGCGCTCAAACCGCAACCAGCCACAAGCCGGTGGACAAGATCATGGAAAGCCTCGTGGCCCAGCCGGGCGCGCCTATCCTCACGTTCGGCGAGCCTGCCAACGGCACGGTTGCGGTCAAACAGAAGCGTTTCTATCTCAGCCCTAGCATTGTGCCGGACCCCGCGCAGAAATGGACGCTGCCAGTGTGCTTCAAGATTGCGGTCGCGAGCGAGGACTGTCAGCTTCTCACACCCGACGGCTCTACATTGAAGGCACCCGCAGGCGGTCTCTTCTTCGCCAATGCCGGCGGTAAGGGCTACTACCGCAGCGCCTATCCGCCCAGCGAGTATGCGGCGCTGGTAGTGCAGGTGGAGACTGGACTAACACCCGCCGAACGCATCAGCCTGATCGGCAATGAGTGGGCTCAGGCGCGCGCCAACAAGACTCCCATCGGCGCTTACCTTGACCTTGCGGCCGCCGTCAAGGCCGACCCCGGCGCGGAGGTAGTGGGCGCGGCCCTGGGCGGCGTCAACGCGACCTACACTCGGGTTGCGGCTAGTGCAGAAGAGCGCGCAGCGCTGGCGGCCTGGATTCGCTCCACCTTTGCGCCGCAGTACGCCAGGCTTGGCCCGCCCGCCGACATCGACTCGGCCAACACGCGCAAATTGCGCGCGCAACTGTTTGGCTTCCTCGGCTTCTACGGCAAAGACCCAGCCGTCCTCGCTCAGGCACAAGAGATTGCTGCCAAGTACCTTGCGAATCCCGTCTCCGTCGATGCCACGTTCGGTCAGACTGCCCTCGCAGTCGCCGCCCGCAATGGCGACGCTCAACTCTTTGACCAGCTGCAGCAGATTTATGAGACCTCGACCAATCCGGAGTTCCAGGAGAACTCTCTGCGTCTGCTGGCCGAGTTTGACAACCCAGCTCTGCTCCAGCGCTCTCTCGACTACGCCGTCTCAGGCAAGGTCCGCAACCAAGACGCTGTTATTCAGTTTGTCATCGCCTTGAGCATAGACGAAAACCGTGAGCAGACGTGGAAGTACATTCAGAACAATTGGGACAAGGTTCAGGCCCAGTTCACCACGGAGATGGGCGCTTACCTTGTGGGCTCCACGGGCAGCTTCTGCTCCGCCAACGCCCGCGCCGGTGTGGAGACATTCTTTTCCACACACAAGGTCGCCGCCTCCGATAAGGCCCTCAAGCACGCCCTTGAGAGCATCGACGGCTGCGTCGAGTTGCGGAAGCTCCAAGAGCCAAATCTGAAGCAGTGGCTGGCCGCTCAACCAAAATAGTTAATCAGTGACACATCTACAACCACGGGCCGCTATCCTCTCCAAGCCAGCGGAATATGAAGCGGCCCATGCATCTGCCATTCACCAGATTAGTTGCCATTTCTGAGTAGTTACATTCTCCACGGTGATGGTCTCTTTAGACTTGTGTCCAGAATGGGCGCGGGGCCCAATAGTCTGTTTATAAAAACAAATTGACAAATACTTCGCCTGCTGCAAGAATGCGCTCAGATTCGATGGGCCCATCCCAGGCTTGCGGGCATCCAACACCCGTTTATTCCCTAACGTCTGACCTTCACCTATTGGAGCGTGCCGATGGTTGCTTTATCTGACCTAACGCCTGCCTTTTGTCTTCATGTCGTCGTCAATTCGACGCCAAAACCGAGCCATTGGAATCCGCCAACGGATACTCCATCGACCAAAACTTTATTTGACCTGGGCGTCATAGATTCACTTACGTCGGCAATTTTCACTGCCGGGGTCAAATCTCGCATCGCTCCCTTGCACATTGACGACACTGACGTCTCATCTTCTCCCGGAACAACCCTGCAGGCAGCTGCAAATTCGGTGCAAAGCAATGCATTCTAAGCCGATTCTCTTACTCATCCTGACGTGCTGCGCTCTCGCCTGGCCGGCCGAGACAAAGTTCAAGCTCACCGGCAAAGCTGAATTGGAGCGAGGCGCGCAGCTTACCGCCGACGTGGATTACACCGGCGCTCTGCCTCCTGGCCCCAACCCCTTTACGACGGCATCAAGTTGGAGAGTGTATTGGAGCGATAAGCCGGATTCCCAGGTCCGTGCAGCGGAGGTCCTGTCGGTCGAGCCCGATATCCCCGACCAGAAAATCCGGCTGCATCTCGCAGGTAGCGATATACCGGGTGGAGCTTCCTGGACGGTGCTGTTCAACCCGGCCGGCCCTCCGTACGTCCTTCCCCAAGTGATTTCCGGCACTCCAACTAAAGCAGCCCCCAATTCGCACGCGCAACAACCCGCCTCCGTCGAGCCAGGCGTTAATCCGGGCACGCCAGAGACCAACCCCACAAAGCCGGAAGAGAATAAGCCTGCAAAAACGGACTGCGGCAGCACGGGTAATAAGCCGGCGTTTTGCCCCGTCGAAAAAGGCGCGCTTCCGGATGTGTCCCTGACGGCCAGCTATTTGGCCGCGGGAGGCACAAAGCCTATCTACAGCCTTTCGTTGAAAGGCGCATTGCAATTTTCCGGAGACATCCTGAGTTTCAACCCCGCCATCTCCACCGATATCGAGATCAACCAGAACCTCAAGCCTCCCGCCAACAGCACGAACTTCGATCCTGACTCGATCACCGCAGGCCTGACCTTCACCCGTCTTGTCGTGGCGAAGTACGCCGAGCCGGTTCAAAGTAACCAGCCTGCTCAGGATCATCTGTTTTTAGGCGCCAAGCTACTGTTCGCGTTGCCTGACTTTGAATTCAGCACGTCGGACCCGTCAAGCAATTTCATCTTCAATCCCGCTGCTACCTTCGTGCTGAATTCCTGGATGCCGCCAAAGCATCCTTCTCTCTATGCGACGCTCTATCCGTTCATGGCGCTCGAAGTTGGCGAAAACCTCAGTAAGCCGGCCACTATTGAAAAAGTGCCGGTAAATTGGGCTAATTACAATGCGATCATGCGTGGAGTTCTTGGAGCGGATGCAGCGCTCGGGACTGCAACTCCGAATGGTAAAGGGAGCATGGTCAGCACATTCTCTCTGACGGGGTCGTATCGGGTTCGCCTGCCGGCATTCGATGAACCGGAGGTGCGCACACTGCACCAGATAACAACCATCGATATGACCACAAAGGCTCGGCATTGGTTTGAAGGCGACATCAACTACGCGCCATGGAGCTTCAAATATCTGGCAATCACCGGCAAGTATCAGTATGGCGAGCTTCCTCCTTTATTCAAACTCGTCGATCACTGCTTTACGCTGGGGTTGACGCTGCAAGGGAGCCAAGCCAACAAGAAGCAATGACCCCCGCGCCCATGACATGAGAGCGGCGCGTGCGGAATTTGGTGTATCGCACGCGCCGCCTCAACCCGCACCATCCCGATTCGCTAAGATAAGACTCATGAAGCAATGTGCACCAGGACAGACGCTGCTCGTCGATGCCGACGATACGCTGTGGGAGAACAATGTTTACTTCGAGCGCGCCATCGCCGCCTTCATAAGTTATCTGAATCACCACCGGTACTCGCCCGCCGAGGTCAGAAAGGCGCTGAACGCCGTCGAACGCGAGACTATCCTCTCCCATGGATATGGCCTGTCGAGTTTCACTCGCTCGTTGGTAGACTGCTTCGCGCGGCTCAGCCCCGCGCCCATGACCGACGAAAAGCGCCAGCGCATTGAAGGCTTCGCCCGCTCCATCGCCGAGCAGGAGATTGAGCTGCTCTCCGGCGTGGCCGAGACCCTGGCCCAGCTGGCCACACGCCACCGGCTCATCCTCATGACCAAAGGCAACCACGCCGAGCAAGCTGACAAGCTGGAACGTTCCGGCCTTGCCAGTTACTTCTCGGCGGTTGAGATCGTCGCAGAAAAAGACCCACCGACATACCGCGAGGTTCTCCATCGCCACGAGTTATCGCCGCGCACAAGCTGGATGGTCGGCAACAGTCCCAAGAGCGATATCAACCCCGCACTCGCCGCCGGCCTCAACGCCATTTTTCTTTTCCACAAAGACACTTGGGTGCTGGAACATGCGGAGATAGACCTTGCGCCTGAAGGCCAACAACTAATCGAGCTCGATGCCTTCACAAAACTCTGTACGATCTTTTAACAGCATTATCTGATCAGGCTGTTTCAGATGGAAGACCCAGCCGACTGCTTCAGATCGGCCAGCACCTGCTCCGGTGTCCACTCGTTGCCCGGATAGAAACGCACGACCTTGCCGTCAGGACCGATGAGCGTAGTAGAGAGCGTGTGAGTAATCGTCGAATCCGCATTCTCTGTCATTCCAAGGTCGAAAAATTTGGCCATCTCGGCGAGCACTGGCTTTTCCGGTACGGCAAAGTCCCAATGCGCAAAAGCATTCTTTGTATCGCTGCCGATATAAGTCGCGCCATAGGCTCTGAGCCGCGCCGGCGTGTCGTGTTCCGGGTCAAAACTAATCGAGAGCAGATGTGTCTTGGCGTAGAGCGCGGGGTTGGCCGCTAACTGCTTATCCAGCGAGGCAAAGTTGCGCGTCACACGCGGGCAAAAATCGGGCGACGGACAGCGCGTATAGATGAATGTGATCACCAGCGCCTTGCCGTTGAACTGGCC
>PLOI01000063.1:707-75867 GCA_003142015.1 Acidobacteriaceae bacterium | reverse complement strand
CCTCAAAACATTGCAGATTATTTTTAACCCGTTTGAAATCAATACCGCTCGAAAAACGAATAGCCCAAATTCTCCCACATTGTGAGATTTGGCCTCTGAAAATCGCCCGGGAAATCCATTTTTTGCCCATAAAACAGCCCCGAAGCATCGCTCCAGGGCCTTTCCGCTGACTTGCTGACTCGCTAACTCGCTGACTTACTGTCCACTGTTCAGCCGGATTCGCGGGCGTTTTCTCACAGCCGATTGATGAGCGAGGCAATGCAGGCGGCGCCGAACCCGTTGTCGATGTTGACCACAGAGACGTTGGGCGAGCAGGTGTTCAACATTCCCAGCAGCGCCGCAATGCCGCCGAACGACGCGCCATATCCCACGCTGGTGGGCACGGCCAGAACCGGCGCGTTCACCAGTCCGCCGACAACGGTGGGCAGCGCGCCTTCCATGCCGGCGCAAACAATCAGCACACGCGCCGCTTGTAGAGAATTTTTTTGCGCCAGTAGCCGGTGAATGCCGGCCACTCCGACGTCGGCAATCAACTCGACCGTATTGCCCATCAGGCGCGCGGTCACCACGGCTTCTTCGGCTACCGGCAAATCGCTAGTGCCCGCACAGACCACGGCAATCGTTCCCTTGCCGGGAACGGCCGCAGCTTGCGTGAGCGTAACGGCGCGGGCCATCTCATGAAATTCGGCGCGTGGCTCGACAGCATGAACGGCCTCGAACATTTCGCGCGTCGCGCGTGTGGCCAGCACGTTGCCTCCGGCCTGCGCCATGCGGGTGAAGATTGTTGCCACCTGCGTTGCGGTCTTGCCGGCGGCAAAAATCACTTCGGGCATCCCGGTGCGCAGCGCGCGGTGGTGATCGAGTTTGGCGAAGCCCAGGTCTTCGAATGGCAGATCCTTCAGCCGGTCAACCGCGTCGTTGACCGCCGTGCGGCCCTCGCGTACTTCGTTGAGCAGGGATTCAATGTATGCGCGGTCCATCAGCGTTTCTCCTTCGTGAGCGCGTAAACTCGCATCGCTTCTTCCATCACCTGCTTGAGCGGGATCGAGTGCACAGTGGCAAGCTGGCGGCAATCCTCATACTCCGGCGCCGCGTTCGCGATTCTGCCGTCAGGCCAGTGGGCAATTTTGATCCTCACCTTGCCCCAACTTGTTTCGACTTCAACGAACTCTCGCGTCAGCGCGACCTTGTTCTCCAGCCTCCAGCGCAAGCCGATGGTGGTGGTCTCGCGGAAAAGCAGATTCTGCAACGCGGGCGCAAGATCCGGCCGGCAGAGAACGGTCATCTGCACGCCTGTGCGCCCTTTCTTCATCTGCACCGTTGTGCGATACACGTCCCACGCGCCAGCAGCCAACAGCAACTCACTCACATAACTCAGCAACTGTGGATTGCAATCGTCAATGACTGTCTCTATCACTGCAATCGATTCGGCTTCGGAGGTCACAACAGTATCTTCTTCACCCACCAGCAACCGCAGCAGGTTGGGCTGCCCTGCTGTCTCGCGCCCGCCCGCGCCGTAACCGGTTTTCAGCACACGCATGGCAGGCAGCTTTGCGTACTGCACCTCAAGCATGCGCAGCAGCACCGCTCCGGTCGGAGTCACGCGCTCCATCGGCTCACCCGCCGCGTAGATCGGCGCATCACCCAGCAAAGCCAGCGTGGCCGGTGCGGGAACCGGCAATGTGCCGTGCTGGCAAACCACAGTTCCGCTGCCCACGTTGAGCGGCGACGAAACCCAGCGGTCCACACCCATTTCTCGGCCCAGCGCCTCTGCGCCCGCGGCGGCGCAGACGATATCAACAATGGTGTCCACCGCGCCTACCTCGTGGAAATGCACCTCTTCAATGGGAACAGAATGGATGGCGGCTTCCGCCTCGCCCAGCAGTTGGAAGGCGCGTATCGAACGCTGCTTTACCGCTTCCGAGAGCGGCGCGGAACGAATGATTTCGAGAATCGCCGACAAAGAGCGGTGAGGGGCGTGCGCAGTGTGCGCGTGCGGCTCATGCTCGTGATGTACGTGCTTCGGATGATCCTGGTGAGAGTGTCCCGGCTCAACGGCCAAGGTGTCGGGCGTAATCACGTCAACCTTGATTGCGGCCAGGCCGCCACGGTTCACCTTGCGCATCTCCAGCCGCGCCCCAACGTTCAGCGCAGCCGCTGTCTCCGCCAGGCAAGCGAAGGAGACGCCCGCATCCACCAAGGCTCCCAGCAGCATGTCGCCGCTGATGCCGGAAAAGCACTCCAGATAACCAATACGCATCGCAAGGTGATTCTAAACTGTCTGCTATGCGCTGCGCTTGGCCAGCACATCCACGGACAGAATTGTGCTCCCAAGAACCTCGTTCATCGCCCCGGAGCGAAAACCGGCGCAATCAAGCGTCACATACTGGAAGCCGGCCAACTTGAGAGCGGCGGTAATAGCGTCGAGCATCTCCATCGTGAGGGCGCTCGGCAACTCGGCTCGCGCAATCTCCACGCGGGCAAGTTCACCATGATGGCGAACGCGCAACTCGCGAAAGCCCAACTGCCGCAAGCTCTCTTCGGCCTTCTCTACTTGGGCGAGGATCTCGGGGGTCACGGCGCGGCCATATTCAACGCGCGAAGACAGGCACGGCGCTGCCGGCCGGTCCCACAGCGAATAGCCGGCCGCCTTGGCCAGCGCACGTATTTCGATTTTTGTGAGTCCGGCCTCGGCCAGCGGCGCCAACACCGCGTGTTCCTCGGCCGCGCGTTGCCCGGGACGGAAATCCCTCGTGTCATCGACGTTCATCCCATAGGCGATGTTCTCGAAGCCCAGGCTTGCACCCAGCGTCTCCATGGCGCCGAAGAGCTCGTCCTTGCAATGAAAACAGCGATGAGCGTCGTTGCGCTGATACTCCGGCCGGCTCAATTCTTCGGTTGCGATGATGCGCAGCGGAATCCCTTGGGCGCGCGCAAATTCGCAGGCCTGCTCGAAGTCGCGGCGGGCCAGGCTGGGTGAATCTGCCAGAACGGCAATCATGCGGCTGCCCAGAACTCGATGCGCCGTGGCCGCCAGAAACGCAGAGTCCACGCCGCCGGAGTATGCCACCATCAGGCTGCCTAACAGCCCCAGGCGAGCTTCCAGCGCGTGCAGTTTCAGCGCCGTGTCTGCCGCGCGATTCGGTCCACTCTCCGCGTCTCCGGTCTCCGGTAAATGCGATTGCGCATACGCCGCCATGAAGCAGATTATACTCTGGTGCGGTTTTGAATACTGGTAGCACCCCAGGCAATCACCTCAGGCCGCGGTCTGCGTAGTTAGTCTTCACGCTGCCCTCGATCCAGCAGCGTGGCCAGGCGCGGCCGCAGCAACAGACTTCGCAACGATGGGCATCTGGCCGTAAAGTACTTCCTGCCAGCGCGCCACAACGCGCGGCTCGGAAAACGGCTTGGAAACCTTGCGCGCCTCGTATCCAAGCCTCTGACGCAACATTGGATTCTCGCCAAGCTTTACTATTGCGCTTGCCAAAGCATTGACTTGTTCGGCCGATACCAACAGGCCGTTCACTCCATTCCGTATCACCTCGCGCGGACCATTCGGGCAATCGAAGCTGATGCATGCAGTTCCGCACGTCATTGCCTCGATCAGCACAAATGGCAAACCCTCAAACCGCGAGCTCAGAACAAAGATTCCACATTCCGAATACAAGGAAAACGGATCGTCCGAAAAGGGCGCGAAGGTTACGTGATTTTCGATTCCAAGGCTGCCGGCTCGCCGCACTAACTCGTCGCGCATCTGTCCATCGCCTACAATGCGCAGCGACCAATCTGGCAGCCGCGGTATAGCAAGCGCCCAGGCCTCGAGCAGCAGATCGAATCCCTTCTCCCGCGAAAGTCTTCCCATGGCGAGAACTTCCCTGTGGCGAGCTCTTCCGGTCACGCCCGGCGATAGCACGATGTTGGGAATATGGGTAACTCTTCCGGTCGCGGCGTAGAGCGTTGCGTACAGGTCTTTGTCGCTCTTTGTCAGGGTCACAATTCGCGAGGCGACAACAGACGCAATCTTTCTTGCTAGTCTGCCACGCGCTTTTGTAACACTGTCTGTAACTGGAAAGTGCTCCCATATAACCACCTTTACGCCAGGAACAAAGGCTGCCATCAATGCGACGATCAATCGATTCGCGCCTGTGCAAACAATCCAATCTGGCCGCTGCCGAATAACATGAATGGCAAAGACGCACGCCAGCCATGGATAGTCCAGAAAGTACAGCAACGGCGTCTTCAAGCCGTAACTCACCTTGACGCCGCTTGTCAGTGGAAACCCCGGAGACAACCCTGCGCCATACATCGACCAGATTGAAATCGACTTACCGCGGGCGGAAAGTGCGTTAGCAAGATTGGCTTGAGCCCGCTCTGACCCTGCGCGCGCCGTAATATTATGAATGATGAAACATATCTTCATTGGTTTCTCCGTTGGCTTTTCATCGGACAAGAGTTCACGTTTCCAGACTTTCAAGCCGAGTAACCCGGCGTTCGCAATGCCATCTTGAGATGAAATCGAATGAGGTAATAGCGCGCTTGCCATGGCGATACCAGCGCGGAGAACATCAGAAGGAAATAGCGCAATACTCTGCTGTGAGATCTAAACCCCTTTCGAGCGCATTGCATGGCAAGGCGAAAGGCGCCGTCCTCCACCTTGCCTGATCTGACAGCTCGCGCGTAACCTTCCTTACTGAAGCTGTCCACGCCGCGCTCCAGGCGCTCGCGGTATAACTTGACGATGTAGTAATGCGCCTTTCTCTGTTCAAGACGCGAAGAGACATTGCCGGAGCGTGTGCGGATCAGCATTAGAGACTCCGGGAGGTTTGTTATGCGGAATCCAGAGGAAATGGCGCGGAGCAGAAAGTCGTAATCTTCAGCGACCTCTATCTCCCGATAGCCTGACAATGTGTCGTATACTTCGCGCCGCGCCAGCCAGATATGACTGCACGGAGGCGCGAGCAGCATCGTCTCTGCTACTGCTTCCTGAGTAATTGGCTTTTGTGAAACACCTAATCCGGGGATAAGGCGTCCGGATTGATCTATCGCCGTGGTGGCGCATCCCACAAGCGATACGTCAGGGTTATTCTCGAGGAACCGAAGCTGCTTTTCCAACCGGGTTGGCAAGGCTATATCGTCCCCATCCATCTTGGCAATGTAAGGTGTGTGACAGAGTGCGAGCCCTAGGTTCAGCGCTGCCGGTATGCCTCGATTGTCAGGAGTGCCTACTACCGTGATTCGCCGGTCGGTGGAGGCGATTTGCTCGGCGACCTGCCGCGTCCTGTCCTTTGAGCCGTCGTCTGCAACCACAATATCTATATCTTGGAAGGTCTGCGACTGGATACTCTTGAGAGCTTCCGCAATATATGGCTCTACGTTGAAGACATTCATAAGTACGCTGATCTTTGCCATTCCTGACCTTCCCGGACCCATTTCTTTGCGGCTGTATTGCCGCGGTCTCCGTAGCTCGGTGCGGCGCTGTAATTGAAAGGGAGAGGCTCATCTTCGTAACAATCTCCCAACGTTGCTGCGCGGCGGCAGGTTGTTCCTAGGCAATTAAGGCGCATGCATAGCTCCCCGCCAGGCAAGTTTTAGTCTTATGCTGTCGAAGAAATATCTTGCTTGCCATGGGGACAGGACAGCGGAAAGAGGAAGAAATATGAAAGGCCGGAAGCTGTGCCGCACCAGGACCCCGCGCTGGGCACACTTAAGCGCCAGGCGAAAGAACAAATTCTCGAGTTTGCCAGGCTTGACACGCCGATCGAACGCTTCCTTGCTGAAGCTGTCATGGCCGCACTTCACCCGCTCGCGATATAAGTTCCTGATGTAGTAGTGAGCCTTTCTTTGCTCGACGCATGCGGACATATTGTCCGGACGGGTCCGAATATGCATCAGCGCTTCCGGCAGATTGCTTAGGCGGAACCCTGCAGTCCAGGCCCGAAGCAGAAAGTCGTAATCCTCAGAAAAAGACATGTCGCGATAGCCACCGAGCTTGTCGTATACCTCATGCCGCGCAAGCCATATATGGAGGCATGGCGTGTTGAGCAAGATGGTTTGTGCGATGTCCTTCTCTTCAGGTTTTCGCGCTATACGTAAGCCGGGAATGGGGCGGCCAGACTGGTCAATCTGAATGCTTGCGCATCCTACAAGGGCAACACCGGGGGTCTGCTCGAGGAAATTGAGCTGCTTCTCCAGCCTCTCCGGCAAAGCGATATCATCTCCATCCATTCTGGCGATGAAGGGAGCACGGCAGTAAGTCAGACCCAAGTTAAGCGCGGCTGAGAGGCCTTGATTCCGCGTACTGCGGACGACTTTGATACGCCCATCCGTGGAAGCGAACTGCTCGACAATCCGCAAGGTCCCGTCCGTCGAGCCATCGTCCACGACCACAATCTCTATGTCTGAGAAAGTCTGCGATTGAATGCTTGTGAGCGCGTCGGCAACATAAGGCTCGACATTGTATACAGGCAGCAGCACGCTGATTCTGGTCATGTTCATCCTTCCTGAAGTTCGTAACTTGTCGTTTGACCTTCGCGTGTTGCATTCCCGTCATGCGGAGAGCCGCGCAACGCCGCGAGCAGGCCGAGCGCAACGAAGAAATACGGCATGGAAGTGCTTACCAGAGAAAATCCGTTAATTACCAAGGGAAGGATGAGCAGATAGATGGACGCCGGGCACTTTCTCGAAAGAATCCATACGTAGGCGGCAAACAGCAATGAGCCGCTGATGCCCAACTCGAGAACAAAGGTTGCCACGATGTTATGTGCGAATATTCCCGCCAGGCTGAATAGATTGCCTACGCCGATGCCAAATAACCTTTGTGCTGTATCTGCCCGGCGATATGTTTCCGTCATCAGAGACAGAATGAAGAACTTACTGGCAAGGCTCCCGTCCATATCGTGTATCGCTTGCGACCCTTGCGTGGTATAACTCACGAATAGTTGGTAAATAGCAATAACCTGAGCTGCCAGAAGACCAAAGAACGCCCAAGCCCTCCAGCGCCACAGTTTGTAAATCACAAGCTGGCATATTCCGGCGGCAATGGATGCCCTGGACAAAGTTGCAAAGAGAAGAAAATAAGCCAGTAACCATCGTTTGCGTCCGATTTCTTTCTTGAACGCAAACATGATTGCAAGGAAGCAGAGAATCTCGATTCCGACAAAGTTGGAGTCGAAGAAGAAGAGACTGGCCTTGTAGAGATAGAAGCTGTCTGAGACATCTGTACCTGCCGTTGCCGGCAGATAGGGCGAGAAGATGAGCCGCGAGACACTCTCGACAGTCAAAAAGACTAGAACCCAGTTGATGACGCGAGGCATCAGGCGGTAGAGACGGGCTAGCGGGAACTGTCTGGCCAAAAGCATCATGGCCGGAGCGATGAGCAGCGAGGTCAGGAATAGCGCCGGCGTCAAGTAATTCTTCTCAGCGGCGGGGCTGTGCGCAATGCCGATCGCCTGAGAGACGGCGATCAGAAGTATCAGAAAAAGTGCAGCAAATATGTCGGTTTCAAGACGGACAACATAGCAGCACAGAGCAATTACACAGAGCACGAGGAGGAGGATTTGCGAGAGGTTGATATAGATCGGGGTCGGCACGAAGGAGAAAATCAGGATCGCGCTGAAGGCGAAAAGCCTGACGGACGCCGACAGGGAACCGGAAGCGTCGAGGCCCTGTGGCCGGAGAGCGAGGCAAGGAGATGAATGGTTCATGCCGCCTCGCCTTCACTCACTGTCAGCGGACTGGCAGCCAGATATTCACGGCGAGCGCGAAAGAAAATGGCCAATGCAGAAGGCAGGCCGATGCCCACCGAAACCGCCAGATAGCCGAGCGTGACGCCGGTGTTGCCCCATCGCGGCGCCGTCAACACGGCCAGCAGCAGGGTGAGCGCGGCCACCGCCATTGACTGCACTAGAAACGGCTCCCGCTTGAAGGAACGCAACAACGTACCCAGACTTTGCACCACGCAATTCGCGCCGGCAGCCAGCACCAGCACCGCGAACAGTTGCGGCGAAACCATGCGCGTTGCCAGCCTGGGCGCGACCACGGACAACATCGCCGCACCGGAGGCGGCGGCCAGAGCTATCGTGGCGAATGCGGTCAGAGCCTGGCGCAGCGTGCGCAGGAATAGCCGGTCAAGTTCCTGAAACTGGCGCGCCGCAATCAATCTGCCAAACGGTGTGGCCTTGGTCGTAATCCATGGAAGCACCAAGCCTGTCATATAGCCGGTAATGCTGAGCGACATGCCCATCTGTCCGGCTTCCACGGGCCCGCGCAACGCAAAGAGAATAGGAATGAAAACTTGAAGAGTGAAGTAAGAACACGTCCAACTAACAGCGATGCGCCATTGGAAGGGCCACACCTCGCGGGTCCAGTGAATGGACGCGTCGCGGGCCTGATGACTAAGCAACCCCGCCAGCAAACGGCGGCGCGTGGCCAGGAAATAAAGGCCGGTTGCAATTTGACCCAAAACCACCAAGGCCGGCGAGTAGAGCCCGTGATGCAGAAGCAGAGCAATCCAGGACAGCGACATGCCGACAATCGCCTGTCGCAGCCGCAGCGCGGCCACAGCGCGTACCTGTCCGCATCCATCGAGGAAGGAATAAAACGGCTGGCACCACAGGCCGGCCATTGACGCGGCTACAGCCAACAGCCAGGGGCCCTTCCAGGCCACATGCACCGCTCCCGGCGCCCCGTGGCGCGCAAAGAAGAACTCTCCGATCGGCGCCAGAATCAAGCCCATTGCGACGGCGGCCACTGTGTACCAGCGCACGCTGAGTTGAAGCGTGGAGGCCAGCCGCGCGTGCGCTACCCGGTCGCCGCTCACGCTGCCGTCCCCATGCAATTCCAGGTGAATGCACTCATGCGCGGCCAACTGCTGAACGACAAAGGAGAAGCCCAGTTCAAAGACCATCTGCAACGCAACCAGGCTGAGAAGCGTGTAGTAATAACCCTGCTCGATGGGTGACAAAAAGCGGACGATCAGCAAGACCGTCACCGTGCTGCCCGCAATACTCACCGCCCTCGCCAGAGAGGTAAACGCGACAGCGCCATCCAGGCCCAGGGCCCGCCGAATCTTCATCGCGCTTCCCCGCCCCATGCCTTTTCGAGCGCCGCTGACCACGAGTCCGAACGGCGGCGAAGTGCGCGGAGGCCATCGACGGCTTCAGTTCCAAGTGCGATCAGCAGGGCCATCGGCAAAGCCAGTAACATCCCCGCCAACACAATCCAAATCCTGAACAGCGAAGTGGGGCGATCCGGAACAACGGCCATATCCACAACCTGCGCCTGGGAACCCTTTTGCGCCTCGTCCACCTGCGCCATCTCGTAAAGGCGCATCAACAGGCTCACCACTGCCTCGCGATACTTCACCTCGCGCAAGGCGCGCGCATAATCAAGACCCGCCTGGGCCACCATGCCCGTGGGCGCCACCAGGTCGCCGCTGCTGCGATCTTTGGCCACGTCCATGGCGGCCAACTGCCCTTCCAGGCCCGACAACTCCTGCTGGGCGCGTTCGAGATCCGGATTCCCATCGGCGGCAAACTGGCGCATTGCCTGAATCTCGACCTGTTTGGCCGCCACCTGGGCGCGTAGCATGGCCGCCGAGGCGATCATGGCGTGGGCCTGGCCGTCCAGCTCAATCACGCCGGTGCGCTGCTCGGTCTGTTTCATCTCCTCTTCGGCGCGCGCCAGATTCTCGCGCGCGTCAGCCACTTGCCGCTCGAAGAAGAGTCTTCGCCGGGACGCCTCGCCCACCGCCAGCGTCGCCGAGAAGCGCTGGTATTCCTCCACCCAGCCGTTGGCCAACTCCGCGGCTCTCTGCGGATCACTGTCCGTCACCGATAGGCGGATCAATCCGTCCTTCAAGCCGTCATCAATGAATGTCTTTTTCTCCCACCGCTTGCGCGCCGACGACAGGTACTTCGCGTGGTACAGCGCCTGCAGATGAAAGCGCGCCGCCATCGCATCCTCCACGCTGCGGCTCTTCAGCAAAGCCACCTGCAGATCGTTGGGGTTCTTGATGCCCAGGGCGCCCGCGCCGGCCATGGTGCTCAGACTGTTCAATTGCGCCATCATGGCCGCTCCCGCCGAACTACTTTGCTGCGGCGGCAGGATCACCGTGGTGGCCATGTAGCGGCTGGACAGCACCAAGGCGACTGCCAGGGCCAGCGCAATCACGGCAAGCGTAATGATGCCGACCAGCTTCTTCCGTTTGATCGCCACGCGGATTATGGGCGGAAGAGAGACGATGCAAGTCTGAGATGCGGTAACGGCGGGTTCCTGAGTCTCTGTTGGCACGCTGGGCTTCCTCTTTCGAGCGAGTCGATTTTTCCCTTGAGCCGCGCGGAGCGCTTTCGAACTCTGCGTCGCCGACTCTTCCGGCGTGGAAACTGACAGCCATCGCAACTGCCTGCCTCTGTTGACGAAAAGCGTCAGTTGCGAGTGAATTGCCCGTCACTCAGCCGGAAAACTGCGCTCAGATTACCTGCGAAAGGATGTGTGCAAATGGAGAAGGAGAAAGAAACGCCAGTGCGAAATCAATTATGGGAAGACGCTTACGGTTCTGTTCAATTTCGGAACAGTGCCGAGATGCTTTTGTATTTTTTCGTTGGGTCCGACCGCCGGATATGAGAACAATGGGGCGTCTATGAGAAACCATTCATCTGCCCGCTCACTCCCTCGTCGCGTGCTGCTTCTATCGGTTGCCGGTGCCGGCGTTCTCGTTTTCTGCGTGCCTCATGTGCGCGCGCAATGTTCAGCAGAGGACAATCCCGATTCCTACGGCTGCCAGTTGCAACAGGCTGCGCCTCCGCCTTCCACAACCTCATCGCCGGCGTCGCCCGATATGCCGGCGATACCTGGAACTCCGCAGCTACAGACGCCGCGGGCGGACCTATCCACGGACGCCTCGGCCAACAACAGCCTTTCCGGCGGCTCGAATTACACCGAGCAGGCGCTGCGCAATGGCCTGAACGCAGCCGGTGATCGCGGCGGGCGGCCGTTGACCATCGAGCCTCCCACTGAGTTTCAGCGCTTTGTCGATGCCACCACCGGCCGGATGCTGCCCATCTATGGAGCCAGGCTCTTTGCCGCGCAACCTGCGTCATTCGGCCCCATCGACCAGGCCCCCGCGCCGCAAGATATGGTGGTCGGCGCCGGGGACGAATTGCGCATCCGCGTATGGGGACAGGTCAACTTCAGCGCCAATCTGCGCGTGAGCCGCGAGGGGGAAATCTACCTTCCCAAGGCGGGCGACGTGCATGTTGCCGGACTCGCGTTTTCTTCCGTCGCCGCTCACCTGCGCCAGGCGCTCGAGCGGGTCTATCGCAACTTCGAACTGAGTGTCGATATGGGCGAGATTCATTCCATCCAGGTGTATGTGACCGGGCAGGCGCGGCAGCCGGGAGAGTACACGGTGAGCGCGCTCAGCACGCTGGTAAATGCGGTCTTTTTGAGCAGCGGTCCTTCCGGAGCCGGTTCCATGCGCCACGTTGAGTTGAAACGCGAGGGCAAGGTGCTCGCTGACTTCGACCTTTACGCGCTGCTAGTGAAGGGCGACAAGACAGGCGACGTACAACTGCAGTCGGGAGACGTGCTCTACATTCCCGCAGCGGGTCCACAGGTGGCGCTCGTGGGCAGCGTGCGCCAGGAAGCAATCTACGAACTGCGCGGCGAGCAGACGATCGAAGAGTTGCTGGAGGCCTCCGGCGGCAGAACCGCGGTGGCCTTTGGCGGGCGCATCTCGGTCGAGCGCATCGAGGACCATGCACAGCGCAGAGCCTTCGAACTGAAGACTGATGCGGCTGGTCTGGCCACTCCGCTAGCCGACGGCGACATTGTGCGCATCAATCCGATCGCCTCCGACTATCGCGAGACCGTCACGCTACGCGGATCAGTGGCCAATCCGGGCCGGTTTCTCTGGCATGTGGGCATGAAGCTGAGCGACCTGATGCCTGACCGCGATTCGCTGGTCTCGCGGGACTACTGGTGGCGGCGCACCCAGCTCGGCCTTCCGGCGCCGGAGTTTGTGCCCTCCCTCGACGCCCTTGCTCCGCAGCCGCAGACAGGCCGATTTTCAACGCAGCAGACCGGCAGCTCTCCCATGCAGCAAAGCGGCGGACTTCCAGTGCGGCAAACGGGCCGCCTTCCAAACGCTGTTTCCAACGCGCTTTTGCAGCAGCAATCTTCAAACGACTATCCATCCGCGGCCATGCGAAAGCTCCCAGACACCCGCGCCTCGGCAGAGGCGGGCACGCTGGGCGGCATTGAAGTGAACAACCCGATGGGACGAGAGACGTCGCTGCTTCGCCCTGCGTTTGAAACCGACTGGAACTACGCGGTCATCGAGCGCCTGGACACAGCCACCATGGCCACATCCCTGCTTCCCTTCGATCTGGGCAAGCTGGTACTCAGCCACGACGCCTCCCAGGACCTTGAACTTCAACCGGGCGACATTGTCACCGTCTTCTCGCAGGATGATATTCCCCAGCCGATGGACAGGCAGACAAAATATGTGCGGCTGGAAGGGGAGTTCGCCCATGCCGGTGTGTACAGCGTCCTGCCCGGCGAAACTCTGCGTTCGCTGGTCGTGCGCGCCGGAGGGCTGACGGACAAGGCATATCTTTACGGAGCTGAGTTCACCCGCAAAAGCACCCAGGTGATCGAAGCGCAGCGTTTGAAAGAGTATGCCGATCGCCTCGAGCATCAGTTGGCGCGCAGTTCGATCGCCATGAGCAACGCGGCGAGCGGAGCTTCGCAGGAGAGTGGACAACAGGGGCAGATCGCCTCCGTCGACCGCGCTCTCATCGAGCGGCTGCGCCAGGTGCAGCCTACCGGAAGAATCGTGCTGGATTTGAACCCGCACAGCGCGGGAGAGAACCAGTTGCCGGAGACGCAACTTGAAGACGGCGACCAGTTGCTTGTTCCCCCCGTTCCCGCCACCATTCAGGTGATCGGCGCCGTGCTCAATCAGAATGCCTTCCTGTATCGCAGCGGCGCTCGTGTTGGCCAGTACCTTCATATGGCAGGCGGCCCAAACCGCGACGCGGACCATGGACAGATCTTTGTTCTGCGGGCGGACGGATCGGTGACCGGCCGCAGCGCGGGACAGTCGATCTTTTATTCCGGCTTCCAGGACGCTCGCCTTTACCCCGGCGATACCATCGTTGTCCCAGAGAAGAACGTAGGGCCGGGAGCCATGCGCGAGTTTCTCTCCTGGACGCAGATCTTCTCCCAGCTTGCCCTGGGCGCGGCCGCCATTGACGTGATCAAGTAAACGGTTGCGCGGAACCTCTGCGCGGAAGGTATTCCGCAAAGAGGCTCCGCGCGGCATCCTGTCGCATCGCTCGTAAAGATATCAATTAGAGCGGACTCATAGGAATTCGATAATGGGACTTTTCCCAATTGTGTCTTCCCATCCCTCCTATTTCTCTCCATTGACCGCGCATCCACAGCCCGCACAGCCGACGATACATAAGTAGTCGCACTCGCGGTTGAGAGTCAAAACCGCCTGGCTACCCGGTTCTAGTCTTCAGCCATGCTCGTTCTCATGCGCTGCCGGGTTTCGTCATCACTCGGGTGGTCCATCACGCTTTCGAGGTGAGGTTTTATGCAGTTTCCCAGCCGCGCGCTTGAGTCGAGTTCTATCTTCGCTTCGCCCTTCCCGGTCGCCGCACTGTCCCCTGTCTTGCACGGCGCTCCTGACTATGAAGCGCGCCTGCAAAGCTCCCGCACGGTAAACCCCAGTCTGGTAAGCCCCACAGCCAGCGTCTGGACTCTCTCCTCTTCCAGGCGGGTATTTGATTTTATTGTTGCGCTGCTGGTTCTTGCCGCCCTCGCGGTTCCCATGCTGGCGATCGCATTGTGCGTGCGCCTCACTTCGCGCGGACCTGCATTCTTTGCCCAGTATCGCGTGGGCCGCGGAGGTCGTCTCTTTCGCATCTACAAGTTCCGCAGCATGACGTGGGACGCGGGCCATCGCGGTCCCGGTCTTACCAGAGGCGGGGATTGCCGCATTACCGCCATAGGGCGCTGGCTGCGCAAGCTGAAACTTGACGAGCTTCCTCAGTTCTATAACATCTTGCGCGGAGAGATGAGCCTTGTCGGTCCACGACCCAAACTGCCGCGCTATACCGGCATCGTCAACATGCCCTATCGCCCAGGCATCACCGGCGCGGCTACGCTCGCCTTCCGCCGCGAAGAGGGAATGTTAAGCCGCGTTCATCCCAGTCACCTGGATGATTACTATAGCCAACATATCCGGCCGCTCAAGACGCGCATGGACGTGCGCTACATGTGCCGCGCAACTTTCTGGAGCGATTTGCGCCTGATCGGCGCCACATTCCTGGCCTGTCTGGCGTCCTCGCCCGCTCCACCCATCGTTCGCCACGCCTCTACGCGATTTCTCGCTTACCCGCCGCAACCGGCCCAGCAGGTCAGCGCCGCAAAATCTTTTGAAACGGCAATTTGACCCGGTCTTTGCGCGGAAGCAAACCTACGGACGGCGGTAAACATCATAGCTGCCCAGTTTGCGGTAGGGCAGAAAGACTTGTTGAAGGGCTTCCAGCGCGGCTTCGCGCTGCGGGGTAGGATCTTCCTTCAGTTGCAGATCGCGCTTGACAATCAGCCAGTGGATATTGCGCCGTCGCGCCTCTTCCACAAGCTGCGCGGGCGAATAGGGGTCCGTGGCGTTGTCGAACAGCAGCACGGGAAATTGCGGAACGCGCCCGGTGGCAAAGTAGAACGGGTCTTCGCCGGGAATGAGAATCAGTCCGTCGGAGACAGGGATTTCGTTGGCGGCGAACCGTAACAACTCTTCAAAATCAGGCAGGAAAGGACCGCTGACAGTCATTCCCCGCAGCGCGGGAACCGCCGAACGCACGGCTGGGCCCTCCGGCAGTTGCGCATAAGACAGGCGTTCCTCGCTGGCCATATAGAGGCCGCCGCACAGAACCAGCGTTGCCGAAATGATCGCCGCCAAAGCCGTCGCCACAAACTGCCTTCGGTCTGTTGTCTCCTGAGCCGCGCTGGCCGGCTCGATGGAAGCCAGAAAGGCGATCATCTCGGCGATGAGAAGCACCAGCAACGGCCAGATGGCATAGGTCGATCCCCACAACTGCTGCGAGAGCAGGGTCCCGTTGATAGTAACCAGAAGCAGGACGGGCAACAGGGCGCGCAAACTCAGGCCACGGCGAAGATTCCACAGCGTAAGCGCGCCGCTGAGGACCAGCAGCAGCGGCCACAGAGCCAGTAGGCTGCTGGCGCGGTCGTCGGAGTCTGAAGAGAGAAAGAGGCCGGCCAGCGTCCAGAGAAACGGCGCGCCCAGAAGCACCAACGCTACCGAGCGCGCCCACAGAGCCCGGGCAAAACGACCGCGCAAGAGCACGAGAGCCACAGCGGCGGCCGGCAGCCACCAGAGCAGCGAGGGCTCCGTGTATACAGCGAGCATCTGCTGAAACCCAGGCAGACGGCGCTGCGATGCAAACTGGATTGTCCAATGCAGATAATTGCCCACCCCAACGGTGAAGTGCAGCAGGCTTCCAGCCGCAACGAGGGTTGCGGCTGCGCCGGCAAAAATCGAGCCCAACTCTGCGACTCCACAACCGTCCTGCGAAGCTGGATTTCTGCGCAACCGCTTCGCTAGCATTAACAGAAGAACGAGTGCCAGCGCCGCCAGCAGCAGCGGGAGACCGATGTTCTGCTTGAAGAAGAGCGGAAGCGGAAGCGCCACGCCCGCAACGAATGGCCGCAAAAGCGTCCTGCCCGAGTTCAATACAGCGGTGTCATCCGCACTCACGCGCTGCAAAAGAAGAATCGCCACGAGAATGCAGAAAACACAGTCGCAGTCATAGAACGGAAACGGCAGGATGCTATAGATGCCTAGGACGGTCAACGGTGCGGCTAGCAGTAGGGAAACGGTCCACGCCGCGCGCAGCCGTTCTCGAAGTGTCTCCAACGCGATCCGCCAAGCCAGCACCGTTCCCAGGCCGCCGACCACTGCGGCGTAGAGAACGTGATGGAAGAATACCCGTTCGCCGAAGCGAATGAGGGCGGCCTGAACCAGAAACGTGAGCGGCGCGTGAGCCAGCGGAAAATCCCGATACGGCGTTTGGCCCAGAGAGATGCGGAAGGCCGTGTCCAGAATGTAGCTCGTATCCCAAAGGACCGCGAGATGCGCATTCTGCCACAGGACCACGGCTGCGCTGGCTAGAAACAGCGCGGACGCGGCAATCAAATCGCGCATATTCCAGCGGCCTTGGGAGAACGGAGATTGGCGGCGGACAGGTTTGGGCTTGCGCATGGCGAGTGTCAGGCGGCATCTTCTCGCGTTCCGCCCAATCTATTGATCTTCAACGCTCGCGCCCGGTTACGCAAGCCGCGCGAATGGTTTGGGAGCTGTTATGGAATTGATGCGTTCACTAACTTCTGAATAGGTTGCGGTTGCATACAGTTCTATCGCTGCGTGAGAATAACAATGGAGATTAAAGTGAGACTTATTCCCGAGTGCAGGCGATCCGTCTATCTGGCCCTGATTCTGGCCGGTTGTGCATTGTTCGCGCTATCTCAGAGCGACCAAAGGCAAGTTGCCTTTTCGCTGGAACAGCAAGGCAAAGTTGCCGAAGCAGAAGCCGCATGGCGCGCGCTGTCCACTGCGCACCCATCCAATCCTGAGCCATTCGCCCATCTTGGCCTGCTCGAAGCCCGTCAGGAACATTACACCGAGGCGATTGCGTTCTACCGCAAGGCTATGGCGTTGAATCCGGCCATGCCTCGTTTGCGCTACAACCTGGGCTTGGCGTACTTCAAGGCGGGCGAATACAAGGACACAATTCTGCAACTTAGACCGCTGCTCAAAACGCAACCACCCTCCTCAGACGAGGCGCAGCAGTTGACGGTCCTGCTCGGAATGTCGCACTTCGGGCTGGGCGAATATGCGGCGGCGGCTCCCTATCTGAAGAAGGCTGCGGACCGCGATACGCAGAATCTTCCCCTGCTATTGACTTTGGCGCACAGTTGTTTGCTCTCAAAGCAATACCAATGCGTTCTCGATGAGTTTCACCGCATTATCGCCTTGAATCCCGACTCTGCCGAGGCCCACATGCTGGCCGGCGAGGCATTGGACGAAATGAAGGAAACCATCAACGCCACACGGGAGTTTCGCGCTGCTGTCCAGGCTAATCCAAAAGAGCCCAATGTGCATTTCGGTCTGGGGTACATGTTATGGAAGCAAGGCCAAAACCAGGAGGCCGCGCAAGAGTTTCAGGCTGAACTCGGCAACTTTCCCGAGCACGGCCTGGCCATGCTTTACCTGGCCGATTCCGACATTAAAATGAACCAGCTGGAAGATGCGCGGCCGCTGCTTGAGAAGGTAGTCAAGATCAACCCCACCAACTCCATGGGACATCTCGATCTGGGCATCGTCTACACCAAAGCCGGCCAGCGTGAGGATGCGCTGCGCGAGTTGAAGACTGTCATTGCGCTCAAGCCGGACGACGTGAGCGCCCACTGGCGGCTGGGACTGCTTTATCAGTCCATGGGAAAGACGGTCGAAGCCAAGACCGAGTTCGACAAATCCAAGAGGCTCAACGAAACCGCCGATGAAGACCTGATTAAGGTGTTATCCAAAATGCCACTGCGGGACAACGCCTCCCAGAGCGTGGCGCCCGCGCCGGCGAACAAGTAACTTATCTTGGTAAAGGGTACGCAGCGTACAACCGAAGGCCGGAGCTTTCGCCCTGGCCTTCGGTTATGCAGCGTTGAATCGGCTAACTTTAGAATGTGACCTTTGCGCCGAACTGCAGGAGGCGCGGCTCGTGGTCGGAGTTGACCATTCCAAAGGTGGTATCGCTATAGCCGTTATCGACAGTAAGGAAGTTCGGGTGGTTGAAGAGGTCAAAGGCCTCTGCGCGTAGTTGCATTCCGACGGGGCCGTAGATCTTGGTGTTCTTGACCAACGCAAGATCCCACTTCTGCATTCCGGGACCCAGGAGCGAACCGGAGCTAACGTTGCCGAAATGGCCAACTGCAGGCGCGTAGGAGGATTGTGTGAACCATTGGCCCGGCTTCCGGGTCATATTTACCTTAGCTACCTGGTCCGGACGAGCGGCGATATGGCTATCGGGAGAGCCGATGCCCAATCCCCTCAAGCCCTGGTTTGGCAGAGATTTCGCCGGGTCGCACAGTCCGGCCGAAGGTCCGCTCGCAATTGTGGGGCAAGCAAACGGATCTGTTGCCTGAACCACATTGAAGGATGTGCCGGAGAGCATCGAGGTGATGCCTGAAAGCTCCCAGCCACCCAGCAACAGGCCCTCGGCGCCATGCTGCTCCTTGAAGAAGGGCAGGTTGTAGACGTAGTTGACAACGAACGTCTGCGGTTGATTGAAGCCCGACGGACCGTAGTCCATCTTCATGTTGTAGGAGTCGGTTGTTCCGTATTGCGTGTTGCCGTTCAGGCCGCCGGCGCGATCCACGGAATTCGTGGTCAAGCTCTTTGCCCAGGTATACGCCGCGCCAACCGTCAGGCCCTTGGAGGAGCGATGTTGCAACGCGATCTGCAGAGAGTTGTAGTTGCTGGTAAAGGTCGTTGCTTTTGTGTCGAAATAGCTGTACCCGGCATAGGGGCGCAGCGCGTTGACATCGACGTTGCCTGGTTTAGCCAACCTGGAAGCGAGCGTGGGCTGGTTCATGTCGAACTCGCCGATCAGATGGCGAGCCTGGCTGCCCACGTAAGCCACTGAAACAGTGGTGGTGGGAAGAAGCTGGCGTTCGACGGTGAGGTTGTAATCGGCGTAGTTCGGGACCTTGAAAGCGGGGGTCCCGGTGGTCCACATCATGTTTGGTCCGAGGCTCGTCACGCTGCTGCCGCCGGTCGCATCGTCGAAGGTGGTGTTGTTGATGGTATCGGTCTGGACTTCCGGCGGATCGTAGAAGGCGCTCTGCTCGAAGATGCCGTTCAGCACGCGATCGTAGAAGATGCCGAAGCCGCCGCGAATGGAAGTGACTCCACGGCCGTCGGGGTTATAGGCAAAGCCGATGCGCGGAGCGAAGTTGGCATTGTAAGTCGGATCGATGGTCGAGCCGAAGGGCGAGCACTGCACCTGTGAGGAGTATGTCTGAGCCGTCGCACAGGCCGCTCCCTTCGGGAAGATGATGCCATTGGCGTAGGTGGTGGGAACCAGGTTGAAGCCGCCGACGGACTGGCCAGGGTTGAAGTTGCCGGTTGCTGGATTGATTGTTGGCGCCAGCAGCGGGCTGTAGAGCGTGGGATCGAAGTTGGCCAGGATGTTGGCCTTGTCGTGGGGTGAGGGGAAGCTGCTCCAACGCAGACCAAGGTTGATGGTCAGCTTTTGAGTCACCTTCCAGTCGTCCTGAATGTAGAGTTCTCTGTTGAAGTACTGGAGGTCGGGAACGGTGTCCTTATTCTGCTGGGTATATTGGAGAACATTGCCCAAAAGGAAGTCGGCAAAGGGAACATCAGCCCCCAAAGCGGTGCCAAAGCTGAAGCTAGCTTCGCCGGCGACGGCATTTTCGTTCTTCAGCATCTGCTGTAGCTGGAAGCCCATGCGGACCGTGTGCTTGCCCAATGTCAGAGCCAGGTTATCGAAGTAGCTGCGGTCGAGGTTGCGCTCTTTCCACGGAGTGGATCCTGCCGAGAAGCCCGTCAAGCCCGTGATGCCGACTGCGGAAAGGCGCCCATAAGGATCCTTGAACTGTTCTGTGTTCGGCTGTAGCGCGCTGAGCGCGCTGGCTGAATTGGCAAATTGACCGCTCTGGAAGCTGGAATGATAAGTGCCCTGAGCATAGACAAACTCCAGCTCATTGACGATCGTGGGCGAAATCGTCCAGGTCAGGTTGCCCACCACGTTCTTTCCCGGTGAGTCAACAGAGGCCGCCGCCATGCCTGGGTAGTTGTTGCCCGCCCACAGGCCCATCGGCTCGGTGACCGGCATGACATCATTCATGCCGCGCGCATAGAAGTGAACCTTGTCGCTGAAGTAGTGGTCGATGCGGACGATGTCGTCACGGTAGTCGGTCACAGCCGGAAGGTTGAGGGTCTCTGAACCGGCGGCGTTCGCGTTGGGCTTAAAGACGTCGGCCAGATACAACTGCGTGTTCTTGCTGCTTGGGTTAGCCGCTTGGGCAATCGTTGTCTCGTTGGTGGCCGGGTTATATGTCGCGCCGTACGCAGCATACTGGGTCGCGATAGCCTGGGTCCCGATTGAGCCCGTGGGATCATTAACACAACCTGCTGGTGAAGTCGGGCCGCATATTGTGGGTGCGGCTTGAAAGATGCCGTTGATGTTGTTGGTGGTCGGCACCGGAATGGTAACGCTAGAAGCCGCGGAGTTAATCTTGTGCCAGTCCTCGGACCAGAAGAAGAAGGTCTTGCTCTTGTTTTCGTTGTAGACCTTGGGAATGTAAATGGGACCGCCAACTGTGAAGCCGTAGACGTTGTGATGGTTCACACCGGCATCATTGGAAGCAACCGGGTTGGTTGCAGTGATAGTCTCCTGACTCTGCTTGTTGAGCCAATCGTTGGCATCGAACATGGTATTGCGGACGTACTCGTAACCCTCGCCATGGAACGCGCTGGTGCCGTTCTTGGTGGCCACCAGAATCTGGCCGCCGCCCGAACGTCCGTAGCCTGCGTCGTAATTGCCGCGCTCCAGTGTGATTTCCTGGATGGCGTCCATGCTGGGTTCGTTGACCACCGTGCCGTTGGAGCCGGAGTCGTTGATGTCGGCGCCGTCCACCGTCCAGTTGTTGGCCGAGGTTCGCGCGCCGTTGACCGAAATCGCAATGCCGGAAGCGTTGGGTTCATCGCCGAGCTGGTTCACAACGCCGGGCTGCAAGGTGATCAACTGCTCGAAGTTGCGGCTGTTGATCTCAAGTTCCCGGATCTGGACTCCCGAGATGGTGCCGGCCTGGCCGCTGGTCTCGGTATCGACCTGAACCGGATTGTCTTCGACGGTAATCGTCGTGCTGGTCGAGCCGGGCGTCAGTTGGGCGTTAAAGGCGTGCTTTTCGGCCACGTTCAGGACGATGTTCTTGCCCTTGAAGGTCTCAAAGCCCGCAGCCGTTATGGTGATCGAATAGGTTCCGGCCGTGAGGTTAGTGGCAACATAGTTGCCGGAGCCATCCGTCTGCACAACGCGGGATCCTGCGTTGACGCCATTCTGTGCAACCGTCACTGAGGCGTGAGGAATCACAGCCCCGGTTGCATCGGTAACAACGCCGCTGAGCGTTGCCGAGAGTTCCTGAGCGCCCGTAAATACCGGGCTGAGCAGAAACACTACAGCCAACAAACTGAGCAGCACTGGCCCGCGCTTCGTTCGAAAGAATTCAACAAATAACCCTCTGAAATCAATCATTGCCATCGCACCTTTCTTTGAAGTCCTGTTGATGTCCATACGCCGGTACGTATTGACGGATGACGTTGAAACCATGGAGCACTATCCAGGCCGGGAAAATGCTCGCCTCCGAATTTGCACAAACTCCTGCGATTCAGACTCCGGCATTTTTGAAAGTCAAGGCTCTCGCAGACCACGCCTTGGCTTTGGAAAGACGGGCGCTTCCGCGCCGCCGGAATTCTGATTCGAACGGGTAGCGATTTGGGCCTTGCTTTTCTGCCTCAGTCTCCCTGAGGCGGCAAGTCACCCTCTCCGCTCCTGCCCCACTTCTGAGCCGCTTTCCATCTGGATGATTGATTCACGACAAAACGCTCAATTGTGAGACGTGAAAACATTAATACATATCCTCTGCCTTTTGCAAGGGGAAAATGACGAGATTCAGTCGAAATAGTCAATCTTGTGAAAAATAAGTAGTTTAGCGCAAGCGAAATGTGGCGAACATCTCTGAATATTCCATTTCCCCAGCGGCTTCCGCTTCCTCCGGACTATTCGGACTGCATTTGAAACGCCATCCTTCTGAATCTAACCATATTGTTTGCCAGTGGACAGCCCATTTTGTCACATTGCGCCTGACAGTTGCCGGGCACGTGCAATGGGGAAGATCGGGGAGCAGGGACGAATAGAATCGTCCCGAAGTGTGACTGAAAAGGCAATCTTTGTCTATATTGATGAGCGTTTTGACAAAATACGATTATTATTCTAATGTTTGTTCTTGATCTCGCGTTGATGCTCGCGGCGCATGGCTCATCCATGGATGGCGGTCATCGGGCAAGACGCGGGCCACATTCTGCCATTTTGGATTCTTGCATGAAGACCTTTCTATTTGAGCTTTGCGTCGAATCCCTGAAGGCCGCACTGGCGGCTGAGCGGGGCGGCGCCGACCGTATCGAGTTGTGCGCCAGGCTCGATCTAAGTGGGATCACGCCCGGCGAACGGTTGATCACGGCCACCCTCCAGGCGCTTTCCATCCCCGTTCATGTGCTGATTCGCCCGCGCGGCGGGAACTTTGTCTACTCCGCCGAGGAATTTGATCAGATGCGGCAGCAGGTGCAATGGGTCAAAGAGGCGGGCGCGGCCGGAGTCGCAATGGGCGTTCTGTTGCCGGACAGCCGCGTTGACGTTGACCGGAGCCGGGAACTGGTTGAGCTGGCCCGTCCCATGAAAGTGACCTTCCATCGTGCCTTCGACGAAACGCCTGATCTGGGCGTGGCGCTGGAGGCAGTCATCAAGACAAGGGCCGATTGCCTGTTGACCTCGGGCGGAGCGCCGAATGTGCTTACAGGCGCCACGCAGATTGCGCAGTTGGTCAGGCAGGCTGGAGACCGCATTCAGATCATGGCCGGAGGCGGGCTGAAGCTGGCCTCCATGGCCGAGGTTCTGCAGCGGACCGGTGTCCGCTGCATGCACGGCTCACTGACCCGCAGGGCCGAGGAGTGCGGCCGGGAGAGCGTTAACGGACATACGGCAGTCGGCAAAGCGGACATTTTGGAAGCCGATGTGCGCGCGGCGGTGAAGTTGCTGCGCAGCCCTATTGCCGCGAGAGAGATTGCAGCGCAGGGTGTGCGCTGAGAGCCGCGGGCCTGGGCAGGCTCATGCGCGAATAACGCGGATTCCCTGGCGCTCAAAGGGGGCCAGCGCTTCGGCCGATGCGCCCGCATCGGTAATCAGAATGTGAATCTCACTGGTCGGGCAGATGAAAGCCGGGCTCACTTTGCCCAGCTTGCTGGCATCGGCGGTCACAATCACCTGCTTGGCTTGCTTGAGCATCTTGCGGTAGACCAGCGCCTCATCGGCCTCCAGCGTGGTGGCGCCGCGCTCGGCATCCAGTCCAGTCACGCTCAAGAACACCTTGTCCATGTAAATATCGTCGAGAAACGTGAGCGCCGCGTTGCCGGTGAGCGAAAACGACCATGCCCAGGGGACCGCACCGCCGGTCAGATAGGTGCGGATGCCAGGCTGGTTGCACAGCTCCATGCCGATATTGATGGCGTTGGTGACCACCTGAATCTTCTCGCGGTGGCGCAGGCTGCGGCCAATGTGCGTGGTGGTAGTGCCCGCGGTGAGGCCCACGGTCTCGTTGGCCTGAATCAGTTCGGCGGCGGCCAGGCCGATGCGGCGCTTTTCTTGGGCAAAGCGCTGCTCGCGCGCCAAAAAGGAGCTGTCGTAGCGGAATGGCTCGTAGAGCAGAGGCTCCACCAGCGTTGCCCCGCCATGGGTGCGGCGAATCAGCCCGCGGCTTTCCAGCCGAGCCAGGTCGCGCCGGATGCTGGGAGCCGAGGAGCCGGCTACCTCGAGAATCTCTTCTACTGTGGCGGTTCCGGTCCGGAGAAGAAATTTGATAATCAGTTCACAGCGTCGATTCAGTGCGTCAGCCATATCGCACCGATTCTACCCTCTCGAAGAAGAGAAAATAAAGCCTGAATTTACATTATTTGAGCGATCTGTGAATATTTTCATGAATTCACTCAAGGATTTGACCAACTTCTTCATATATGATCGAATTTTGAGGGTTGTAAAGGCGCTCAACCAAACTTGCCCAAAAAAGGACTTGTACCAGAATGAACAATATGCCGAGCTTTTCCCACGAGATGTTGCGCGAGATTTATGAACAGCCGGCAGCCCTGCTCCGCACCCTGGCTATGTATCTGGACGGCAACCACTTGAGGAGCGACGTGGCGGACCGGCTGGCAGACTGGGCCAACCCGTCGGGTGAGGTGCTTATTGCCGCCTCCGGCTCCAGCCGCCACAGCGGCCTGGCCGCCGAAATTCTGCTTGAAGACCTCTGCGGGCTTGCCGTCGATGTTGAATACGCCAGCGAGTACAGTTGCCGCGGTGGCCATGAAAACAAGGGCGCCCGCCATCCCAGTTTGCTTGTGCTATCGCAATCGGGCGAGACCTCCGACACGCTGGCGGCCCTGCGGGAGGCGAACCGGCGCGGACAGCACAGCCTGGCCATCACCAATGCCAAGGCCTCCACCATGGCGCGCAAGGCAGACGTTTCCATGCCGCTGGGCGCTGGCGTCGAGAAGGCGATCCCCGCCACCAAGAGCTTTACTTGCCAGTTGGCCGTGCTGTTTCTTTTGGGCCTCTATGAGGCGCAACGCCTGGGCCGCATGGATAGCGCGGAGTTGGCGGCCAACATTGCCCGGCTTCAGTCTCTCCCCGGCAGCATCGAAAACCAGCTCGACGGCTGGCGCGACCAGATGGCCACTCTGGCCCACAAGTACAGCTCCGCCAACACCTTTCTTTTCCTGGGCCGTGGCATTCACTACGCTATCGCGCGTGAGGGAGCCTTGAAGCTCAAGGAAGCTTCTTATGTTCATGCCGAGGGCTATCCGGTGGGCGAACTGAAACACGGACCAAATGCGCTGGTGAGCGACAGCGTGCCCCTGGTCGTGCTGGCCACCGTGGACCGTGCGCTCAAAGCCTCGGTCCTCCGCTATAAAAAAACGCTGGAACTGTTGCGAGACATGAAGGCGCAAGGCGCCAAAGTGATTGCCGTTGCCAACGCAGGCGACACGCAGGTGGCGGGGCTCGTGACGGATTACGTTGCGGTTCAGACGGCCACCGAATACCTGCTGCCCATCGCCGAGGTTGTGCCCTTGCAACTGTTTGCCTATTTCATGGCGCTGGAACACGGCGTGGACGTGGACCGGCCCAGGAATCTCTCGAAGGCGGTCGTAGAAACGCAGAGCGCCGACGAATAGCTCTGCCAGAGGCGCGGAAATTGGCCGTCTCGAGCCGTTTCCCGAGTCTACGACTGCGAAACTCCAATCGAGTCACGTGCACTGTTGGGGCCAGTCATCCTACGCCCCAGGGCAAGGAGAACTTAAATGCCAGACAAGAAAATGACCGTGGCATTCTATGGCCACACGCGCCAGTACCACAATATCCAGTCTGAAATTGACGCTCAAATCAAGGGCGTTTTGGAGAGCGGTCAGTACGTGCTTGGACCCGTTCTGAATCGATTCGAGCAGGAGTTTGCAGCCTTCCACGGAACCAAGTACGCTATCGGCGTAGGCAACGGAACGGATGCCATCTGGCTGGCGTTGGAAGCACTCGGCATCGGCCCCGGCGACGAAGTTATAACCCACACCAACACATTTTTCGCCACCGCGGAAGCGATTTGGCTTCGCAAAGCGACCGCCGTGTTTGTCGATAGCGACCCCAGAACGAATTGCATTGATCCCACCAAAATCGAAGCGGCGATCACGCCGCGCACCAAGGCCATTATTCCGGTTCATCTTTATGGGCAGTGCGCGGATATGAAAGCCATCCGCAAGATTGCCGACAAGCACAAACTCTTCGTGATAGAAGACAATGCCCAGGGCATCGCCTCCCGCGGCGACGGTTTCCGGGTCGGCGAATTAAGCGACGCGGCAACCACCAGCTTCATCATCCAGAAGAACCTGGGATGTTTTGGCGATGGCGGAGCGATCGTTACCAACAACTCGGAGATCGACCGCATCGTGCGCAAGCTGCGCAACCACGGATCGGAAAAACGCTCCTGCCACAGCATCGGATACAACAGCCGCCTCGACGATCTGCAGGCCGGCGTGCTCAGCGCGAAGCTGAAGCATATCGACGAGTGGAGCGACCAGCGCCGGAAGTGGGCGGCGCGTTACAGCAAGGGCCTGGCCGGCGCTAAGAACATCACGCTGCCGTACGAGACACCCGGCTACCGTCACGTCTACCACCTTTACGTCATCGAGACCAAGAACCCCGCGCACCGCGATGGATTCCTGAAGTTCCTGACCGGCGAAGGCATAGACGCCAAGTGCCACTATCCCATCGCCATCCACCAGCAGGAGGGCTATCCCTGGGGCCATGGAGCCCGCATCGCCGGGCCGATCCCCAACTCGGAACGCAACGCGGCCTGCTGCATCTCGCTGCCCATGTTCCCCGAGCTGACCGCCGAGGAAGTGGACTACGTGATCGCCAACGTCCTCGCATGGGATGGGAGGACGAAGTGAGCCAGAAATATCGAGTTGTGGTCGTGGGCATGGGAAAGCGTGGAATGCACCATGCCCTGGCGTTTCAGGCCAACGAGCGCTTTGAGGTCGTAGGAGTCTGCGACATCGACCCGGCTCGGTTGGACGCGGCGGCGGCCAGGTTCGGCGCCGCCCAGGGCACGGACGCGCGCCAGTTGTGCGCGTCCCTCAAGCCCGATATCTTCTGCTTCTGCACCCTTCCTAACCTGCGCAGCGAGATGGTCCGCGCCGGCATCGACGGTGGCGCGCGTCTGATCGCGTTTGAAAAGCCGGTGGCGCTCAACACCATCGAAGGTTTCGAGGTGAGAAAGCTGCTGGCGGCCAGCGGCGTGAAGGCGGTGGTCAGCCATCAGCACCGTTACGGCGAGCACTACCGCAAAGTCAAGGAGATCGTAGCCAGCGGCGCGCTGGGGCGCGTGCATACGGTCTACGGCACGTCGTCGGGCTGGATGACGCACATGCTCTCGCACCTGATCGACTATATGCGCTGGTACAATGCGGAAGCGCCGGCACAGTGGGTGATGGCGCAGGCCGCCGGACGCGGCAAACTGGCGGACCTGCATCCCTCGCCGGACTACATTGGCGGCTTCATCCAATTCGCCAACGGGGTGCGCGGCATTGTCGAGTGCGGAGCGGGCGCTCCCGACGTTCCAGAGGTTGATTACTGGTGGCGGAAGTGCCGCATTGGCGCGCAAGGCACGGATGGCTTCGCGGAAGTCCTCACCGGCGGCGGCTGGCGCGCAGTCACTAAAGAGGGCGCGTCTTCCGGGCCAGGTTGCATGAACTACGACCTCGATATGCCTCCTTACGTCGCGGAAATAGCCGACTGGCTGGACGATGACCGCAAGGTTCACTCCTGCAATTTCAATAGCGCCTACGCGGGCTTCGAGATCATGATGGGACTCTGCCGCTCGGCCGCAACCGGCGGGCAAGTGGCGCTGCCGCTCACCGGCGCGCTGGATGAGATCGAGCTGCTCAAGACTCATCTGAGCGGCCAGCAAGTGCTGCTCTCCAGCCCGGTCAATGCCAAGGAATACGGAGTAACGTAGCAAACTTCGCATCTGCCGCTTCAATTCAAATGAGGAACCCGCGCGACGCGGGTTCCTCAGATAAAAACTCCACAGTTTCACAAGTTCTGTGATTCTGTGTAGGCGGCGTGTGGAAATTTTTGATTTTGAACGGGTTGAGTGCGGCTCCACAGTTTCACTTGTTTAGTGATTGCGTGATTCTGTGCGGGCGACGCGTGGAAAATATTGATATTAAATTGGTTAGGCGCGGCTCCACAGTTTCACTGGCAAAAGCGCTATTTTTTTAGCCGGCACTGGTCGAGTTGGCGGCGTTAGCGGGGTTGGCGGTGTTAGCGGAGTTCGGTTTGTTGGCGGGGAAGGCGCTGTTGGCGCGCGAGATTCCGGGCATGGTTTCGAGGAGATACTTGACGACTGCGGAGATCGAGGTGTCGCGCTGGGCTGCCCAGACACGTGCACGGCGGTAGGAATCATCGGGGATGGTAACGGTGATGTTGCGCATGGCTTCTCCGGCGGATGGGATTTCGTTCCCTTTTCTTTTCTCTCCCAGTGTGCGCCCACGGAGGGTAATTTTCTGTAAGGGCAGATTGGGAGGGGCGATCCTTCCCAGGTCCGAGAATCCGGACCTGGGGCACCCGGCTGCCCTGGTTGAGACAATGCGTTTATGCATGCTTTTTCGGGTATCGCATACCGGTCGGGACAGTGGCTTTCACCCTTTTTGAGAACCTGCGAGCGCATAAGAGAGGCCCAGGGTTTGCTCCCTGGGCCTGAGAAACACATTGTTTGCTTAATCTGGAGCCGTTAGCCGTGCAGAACGGCCTTGCGCCGCAGCATGCCGGCCAGTCCTACCAGGCCGCTGCCCAAGAGCAGGAAAGAGCCGGGCTCGGGAGTGGGAGTAGAGCTAACCGGTGCCTCTTGATAGGAGAGGTTGTCCGTCTCGAACCAGAAGGAGCCGGCGTTAAGAAGTTCAATTGAAGTGATTTCTTCACCGGCGCTGGCGGAGAAATCCACATAGCCGGCTTGGATACCGATGGGAGATCCGTCACCTTCAGCAGATGGGCCGCCGACATAAGCTCCAATCTGTGTAGAGCCATCGTAGAGAGAAACCCAGTTAGAGTTATCCGGTGATCCCCAGAAGAAGCCGACATAGTCGACAGGCTGCGTAAAAGTGAACGTGATATTCTGGTCGTTGGGGATTGTTGCGAGACTGAGCCAGTTAGTTTCGCCGTATGGGGAAGACCCTTGATTGAATCCGTAACTGGTAGTTGTCGAAACGGTGACATCACCGCCGGAGTCAGAAATCGTACCGGGATACGTGACGGTGCCGGAGAGGCCGGACACGTTACTTGTCGTTTGGCAGGGAGTCGTTGTGCAGGGAGTAAAGACGACAGTGGGGTCAGCGTGCGCGGAGACCGCTGCGGACGCCAGGAGAGCGAAAACGATCGCGCCTATTCTCATCTTCATATCGTGTACCTATTCCTTCCCTTTCCTGTTTGCAGCGCAGTGTGCTCGCGCCGGATTGATGAATACAGACCCACAATGCCTGAACACACTGTAGCCCGCATGTACTGCAGCGTCTTGTCCCCCGCTTGACTGAGGGAACAAACGGGCAGTGAAGGAAAACCGCACAGGCGGAAATGGCGCCCAACAACGCTTCCTCGAGTCCTTGCAATTCTGCTTACAACTATTTAGGCATTGCCGCCGGTTGGCGCAGATGCGATAATCAACCCATCCTAGGGCCAGAAGCAAGTGACAGATCGGGACTGATGGGGACAGTTCGTGACACCCACCCTGGAATTGAGGCCAGTTCATGGCGTCGCCCTCGACATACCGGTCAAATGCGGAAGATCGCAGACTCGGCAGGCGCCTGGACTCCTGGAAGGAAATTGCGGCCTATCTTGGCAAGGTGGAAAGAACCGTCAAGCGCTGGGACGTGGATCGTGGTATGCCCATCCATCGCGTACCGGGCGGGGGGCGTGCGTCGGTTTATGCCTATACGCGTGAGCTGGATGAATGGGTGAAGTCGACCAAGATCCAGGAATCGGAAGCTGCCCTGGTTGCAACCCGCGAAGATGCCGTGCCAGGGGAGTCTTCCGGCGCAGCATTCGTCGCGGCAGACGGATCTGCGATGGCAAACTCCCGCGTTTTGGAAGCATCCGCCCCGCGATCGGTCCTGAGACGGAACTGGTTGCTGGCGTCTTGTGGACTGCTGCTTGCCGGCGTCGTCGGCGCAGCCGTCTATTCCGCGGGTATTCGGGCAACCGGCCAGCGATTATCCCAGGCGCTTCGGGGCCTGTTCGCCAATATCCATGCGGAGTCGGAACCAGGGACTTCGATCGCCGTTTCCTATTCTGAAAAGAGTCAGGCGCGCGACCTTTACCTGAAAGGCCGCTACGAGTGGAACCAGAGGACTCCAGATAGCTTGAATCGCGCCTTGGATTACTTCACCCAGGCGATTGTGCATGATCCGGGCTATGCCCAGGCCTATGTGGGCATGGCCGACACGTACGACCTGCTTCGGGAATACTCGACCATGCCGGACAGCGAGGCCTACGCGCGCGCGATTGTCGCGGCAAGGAAGGCCGTCGAACTGGACGATTCGCTTGCCGAAGCGCATCGCGCCCTGGCCTTTGCCGAATGGTGGGGCAAATGGGATTTTGTGGACGGCGAAAAGGAGTTTCGTCGCGCCATCGAGTTGAATCCAAAAGACCCGATAGCCCGCAAATGGTATGCCAATGTGCTTGCGGTACAAGGGCGATTTCCCGAAGGCCTGGAGGAGAACAACAAGGCTCAGGAACTCGATCCTACTTCGCATTCGATCCTTGCCGACAGAGGCTTGATGCTGTTCAATGCGGGGAAAAAGGAGGAGGCAATCGCACTTCTCAAGGAAGTGGAGCGCTCCGCCCCGGAGTTTCTCTCGCCCCACTACTACCTCATGATCATCAGCCTGGAGCTTAGGGACTCTCCGTCCTACCTGGAGGAAGGTAAGAAGACAGCGGAGGCTGAGAATGATCCAGTGCTGAAGGACATCATCGCATCGGCACGGGCGGGATACGAGCGGGATGGTGAGCGCGGACTATTGAACGATCTGTACGCCAGGCAAAAGGAGTATTACCAGGCGGGTAAACTATGGGGAAGCGTTCTGGCGAAAACCTGCATCCTGATGGGAAAGAAGCAGGAAGCATTGCAACTGCTGGAAGAGGCCTATAACCGCCATGAATCGAATGTCCTCTCGTGCTTGTCGCAACCGGACCTGCGCACGCTGAGGGATGAGCCAAAGTACAAAGCGTTGGTGAAGAAGATCAATTTCCCCCGGGAACCGCAGATGGCGCAGCCGAGCACTCTCCCGGCAGAGAATCAGCCGTCTTTACGAGCTGCGTCTGATCCGCACTGATCCACGACCAGAAGTGCAAGGTCATGACCGTCATTGCGGCCGCCAAGGCTGTGTAGAGCTTTGACCAAGCGGGTGAATTCAGCGTGATCTCCGTGCTCCACACCTCAGCGCTGTGGAGCCGCTCTTGCATAAACACCCATCCAAAAGAAGCCAGAGCGATCCTCGTTACTCGACACCTTAGAGCTAACAAGGCGGCGCGTTAGGCTTGTAAGTAAACCGCTGCTTGCTGAAGCGAAATGTCAATCTCATGGAATACCTCTCCGAAAGGCGGAAGGATCCTGGCTTTGTCTTAGGATTAGCAACGGTAAACGCCGCAGGATTCTGCAACCGATGGGTGCTCGCATGCAACCGACGGGTCTATCACAAGTGAGTTTGTCGTGGAATCCTCAGCGTCGTTGGGATCTTCTGTTCGAAATCATGGTTCCGGGCGGAGGTCGACAAAACAGAAGTTGATTGAGGCAGCCGCTGACCCAGGGTTTCACCCTGGGCTATTTTCACGTTCTCCCTACGGGAGAGTTTGTTGATGCAAAGGTCTTGCTGGCTTTACGCCGGGGCTGAAGCCCGCGTTGATTTTGGAGCTTTATGCGGGAGTTGAAATCCCCGCCTCCCTCCGGATCGAGTTTTTCCGCAGACTGTGGAGGCCCACCATTCATTTTCTTGCGTTTGCGGCACCCTCCGGCGTTGCTCAAGGCAGGCTTTGAAGCCGTGCTCTTTCAAAACAGCGGCTTATTCAGAGGTTACCTGGTTTAGCCTGAATACAGATGATGATTACATATATTCGGAAATGGTTTCGCGATCCGGTCTTTTTGCTGGCGCTCGCGGCGGGACTTATTGCGTTCGCGGTGCAATCGGGAGAACTGGGCACGTCGGACACAACGCATCGGCTTCAAGCCACACATGCGTTGTGGACATCGGAACCGCCGGTGCTCCCTTACGAGTATCCCGACTTTGGGTTGCACGGCCGCGATGGCAGGTTGCAGAGCTGGTATGGCATTGGACAATCGCTGCTGATGCTGCCGGCGGATGTGGTGGGAACCTATGTGGAGCGGCTTCCGGTTTTCGCCGAGTACCGCGGAAACGATCCAACGGTGCGCAACATTATTGTCAGCTACAGCACGAATATTTTCCTGTGCGTGCTGACCGCTCTGGTTTGCTTCCGATTTCTGAGGCAATTGAAGTTCGGGGTGAAACAGGCAGTGGCCGGCGTTATGGCTCTGCTGCTGGCAACCACACACCTCCATTACACGCAGAACCTGATGGAGAACAATTACATTTTCCTGCTGACTCTCGCCGGGCTCACGTATCAATTTGAGTGGCTGCGCACGGGTAGCCGCCGCGCCCTGCTGATTGGCTCAGGCGCCCTGGGGCTGAATCTGCTGACACGCCTGACGACGGGCATGGACCTGATTGCTGGTGGCGTTTTCCTGCTGCTGGTGCTGTGGATGGAAGGCGCGCGCGGCAGAGAGCTTTGGAACAAGTGCTGCAGCTACATGACGATCGCACTGCCGGTGTATGTGTTCTTCGGGCTGGTTGACCGGCTCTATCAGTACTACAGGTTTGGATCGCTCTTCAACACTTATGTAAGCGTATTCGCTCACGAGATGATGAAGAGAGATCCAACGCTGCCTGCCAATTATCCATTCGAGACACCATTCCACGTGGGATTTTTCGGAGCGCTTTTTACGCCGGAAAAGTCGATTTTTCTTTTCGACCCGTTGCTGATTCTGATGATTGTGCTGGCCGCGGTGGCGTGGAGACGATTCAGCGGAGCGGCGAAGGCTTATGTGATTACCAGCGCCCTGCTGCTGATGGCGTATATCTGTTTTTATGCGAGATATACGGTGTGGAGCGGCGATTCAGCCTGGGGCGACCGCTACGTTTCGACAAGCGCCGAATTGGCGGCGCTGTTGGCTGCCCCGCTGCTGCTGCGCCATCGCGGTGAAATAGGAAAGCTGGTTTGGAGCGTGGGGGTTGCGCTGGTTGCCGTGAGCGCGGTGGTGCAGGCAGCGTCGGTCGCGTTCTGGTTATCGCTGGAGTTATACCAGATGGAGATACTGGGCCATCCAACCTTCGTGGTTCTGCTGCGCCTGGAGAATGTGGTTGCGTTCGCATTGGGAAAAGTGGACGCGTGGGGCCTGAGCACCAATGCGATGAGCGAGGATCCGTGGGACTATCTTCACATCACCACGTGGAATTTTCTGCCCTTCCTGCTGAAACGCATAGGCGAGGCGCCTATGTGGGTGGTGAACCTTTTGTTGATCGTCTGGAGCGCGGGACTCGCCGCATTGGCGTGGGTTTTGTTGCGGCTTCGCAAAGTGCTTTCCGGGCTTGATTAGTGCTGCTTCGGGCCGACACCGCAAAGGCAGGGCGAGCCATCCGCCGGTTATATCTTAGAGCAGCAAGTTAGCGGATTTGTGCGGCCTGCGGTCTGTTTCGGTGCGAGCTTTCATTTCAGCCGTAACTCAACGCGGCGAGTTAAGGCTGTCTCAGGATGACAGATCAATCGAAGGCCGCGCTCCCCTCGAAATGCGCCTCGATTTCTTCCAGGGTTTTGCCTTTGGTCTCGGGCAAGAAGAAGGCCGCGACGATGAAGTAGACCACCGTGAACCCGGCGAAGAGAAAGAACATGGACGAGTAGCCGTTTTTGCTGACGAAGGGCAGGAAGATGCCGGCCAGGGTGGTGGAAACCAACTGGTTGATGACCAGCGCGATGCTCATGCCGTTGGAGCGGATGCGCGTGGGCATCAGCTCGGAGAGGGCCAGCCAGACGCAGACGCCGGGACCGACCGCATAGAAGGCCATGAACAGAAAGAGGCCCAGGGCAACCAGCCAGCCGTGGCTCGAGTCAGGCACCTGGCCGACAAGGGCTTTCTCGATTTTGAGCGGCGCGGTTTGCGCGGCGTCCAGATTGCCAAGGGGATTCTTGAAGAGGGCCAGAACCTTATTGGCGGGCACGCAACTGGCGCGCGTGATTTCGATAGGCCGGGCGGCGGGGTCGTCGGAGCGCACAAAGCTGGTGGCGGCGGTGAAATCGCCATAGGAATAGATAATGGCCAGGGATGCGCGGCCGGCGTCAATGCGCTTGCCTGCATCGCCCTGCGCGGCTAGCAGTTGGGCGGCTTCATCGCGATTGAAGGGCAGCGTTAGTTCCTGGCTGGGAGAAATCATGGCCTGCACCTGGGTGCGCGCGTCCACGCTGACTTTTTCAGTGCGCAGGAAGAGAATGCCCACGCCCACCATCGAGACGATGATGCCGCTGGTGCCAAGGATGAGCAGAAACTTGCGGCCCTTGCGGTCGACCAGCGCCATGCCCACTATGGTCAGCAGGAAGTTCATCGAGGTGAAAACGACATAGCCCCAGTGGGCGTGAAGGTCGGAGAGACCGCCTTGCAGCAGGATGCTGGTGTTATAGCCGATGAGCGAGTTGACGCCTGTGGCCGTATTGCAGAAGAGAATGATGCAGGCGAGCAGGAACGGAACCACATATTTGCGGCGCAAGAGCGAGTCCTGAATCTTTTTGCCGGAAGAGGAGAGCGTAGAGGCTTTGCGCTGAGATTCTTCCATCTCTTCGAGCTCGACGGCGGCTTGCTGTTCGGTGCGAGAGCGCAGCAGGGCGGCATGGGCCTGTTGCTTTTTTCCGCGCTTGAAGAGCCAGCGCGGCGACTCGGTGACCAGCAGGCAGCCGAGGATAAAGAGGATGCCGGGAGGGAGCGAAACCCAGAAGAGATGGCGCCACGCCTGATCCTTGTAGGCGAACAAGGCCGAGGCGTCGCCGGTTTTAGCCACGGCCGCAACGTGATAACTGAAGTAGATGCCCAGCAGCGCCGCGAAGACCATGGACGAGGTGGGCAGCCACTGAAAGACGCCTGTTCCCTTGCCGCGGTCCGACGCCGCCAGGCACTCAGCCAGATAGAGGGGAACGACGACGCCAATGAGTCCGGCGCTGACGCCCTCGAGCAGACGCCCGACAAGCAAAGGCGAGTAGCCGTGCGAAAGGGCGATCATGGGAATGCTGACAACAAACGTGAGGCCGCTGAGGATCATCAACGGTTTGCGGCCCATCCAGTCGGCCAGCATGCCGGCAAACATCGTAGAGAAGACCGCGCCCAGCAGCACCGCAGCCACCACGATGGAAAGCTGAGCGGCGGTGAGCGGCGAGGTGGCTTGCAGATAGGGCAGCGCGCCGCCGATGAGGCCGATGTCCATGCCGTAGAGGAGGCCGCCCAGCCCCGCAACTACAAGAAGAAAAAGGTTGTAGCCGCGCTTGGCGGCATCAATCGGTAAAGGCATATTCCTGGAGCCGTCTTCAGCCATCGTCATGACAGATAAGTCCCTTTCGCTCGTTTTGCTTGTCGGCGCGGCCCACTCCAGCCGCCCAAACCGATGCTACAGCCAACCGATACCGCCTGCCTGGAGAATTGCGTTTTTTGTCGAGAGCTCGGTATGCATTTATAGTCTACAATGACCAAATCGGAAGAACATGCTCAGTTTCTTGAGCTGAAGGTGGTTAAAATGACGAAATTTTATGCAAAATGTGCCTTTACGCAGCTGTCACGAGCCGCAATCGGAGGCGTGGCCGCCTTGCTGTTTGTGTTCCCTGTCCTGTCGTCAAGCCAGATTCGGCTGCTACCGGCTCCTCGCGAAGCGCACTTTGACGGCGAGACTCCTGTGCCGGAGACGGTAACGGTGAGTGTACCCGGCCACGATGCGGAGGACGAGTTTGCCGCCCGCGACCTGGAAGAGGCGCTCAAGCAGGCGGCTCACGCCAAGGCCGGAGCAGAAAACTCTGATTTCCGAATCGTTTTGCTGCGCGCCGGCTCAGCGGAGGGTAAAGCCTTGCTCGCCCGGCGCAAACTGGCCTTCGATGCGCCGATGCAGGAGGAGGGATATGTGCTGGTGATCGAGCCCCGCGAGGCTTTCGTCGTTGCCGCCTCAGGCTCGGGAGTTTTCTACGGGGTGCAGACGCTCAAGCAGATGCTTCCGCTCCCTGACGGCAAGCCGGCGCTGCCCACGGGCACGGTGCGCGACTGGCCGGCGATGAAGTACCGCGGCATTGACGACGACCTCTCCCGTGGCCCTTTTCCCACGCTGGAGTTCATGAAGCATCAATTACGCGTCTTCGCCGCGTACAAGATCAACGTCTATTCGCCCTACATCGAACACACGCTGCTGTATCCCGATCAACCGCTGGCTGCGCCCCCAGGCGGCGCGCTGAGTCCATCGGAAGCAGCCGAGCTGGTCAGCGTTGCACGCCAGCTTCACATCACGGTCGTCCCCGAACAGGAGGCGTTCGGTCATCTGCATCATGTTCTGAAGTACGAACTTTACCAGGGTGTCGCCGAGACGCCGCATGGCCACGTGCTGGCGCCGGGGCAGGCGGGTTCGCTGCCGCTCATCAAGGATTGGTTCACGCAAGTGGCCGCGGAGTTTCCCTCGCCGTTTATCCATATAGGAGCCGATGAGACCTTCGACCTGGGCGTAGGACGCACCCGGCCTCAGGTGCAGGCGCAAGGCTATGGGCCAGTGTACGTGGATTTTCTCAAGCAGATTCACGAAGCGCTGGCGCCGCTCAATCGCCGCCTGATTTTCTGGGGCGACATTGGCGGGACCGATCCCAAAGCCGTGGCCAGCCTGCCCAAGGACATGATCGCCGTGCCCTGGAATTATTGGGATACCAAGGGATTCGACAAGATGATCGAGCCCTTTGCCAAGGCCGGCATCGAGACCTGGGTCTCTCCCGGCGACGCCAACTGGAAAGAGGTTTATCCCATAGCAGAGACAGCCTTCGGCAACATTCAGGGCTTTATCCGCGACGGCCAGCGGCTAGGCTCGACCGGCGCTTTGACCACCGTCTGGAACGACGACGGCGAAGGCCTGTTCAACGAAGACTGGTATAGCCTGATGTTTGGCGCGGCTGCGGCATGGCAACCGGGCGAAAGCCCGATCGCTCCTTATCAGGATGCATGGGGGCAACTCTTCCACGGCGACACGAGCGGCAAGGTGAATGATGCTGAAAAGGAGCTGATGGCCGCGCACGCTGCCCTGGCCAAAGCCAAGAGCGGATTGACCAGCGACGAACTCTTCTGGCTCGATCCATGGAGCGCGCAAGGCCAGGCCGCATCGGCCAAGCTGTTGCCCGTCGCGCCGGAACTGCGCCGGCACGCCGAACAGGCCATCGTGTTGCTGGCCCAGGCGCGCAGCGTCAATCCTCGTCTGAAAGAGGGCGATGCTCTCGCCGCCATGGACCTGGGCGCGCGCCGACTGGATCTGATCGGCATGAAGTTCCAGCTTGCCCAAGAGATTGTTGAGACGTATGCCCAGGCGGTGGCTCAACAGCACGACGAGGCGCGCCACGTGGAAACCCAGAACATTCTGGATGAGATCAGCAGCATGTTTGGCCGTTGCCAGGATCTCCGCGATGCATACTCCGCCGCAGAGGGAGAATACAGCCAGGTCTGGCTCAGCGAGAACCGGCCTTATTGGTTGAAAAATGTCACCGTCCGCTACGACCTGGCGATCCAGAAGTGGCAGCAGCGCAGCGACTTGTTCCTGGAAGCGATTCGCGACTGGCAGGACGGAAAGGACCTGCCGCCCATAGGCGCCTTCCGGCTGTCAGAAGCGCCGCCTGCCAGATGAGCGTGCCAGCCATCACTGCAAACATCCGCGGGTTGTCGTAGCCGTTAATTAGGCTATGCAACCCGCGATGTTTTTCGGGCTCTCAGGAAACCGGCGCGGTGAAGAGTACAGGCCTTATAAGTTGCGGAAAAGCTCTTTGTTTTGAAGGGGCACGGCTTTAACCGCCAAGGGAATGTACCCCATTGAAAATACATTCCATCCGAAGCTATAGCCCGACTTTCAATCGAGCCATTTGGCGGCGCGGCTGAAACCGCTTCATTCCAAAGAGGCCTGTCGCGGGATCAGCGGAGAACGCGTATGAAGACTATGCGCAACGGCAGCCGAAGAGATTTTCTCAGGCAATCTTTCGCCGGAGCTGCGTTGTTGTGCGCGAGCGGCGGGGCGGGAGCGCTGGCAGCAGCGGAGCCTGTTGCGGCAAAACCGGGAGCCGTGGGCGCGAAGTCCAGGGTCGTGGTGGCGCGCGACGAGTTGCTGCGCGGCACAGACTCCAAGGTGGATTCGGGCCGGATGTTGGCTCTGCTGGATCGCGCCATGCAGGCTCTCGCCGGCCACGATCATCCGGCGGAAATATGGAGAACGCTGGTCCGTCCGAGCGAAACGGTGAGCCTGAAGGTGAATACGCTGGGAGGCCGCGGAATTTCGACAAATGTTCTGCTTGTTGCGGCCATTTGCAAACGATTGCAAGAGGCCGGCGTCAGGGCGAGCGACATTGTGGTTTGGGACCGCGACAGCAACGAACTGGAGCGCGCCGGTTTTCATCTTGCGATGGGCGGAGAGCGCGTGCAATGTTACGGGACCGACCGCGTGGGCTATGAGGAGAATTTGGCCGCCTGGGGCAGCGTGGGCAGTTGCTTGTCAAAGATACTCACGCAACGCTCCGGCGTGCTTATCAATGTTCCCGTGCTGAAAGACCACGACGGCGCCGGCGTAACCATCGCTCTCAAGAATATGTACGGCGTTATTCACAACCCCAACAAGTATCATCCCGACGGGTGCAATCCCTACGTCGCTGATCTGAACATGCTGCCGGAGATACGAAGCAGGATGCGGCTGACCATTTGCGACGCGACGACCGCAATCTACGAGGGCGGCCCGGGTTACAAACCGGAACACTGCTGGAACGCCAATTCCCTGCTCGTTTCTCAGGATCCGGTTGCGCTGGATCATACGGGCTGGCAGATGATCGAGCGCAAGCGCGCCGAAAAGGGATTGAAGACGTTGGAGGCCAAGAAGCGCGCGCCGCGATACATTGCGACCGCGGCCGATGGCGAACACAAGCTGGGCACGAACGACCCGAAAAGGATTGCACTCGTCGAGGTGTAGCTGAAAGACTTGCGGACCCGAAGCGTTGCGGAAAGGTTCAATATGTTGTGCGGATTAGAAGTGCAGGAGATAGCGAGAAACCAGGCGGGCAGCCCGCTCGATCGCCGCTCGTTCCTGAAATGCGCTTTGGCGTCGGGCGCGGCGCTGGGGATAAACGGCGTTGCGCAACCGGCCGCCGGAATTGGATCCGGCGCGGCTTCCGGCACGCAAGACGATGCGCGCTTTATCGTGGAAGCAAAGTTTTACCAGAAGCTTGCGGAGCGCAAGATCAAGTGCAAGCTGTGCCCGCGCGAATGTACGGTGGGCGACAAGGAACGCGGCTACTGCGGCGTGCGCGAGAATCGCGGCGGCGTTTATTACACGCTGGTGCACTCGCGGGTATGCGCGGCGCATGTTGATCCCGTGGAGAAGAAGCCGCTCTTCCACTATCTGCCGGGGTCGATTGCCTTCTCGCTAGCCACGGCAGGCTGCAACGTCAACTGCAAGTTTTGCCAGAACTGGGACATTTCGCAGTCGCGTCCCGAACAGATTCCGGCCGAGTATATTCCGCCGCAGCGCGTGGCGGAAATTGCGAAGCAATATAACTGCCCAACGATTGCATACACCTACAGCGAGCCGGTGATCTTCAGCGAATTCTTGATGGATGCAGCCGATGCGGGCCATGAAGCCGGCATCCGCAGCATTGTGGTGTCGAACGGCTACATGCAGGAGGAGGCATTGAAGGCGGCGTACGGCAAGATGGACGCCGTCAAGATCGATCTGAAATCCTTCTCCGAGTCGTACTATCGCCAGGTGGTCACTGGGCAATTGAAGCCGGTGCTGAATTCGCTGGTGACGCTGCGCAAGATGAACAAGTGGACGGAGATTGTTTACCTGGTGCTGCCGACGCTCAACGACAGCGATGAGGAATTTCGCGGACTGGCGCAATGGGTAAAGGCGAACCTGGGCCCGGATGTTCCTTTGCATTTCACGCAGTTTCATCCCGAGTACTTGTTGAAGAATTTGCCCATCACGCCGGTGCCCACGCTGGAACGCGCCAAGGCGATTGCCGATGCGGAAGGGTTGCATTACGTGTACATTGGCAATGTACCGGGACATCCGGCGCAGAATACTTATTGCCCCAAGTGCCGCAAAATGTTAGTGGAACGCGTGGGATTTACGGCGAGCCAGATGCTGATTCGCAAGAACAGTTGCCCGTTTTGCCAACAGCCGATTCCCGGCATCTGGCACGCATGAGAATGTAGTGGGGGGTTCGCATATGCACATCGTATTGGCCTCGAACGCTTTTTGGCTGGCGGCTCCGCTGATCGCATTCATGGCGATTCCGCCGCTGACGCACACTCCTGCAGACGCAACGCCAAAGGTGCGGCAAGCGGCTGTCGCCGGCAGTTTTTATCCCGCCGATGCAAAGGAACTTTCAGCAATGATCGACCAGTTGCTGGCGAAGGTCACCGGGCCGCCGGTTACCGATCACATTTTCGCGGTGGTTGCGCCGCACGCCGGCTATCAATACTCCGGGCCCGTGGCCGCCTACACCTACGCCGCGCTGAAGGGACACAAGTACGCGCGGGTCGTGGTGATTGCGCCGTCGCATTACGAGGCCTTCGATTTCACCTCCGTTTATGAAGGCGACGCTTACGCAACGCCGCTAGGAACTGTGCCGGTGGACAAAGCCTTCGCGCGCCAGCTTGTGAGGATGAGCTCGACGATGCAACTCTCCAGCCGCGGACACGACCCCACACCGGCAGGCGGCGAGCACGCAATCGAGGTGGAGTTGCCGTGGCTGCAAAAAGTATTGGGAAATTTTGAGCTTGTGCCCATCGTCATGGGAGACCAGAGCTACGAGAGCAGCCGCGCGCTGGGGATGGCGCTGACGAAGCTGATCAAGGCCGACGGCAAAGGCGGCGAAACACTGGTGCTGGCCAGTTCAGATCTGTCGCACTACCACACCTACGACGATGCGGTGAAGATGGACCACAAAACTCTCGATGCACTTGAGAAGTGGGACTACTTCAGCATGTCGCGCAACTTCCAGGCNNCGCGCGTGGTGGGATACAGCGCGGATGTTTTTGTGAAAACCTCAGGCGGGAAGGCGATGGAAACTCCGTTTTCGCTGAGCGCGCAGGAAAAGAGCGAGCTGCTCGCGCTGGCACGCAAATCGGTGGAGCATGTGGTTCAGACGGGTGACGCGTATGAGCCGCCCGCAAGCGAAGGCGCAGCGCTGAACCAGGAGCGCGGCGCCTTTGTGACTCTGAAAGAGTCAGGCGAGCTGCGCGGATGCATTGGCTACACCTCCGCGGTGAAGCCGCTCTACATGACCGTGCGCGACACGGCTACGCTGGCGGCCATGCGCGATCCCCGCTTCCGGCCAGTAACGGTCGCGGAGCTACCCAGCCTGGAATATGAGATCTCCGTGCTGTCGCCTCTGCGGCGCGTGACGGACGTTCAACAGATCAGGATCGGCCAGCACGGACTGCTGATGAAGAACGGCAACGACGAAGGCCTGCTGCTTCCGCAGGTTCCGGTGGAACAGAAATGGGACCTGCCGACGTTCCTTGAGCAGACCTGCGCCAAGGCGGGAATGCGCGTCGGCTGCTGGAAGGATGAGGATACGGATATCTTCAGTTTCACCGCGGTTGTCTTCGGCGAGCACAAATCATGAGCGATGGAAGCAAGCTCGCGCAGCCAGCAGTGCTGGCGCCAGATTCACCGCCGCGCAGAGCCATGCGGTCTTCCAGAATCCGAATACCGGGATGAGATAGCCGCTGAGCGCAAGCGCGCCCGCGCAACCGCCCAACAGATCAATGGAATAGAGAATGCCCATGCTTCGCTGGCCTTTGCCGCCGTGAAGGTAGACTTCGGTCGCCATGGGAAACTGATAGCCACCCAGGATGCCCGATAGCGCGGCCAGCGCAGGAAAGACGCACTGCGCGGCAAGCCAGTTTCCCGTCGTGCCGGAGATTTTCGCGAGCAGGCTGACCAACAGCATCAGCGCAGGCGCGGACAAAGCCAGAAGAAATTGCGTGGACGCGACGGCGCGGCAAGCGGAATGACCGCCGCGATGAATGCGGCGCATGGCAAGCCAGCTTCCCACGGCAATGCCGGCCATGCACAGTGCAATCAAAATGGCGAGCTGGTGATAGATGTAACCGTAGATGGATTGGAAGGCGAGCAACAGAAAGATTTCGAGCGCCATCAGCGTGAATCCCGTCGCGGCCATGCAATAGGCGGCTGCCACGCGGGAGCGCTGCTCACGAGCGGGCAGAAATCCGAGAAGCGCTCCCGTGAAAAATAAAACAACAAGAACCGCGCCAAGGACGATTCTGAAGTCCGCATGCGCGGCGGTCCGCAACCAGAGGGCGTACGCGGGCTTGAACTGCGCGCTCCACAATTCAACATCAAAATAGTAGGCGATGGGCGAGAAGTCGCGATTGACGGGTGTGGTGGCGAGTGGCTGCAACTGGCCGCGCACTTGTTCCATGCGGTCCGGCATCATGCGGAAGGGGATGAAGTATTCGCGAACATAACGCGTCTTCAGGTTTCGCTCGAGCAGCCGCGCAACCAACACATGCGGATCGTCCGTAAGGACATCGGAGCGCGTTGAGGCAAAGAAGTGAATTGTCTCTCCGGGGATAGCGACAACGTGGGGAAAGACCGCTCCGAGCGTACGGTTAATGCAGCGCAGAAATTCAGCCAGGCCGGGGCTGATGGTTTCCTCCGACGAGCGCAGTTGCAGCGACAATAATCCGCCGGGCGCAAGATGCTCGCGCGCGGAGCGAAAGAATTCGGCGGTGTAGAAGCGGTTCAACTGCGCGGTCTGCGGGTCGGGGACATCCACGATGATCACGTCAAACGTGTCGTGCGCCGACTTGAGATAAGCGCGACCATCGGCGTAATGCAGATGCACCCTGGGATCGGCGTAAAGAGGCGCGGCCTCAGATGGAAAGAATTCACGCGCGACGCCGATAAGCGCGGGGTCCAGCTCGACCAGGTCAATGCTTTCGACCGTGGGATGACGGAGCGCCTGCGCGATGGCGCCACTGGCGCCGCCGCCGATCATGAGAATGTGGCGCGGCGCAGAGTGCTCCAGCAGTGCGTATTGCACCGACTCTTCAGCGGCACTTTCGTCCGGCGAGTTGGCGAGGATAAGGCCATTTTCATACAGGCTTCGGATGTTGCCGGTTTCAACGACGGTCAGGTTTCCATAGATGGAGTCGCGCGATGTGAGCAGGTGAAAGCCGCGCCACTGACGCGCCTGCGCGGCGTCTTCCAGCCAAGGCGCAACACAGACGAGAAGGAAGATTGCGAGCAGCGCAGCCGCAGCCGCCGCGAAGCCAAGCTGCTTGCGGCTCATCCGCGTCAAGAGGAAAGCGGCCATGCACAGGTTCAGGACCAATATGACGCCGGCAATCTGGAACGGCGAGAGGAAACGGAGCAACACGAGGCTGGCGACGATTCCCCCCAGGGCGGAGCCGGCCGCCTCCAGAAGATAAGCAGCGCTGATGGCGCTGCGCGCATCAACAGCGCGCTCGTGGCCGTACATGCGAGCAGCGGTGACAAACAACGCGCCGGCAACAACGCAAAAAATGCTCAGGCACACCAGCGATGCAAGCAGCACCGGGACAGGGCCAACCAGTTCCCCCGGCACAGTTTGAAAAAGGCTCTTGCTGGCGCGCAATGCCCAGACGGTGAGCGGCAGGCTGACGCCGAGAAGGAATTCGAGCACAGCCACAGCGCGGCGCGCGTTGACTTGGCCCAACGCAAGGCCGCTGCACAGAAGGCTGCCTGCAGCGGTCCAGAAGAGCCAGGTGGCGAGCATGACGCCCAGCGAAATCTCATTGCCGCTGAAGACGACCATCAGTTCGCGCATGAGAACGACCTGGCCGATGACCGCGCTGAACCCTGCCAGCATCAGAGCCGCGTTGACGGGAAGCTGCGAGCTTGGCGTCTGGAAACCTGCAACGGAATTGATGTGCGTATTCATCCGAACGAAATTAGAATCCAGTTGCCCTCAGAATACAAGGGCGGCAAGGAATTTTCCTAAGCCGGAATCATTTTGGAGAACGTGAACGACGAGTGAAATGGAAGCTCATCAAACTTATGTAATTAATCTCGTGCGGTTAATACAAGATGGGTAGTTTCTATCTTCGGGTTACCACAATTGATTGCCGCTTCGGACTGCGTACAGGCGCTCACCATCTTTTGTGTTGCGGCCCCTAAGTCATGCCGAAAGTTACCAGCAACCAATGACTAACTTATTCTGTATGTGTCTGAGTACACAAATCTTACGCATATATTTATCTTTTTTGTCCTCCTATTTATTTCTTTTCGCAGGCTACAACACTTAGATAAATTTGCGGGTATCCAAAGTTAACACTCTTACTTTTTAGATAGGCAAAACTTTACGTTCGGAAAGTTGGCTAGTTTAAGTGGCATTTTACCCTCATTGAGTAATAGGATAGTGACACTCATCACAGCCGCGTATCTTAGCGAAGCAGAGAATGATTTGGGTTTTGGGGAGGCACATTTGCAGAGGTAGGCGAAGCGGTTTTGAGAGTGAGAAAGCAAGGCTGAGATGTTGGTTGGCGGCGAGCGGCAGCAATAAAGGAAATAGAATGGACGGCCGATGCGAACGCGAGTACGGAGTGAAGCTGAGATGAACTGGCGCGAAGAGTATCGGAACAAGTGCGTGGACGCCGCCGAGGCGCTGAAGGCGGTCCGCTCCGGCGACCGTGTATGGGTTCATTCCAATTGCGCCACGCCAGCTACACTTCTGAATGCTCTGGTGGCGCGAGCGGGCGAACTGCGCAACGTTGAGATCGTGCACATAAAGACGATGGGCGACGCGGAGTACACCCGGCCCGAGTACGCAGGAATTTTTCGTCATCGGGCAATGTTCATGGGAGAGAACGTGCGCGAGGCAGTGGTTGCGGGACGCGCCGACTACACGCCCATCTTCCTCAGCGACATTGAAGGCTTGTTTTCGAGCGGCAATCTGCCTCTTGACGTGGTGCTGATCCAGGTATCGCCACCGGATGATCACGGATACGTGACCCTGGGAACGACCGTGGGCTGCACCTTGAACGCCACCCGCTGCGCACGGACGGTGATTGCCGAAGTCAATGAGCAGATGCCGCGCACGCATGGAGAGACGGCCATTCATGTGAGCCGCATCTCCGCGATCGTGGAAACATCACACCCGCTGCTGGAATTGCACCCGGAACCGTTCACCGAATTGCACCGCCGCGTGGCGGAGAATGTGGCCTCGCTGATTCCCGAAGGAGCAACGCTGCAGACCGGTATCGGCGGGATCCCCGACGCGGTGCTGGCCTGCCTGGGAGATAAGCGCGACCTGGGAATTCACAGTGAGTTGGTCGGGGACGGCGTAATCGACCTGATGGAGTCGGGCGTAATCAACGGCGAGCGCAAGACGCTGCACCGCGGCAAGGCGGTGATCTCGATTGCGCTCGGATCGCAGCGGCTCATTGACTTTGTCCATGACAATCCGGCTTTCGAGTTCCGTCCGATTTGCTACACCAACGATCCGTTTGTGGTGGCGCAGAACGACAGGATGGTCGCCATCAACTCAGCACTGCAGGTGGATTTGACGGGCCAGGTGTGCGCTGACTCGCTGGGAACCAAGCCCTACAGCGGGTTTGGCGGACAAGTGGATTTTATTCGTGGAGCATCGCGTTCCAAGGGTGGAGTGCCGATCATCGCGCTGCTTTCGACGGCGCGGCGCGGCACGGTTTCGCGGATTGCGCCGATGCTGGAGCCGGGCTCAGGCGTGGTAACTTCGCGCGCCGATGTGCATTATGTGGTGACCGAGCACGGCATTGCATACCTGCATGGGAAAACGCTGCGTGAGCGGGCAGAGGCGCTGATCGCGATTGCCGATCCGCGATTCAGGGATGAGTTGGGAGATTTTGCGGTGCGCTCCCATTATATGGAGCGCCAAGCGGCGGCGGTCATTTATGCCTAAGTGCTTACGGCCGGCCGGGGAGGGGTGGAAATGACGGAAGTGGGAAAGAAGGACCGTGGCATGCTGCGGGTGGATGTGGAAGAGTGCAAGGGCTGCGGCCTCTGCGCGGAGGCGTGTCCGCCGAAGGTGATTGCCCTGAGCGAACGATTGAATCACTACGGCTATCGCACGGCAACGTATGCGGGCGCGGGCTGCACGGGGTGCGGAATCTGCTTTATGGTGTGCCCGGAACCGGGAGCGATTACTGTTTTGAAACTCGCGCATCCGCCGGTCAATACCGGACACGCCATTGATACAGACATTGTGGGGGCAAGTTCATGCGCAAGCAACTGATGAAGGGCAACGAAGCGGTTGTGAAGAGCGCGATTCTCGCTGGATGTCGCGCGTTCTATGGATATCCCATCACGCCCGCGACTGAGATTACCGAGGCCGCTGCGCTTTACATGCCGCCGTCAGGCGGAGTGTTTCTGCAAGCGGAGAGCGAAGTCGCGTCGATCAATATGCTGTACGGCGCTGCATCGGCGGGCGTGCGGGTGATGACGTCTTCGAGCGGACCGGGGATCAGCCTGATGCAGGAAGGTATGAGCTACCTGGCGGGCGCGGAGTTGCCCTGCGTGATCGTGGACATTACCCGTGCCGGGCCGGGATTAGGAAACATTTCCTCCGAGCAGGGCGACTATCACCAGGTGGTGAAGGGCGGCGGCCACGGCAACTATCGGACGATCGTGCTGGCGCCCCATTCCGTGCAGGAGATGGCGGATTTGACCGCGCTGGCTTTTGAGCTGGCCGACCGCTATCGCAATCCGGTGGTGCTGCTGGCAGATGGATTTATCGGGCAGATGATGGAGCCGGTCGAGTTTCCGCAGACGGCCGTCGAGCCGCGCATGCCGGGTTGGGCTGTGGCGGGAACGAAAGAGACGCGCGGCAACTTCTTGACATCGCTGGTTCTGGATAACGATGGGCTGGAGAAGCATCAACTCGATTTGGAAGCAAAGTATCGCCGCGTAGAAGAGTGCGAGGTGCGCGCCGAAGAGTGGCAAACCGAGGACGCGGAGATTGTGCTGGTGGGCTACGGGATTGTGGCGCGGATTTTGAAGGCCGTGGCAGCCGAAGCTCGCGCGAACGGGATCAAGGTGGGCGTGCTGCGGCCGATCACGCTGTATCCGTTCCCTACCAAGAATTTTCAGCGCCTGGCCAAGACGGCGCGCGTTTTCGTGGTGGTGGAGATGAGCAACGGGCAAATGGTGGAAGATGTGCGGCTCGCGGTGAACGGCGCGCGTCCGGTGGAGTTCTTCAGTCGCGTGGGCGGGAATGTTCCGTCACACGAAGAGGTTCTCGGGATCGTACAGCAACAGGCGGGACGAATTCTGTCGGAAATGCAACTGGAAGAGGAGCGGATGACAAATGCCTAGCGAGATGGTTTCTGAATACGAAGTGTCGCACGCCCGGCCGAAGGCATTCTTCGCGCGCTTTGAGCGCAAGGATGAGTTGCAGCACCAGACGCACTATTGCCCAGGGTGCGGGCACGGCATCGTGCACAAGATGGTGGCGCGGGCTATCGATGAGTTGGGCATCCAGGACAGGACGATTCTGATCAGCCCGGTGGGTTGCTCGGTGCTGGCATACGAGTACTTCGACGTGGGCAACGTGCAGGTGGCGCATGGACGCGCGCCGGCGGTGGCCACGGCCATCAAGCGGAGCAGGCCGGAGAGCATCCTGATCAGCTACCAGGGCGACGGCGATTTGTCGTCGATTGGAACTGCGGAGATTATTCATGCGGCGAATCGCGGCGAAAATATCACGGTCATCTTCGTGAACAACGGAATCTACAGCATGACGGGCGGACAGATGGCGCCTACCACCCCGTTGCTTCAGAAGACCGCGACAACTCCTTTCGGACGCAGCGCGCAGAACGAGGGCTATCCGCTGCACATGAGCGAGATGTTGGCCACGCTGGACGCTCCCGTCTACATTGAGCGAGTTGGTCTGGGAGACAACAAGCAGATTGCGCAGGCGACGCGCGCTGTGCGGCGCGCGCTGGACAACCAGGTGCGCGGGCTGGGCTTTTCGCTGGTCGAAGTGCTGGCGCCGTGCCCGACGATCTTCAAGATGAACCCCGTGGACGCGCAGCGCTGGGTGCGCGATGTGTTGGGAAAGATTTTCCCGCTCAAGGTGATTCTCGATCGCACAAAAGAGGCGCAGCCCCGGCAGTTGCCCGAGCCTGCACCGGCGCTTGATCGGATTCCGAAAATTCTTGGCGTCGCGAACGAGGATCTGCCGGAAGGCAATCCGGCGGCGCACGATGAGAAGGCAGTGATGGATCTTCGCGTACGAGTGGCGGGCTTTGGCGGACAGGGAGTTTTGCTGCTGGGCGAGGTACTAGCCGAGGCCGGGTTGGATGCTGGCCTTGAGGTTTCATGGCTGCCTTCGTATGGACCTGAGATGCGATCCGGCACTTCGAACTGCCATGTGCGTCTGTCGAGGCATGCTATCGATTCGCCCATGGTGATGAATCCCGATGTGCTGGTGGCGATGAATGAGCCTTCGCTCAGGAAGTTCTATAAGAGCGTGCCAGCGGGGGGATGGATTCTATACAACGGCGATGCGTTCCCCGCCGATTGCGAACAGGATGATATTCATGTGCTGGCGTGTCCTTTCACGCGAGTGGCCGACGAACTGGGCGACGCGCGAGCCTGCAACATGGTGATGCTGGGCGCGCTGCTGGAGATCGCCGGAGTTTTGCGAGACGTAAATATTGACGCGGCATTCAAACGGCTGGTGAAGAGTCCTCGCTGGATGGAGTTGAACGGGCGCGCGCTGGCAAAGGGCCGCGCGCTCTACATAGAGTCGTGCCAGGAGGTGTGCAATGCGTACTGATGGAGATCCGCAGATGATTGTGTACTTCGACGGGCGTTATATGCCGCTTGCCGATGCGCGCGTAGGAATTCTGACTCACGCCCTGCACTACGGCACGGGCGTGTTTGAAGGGATTCGCGCGCACTGGGATGAAGCGCAGCAGGAACTGTTTGTGATGCGCCCCGTGGAGCACTATGAGCGCTGGAAGCAGAACTGCGGTTTCCTGCGGATTGTTGTTCCGCTGTCGCCCGAGGAGTTGACCGAGATAACCATCGAGCTGATGCGGAGGAATGGCTTTCGGACGAATGTATATGTTAGGCCGCTGGCATACAAAAGCGCCGAGCGCGTGGGCATAAGCTACGACGACGAAAACGCCTTTGCGCTGATCGCGCTTCCCTTTGGCGAATATCTGGCCAAAGAAGGTGGAGTGCACGCGGGCGTTAGTTCCTGGCGGCGCATCGACGACAATGCGATTCCGGCGCGGGGCAAGATCTGCGGAGCATACGTGAACAGCGCGCTGGCCAGTGACGACGCCCACCGCTGCGGTTTCGACGAAGCCATCTTTCTGAACGACGCCGGTCATGTTGCCGAGGGCTCATCATGCAACATCTTCATGGTGCGCAAGGGAAAACTGATCACACCTCCGGTGACCGAGAACGTGCTGGAGGGCATCACGCGCGACGCAGTGATGGAGCTGGCGCAGCGGGAATTGGGTGTCGAGGTTGTGGAGCGCCCCATCGACCGCAGCGAGTTGTATGTTTGCGACGAGCTGCTCTTCACCGGCACGGCAGTGGGAGTTTCGCCCGTGACGCAAGTTGATCATCGGCTAGTGAAAGATGGAAAGATCGGCGCGATTACGCGCGAGGTGCAACAGTTGTACTTCGATGCGACGCGAGGACATTTGCGGACTTACTTGAATTGGCTGACGCCGGTTTACAAAGCGCGGATGAAACAAGAGCAGGACCATGGTTCTCTGGCAGGAATTATTGCCGGTTGAAACTTTGATCTCGCGGGAAAGCGCTTTGCCGGCTGGTTCGACCACAGGAGGAAGAAAGAAGATGAGCACAACGAACGATGCAGATAAAGCCTGCATCGTTGCGTTGGAACATTTTGGTGCGGCAGCGAACGTGGCCGCGTGCATTGTGTTTCATGCCTGGGGACTTGTGTTCATTCATCACGAAATCCGGTGACGTCAATCATGGCTGCGCCGTTGCTCCACGCATTTATGATCGCTGCCGCAATTGTTGCAGCGTTTTGCTTCTTAACTCGTTCAGAACTTGAAATTCGGAGGAAACACTTATGAGTGCTGTTATGGAACCGCTTACGTGTAATGCAGCGGAGTATGTCAATCACATTCTCAACCTCGTGAAAACCAAGAACCCATGCGAGCCGGAATTTCACCAGACCGTTCATGAAGTGGTCGATTCCTTGAAGCCTGTGTTGGATCGCCACCCGCGGTATCAGAAAGAAAAGATCCTGGAGCGCATCACCGAGCCGGAACGAGTGATCATGTTCCGCGTTCCCTGGTTCGACGACAAGGGCGACGTGCAAATCAATCGCGGCTTCCGCATTGAAATGAACAGCGCCATCGGTCCGTACAAGGGCGGACTGCGTTTGCACCCCTCGGTCAACCTCGGCATTCTGAAGTTCCTGGCGTTCGAGCAAGTATTCAAGAACTCGCTGACCACGCTGCCCATGGGCGGCGGCAAGGGCGGATCCGATTTCGATCCCAAGGGCAAGAGCGACAACGAAGTGATGCGCTTCTGCCAGAGCTTCATGAGCGAACTGGAACGCCACATCGGCCCCGACACAGACATCCCGGCCGGCGACATCGGCGTGGGCGGACGCGAGATTGGCTATCTATTCGGACAATACAAGCGTCTGCGCAATGAGTTCACCGGCGTTCTGACGGGCAAAGGCCTGGGATGGGGCGGCTCGTTGATTCGTCCCGAAGCCACCGGCTACGGCTGCGTGTACTTCGCCGACGAGATGCTGAAGACGCGGAAAGACTCGCTGGAAGGCAAGGTTTGCCTGGTTTCCGGCAGCGGCAATGTCTCGCAATATACGGTCGAGAAGCTGCTTGACCTGGGCGCGAAGACGGTCACGTTGTCCGATTCCGACGGCTTCATTTACGACGCCGACGGCATTGACCGCGAGAAGCTGGCCTATGTTCTTGACCTGAAGAACAACTGCCGCGGCCGCATCAAGGAGTACGCCGACAAATACAGGAACGCGATCTACACGCCCATCAACCGCAAGCTAGACTACAACCCGCTGTGGGACATCAAGGCCGATTGCGCGTTCCCGAGCGCCACTCAAAACGAGATCAACGCAAAGGATGCGTTCAATCTGCTGAAGAACGGCGTCAAGCTGGTCTGCGAAGGCTCGAATATGCCGAGCTCGCTGGAAGCGACAAAGGCGTTCATCGACGCCAAGGTCCTCTACGGGCCGGCCAAGGCCTCCAATGCCGGCGGCGTCGCCACCTCCGGACTGGAAATGACGCAGGACAGCATGCGCCTGTCGTGGACACGCGAAGAAGTCGACGCTCGCTTGCACAAGATCATGATCGCCGTCCATGAGAATTGCTACGAAACGGCCAAGAAGTATGGCACGCCGGGCAACCTCGTGAATGGCGCCAATATCGCCGGCTTCCTGAAAGTCGCGGACGCGATGCTGGATCAGGGTCTGGTCTAAACCTTTACAACGCTGCAAAACTGAACGCGGGAAGGAGCAATCCTTCCCGCGTTTTTTCTTTGCAGGGATGGTTATAGCGCGGCTGAGGGGATTCGCAGATGCCGTTGGTTTCAGGCTAATTGGCGGCAGGCTTGTCCGCAGACGGCGCGATGGACTTGGCAAATTGCTCCAAGTCGTTAGTTAACCCCTCGATGAGTGCGGCGGAACGCTCCTGAGTGCGCTTCATTACCATAGGCATATACTCTTTCATGATGATCGGCTGCGCATCGAGCAGATGCTGGCCGGCCGGCGAACTGTAGAAAGCGATGAGCGCATCCACATCTGTGCTGCTGACGTGGCGCTGGTAGACCACCGTCATATCGTCGAGCATCTCGTCAATGTTGACGATGTTGAGTGCCTTTTCCATGAACTTACTCATCACCTTATCGAAGGCGGCTTGATTCTCCGGTTTCAACAGATTGCACTCCGGATGTTTGGCCTCTATTGTTTTGGCTTGCGCCTGCATCTGTTGCTGCACCATGGCCGGCATCATCTTTAACAATGACTGCACCTGTTGGCGCACCCGTATCAACTCGAAGAGCTTGGCTAATTGTTCTTTGGTCGGCTGTTGATCGAGCGGAATGGCCGCTGATGTTGCCGTTGCCGGCACGGATGTTGCTGCAAGCTGGTCTGCCGGAACCTGCGCGAACACAGCCCAAGGAGCCAGTGCCGCTCCAGTTCCAACTACAATCGCAAACTTGCACATTTTGTTCATACACTCTTTCTCCTTCGCTGTGGTTTCACAGCCTATTTGAGTGCCATCACGACATTGCGCGTCCCAGGACGTCCCTTCACACCGCGAAGTCAATAAACCCGCGCTGTGGATCGGTGGAGATCAGTTTGACAGTCACCCTGTCGCCTACGTCGAGGCCCTTGCCGCCCTGGACGACCATGCCATCCACGTGCGGGTCGAGGGTGCGGACGAAGGTGCCGTAATGGTTGACGCCGGTGACGATGGCGGGGAAGCTTTGGCCGATGCGCGGGTGCAGCACGACAGCGGCGATGCGCTTCTGCATTTCGCGCTCAACCTTGCGGGCGTTGTCTTCCATCAGCGTGCAACGAACGGCAATGGCGTTGAGATCGTCGACGGAGTAAGGCTGGGGCGCCTTGGCGAGCCAGGCCTTCATCAGCCGCTGCGTCACCATATCGGGAAAGCGGCGGTTGGGCGCGGTGGAGTGAGTGTAGTCCTGCACGGCGAGGCCGAAGTGGCCGGGAGAAACCTCGTTGGGCTTGACGAGCACGTACTCGCCAGGGCCCATCAGCTTGACCGTGGCCAGCGAGAGGTCCGGGAAGTGGTCGGGGTCCTTCCGCTTCTGCGCCAACAGAAAATCATTCAGAGCCTTCGAGTCGGGTTCGGCGGGCAAAGTTGTGCCCAGGCCCTGGGCCAGCTCGACGATGCGGTCCCAACGCTTGGGCGTGCGCACGATGCGGCGAATGGAGGCCACGCCGGCGTCTTCGAAGGTGCGTGCGATAACGCCGTTGGCCGCCACCATGAATTCTTCGATGAGCGAGGTGGCGCGGTTCTTGGTCAGGCGCACGATCTCGACCGCATCGTCGGCCAGCATCACGGGGCGGGTTTCGATGGTTTCCAGATCAAGCGCGCCGTGCTGGAAACGTCCATCGACCATGCGCTGAGCGGCCGTGTCCTGGAGCTTGAGCTGCGCCGCCAGATCGGCGTTGGCGGCTACCTTGGCCGGCGCGGGACCTTTGCCCTCGAGCCATGCTCCCACGCTGTTGTAGGCCAGTTGCGCGCGGTTGTGGACCAGCGCGCGATAGGCTTTGCCGTCAGTGGCCGTACCTGCCTTATCCACGGCATACTCGATGACCAGCGCCACGCGATCCTCGTTCTCGTTGAGCGAAGTGATGCCCTCCGAGAGTTCGGCAGGCAGCATGGGAAAGACCCTGACGCCGGTGTAGACCGAGGTGGTTTCGCTCTTGGCGTGACCGTCGATGATTGATCCCTCAACCACGCGCACGTCTACGTCAGCCACGCCGATGAGCACGCGGATGCGGCCATCGGGCAATTGCTCGGCCCACTCAATCTGGTCGAGATCTTTGGAGGTATCGTTGTCGATTGAGGACCAGAGCAGGCTGCGCAAGTCCTGAATTCCGGCTACGGCGGGAGGCTCGGGATGGGCCTGGATTGCGCCGAGTTCCTTGTCGGTTCCGGCGGGAAAATCGGGCTGGAAACCGTGCTCGATCATGGCGGCATGGGCCGCGACTACAAGATTGAAATGAAAGGGATGGCTGGAAGACATGAGAAATCTGGCTCCTTCAAACTGACAAGCCAGCCTACCATATCGGGGTTGGGGTCCGTGCGGTGTGAGAGAACGGGGGCGTCGTGAGATTGCCGGTTACCCACCCTTTCGCGAGAAAGAAGGCGAAAGGATGGGGCACGGATCTGTTGTGCGTAGCCGGCTTATTGAATACCGAGATCGGAAAGGACTTTGGGCTTGGATTCGTCCACTGCCAGAAGGTTGTGGCAGACCGAGCAGTCCTGAGGAATGGCCGAGCCATCCTTGGCCATGTGATCGCCATCGTGGCAGCGGAAGCAGCCTGGATAGCTCATATGTCCGATGTGGTTGGGATGCGTTCCCCAGGTCAACTTCATAAAGGGAAAGACATTCTGGCTGTAAAGGGTCACCAGTCCATCTCCGGCCCGTTTGACAAGATTGGCCTGCGTGGCCATCACCTCGGGATGCTCGGAGCGATAGAAGGCCTCAAGCTGCGCGGGAATCCTGGTGCGCGCTTCGACCTGGCTGGCGTAGGTGGCCTTCAGCAGCACCAGCCCCTCTTTGTGAATCCAAGGCAACTCCGGACTCACCGGGCCGTCGGCCATAGCCTGGTTGAGGGCTTCCTCCGCGGTCACAAAGGGATGTGCCGCGCGGTTGTGGCAGTCGATGCAGTCCATCACCCGCCGCTCGCCCTGGGGAGTTGCGCCGTTGAGCGCGGACGCAGCATAGACCGTCTCCGATCCGTCGGCGTTCCGCTTCTGCACCCAGGGGATGGTGGTTCGAGTAGGATCGGTGGCGATGTACTCGATGTGGCCCAGATGAACGCCGTGAATTCCGGTCAGATGCGAGAGTCCATCGAGCCCGCCAAGGTGCAACACGACCACAGTCTGGGTCTCGGTATTCTTTTCGTCGTCGGCAAAGCTCGACTTCACCAGCAGTTTTTCGCCAACGAACCGGGCTGGCGTGTGACAGCCCTCGCAGATGTATCGCGCCGGGCGCAGGCTCTCAACCGGCGAAGGAATCGGCGTAGGGTAGCGATCAAACGTGACCTCAAGAATCTGCTTGGTACCGTTCACCTTGGCGGCAAAGTACGAAGCCGCGCCCGAGCCGATGTGGCAGGCTACGCAGTCCACATGCGAGTGCGCCGCGATTTTGTAGGCCGTGTACTCCGGGTGCATCACGTGGCACGACTGGCCGCAGAACTGCGGCGAATCCATGTAGGCCGCGCCGCGATAACTGGCGACAGAGACCACGAGCAGGTTCATGATGGTAGCCACCAGAACGATATCGAGTCCATGGCGGAAGATGCGGTCGTTTAAATCGATTTTGGGAAATTCGGCCGGAATCTGCCCGGCCTTTTGCAGCTTTCTGCGGCGCACCCACACGCCTATCGGGATCAGCGCCAATCCGGCGATAAACAGGCCGGGCAGAAGCAGGAAGAAGATGATGCCGAGGTATGGATTGTCGTTGGGGCGGCCAAAGATCTCCACCAGCCAATAGGCGATCATGGTCACGCCGGAGGCAGTGGTAATGGCTCCGCCGGCCAGGCTGATGGGATTGTTGCCGAAAAACAGCGCCGGACGCACCCAGCCTTCACGGAATTTTTGAAACACTGGCACCTACCCCCATTCTCAAATAGACAGCCCGCCGAGATCGGCGGGCCTTGTTTGACTTCTCGTTCCGATTGTAACCTTACTTCAAGCCGCGGTAGTAAGACACCGCGTCCTTGATCTGTGCTTCGCTGAGCCCGGCAATCGGCTTCATCTTGCCCTTGCCATTCTTGACAGAGGTAAACATCTCGGCCGCGGTCAGCTTCTTAATGGCGGGATCGGAGGCCGGCTTCACGCCCATCGCCTTGGCCATCCCCGCGCTGGGGACGCCCGTGGCTCCGTGGCACATTGCGCACTTGGCTTTGTAGGTCGCTTCACCAGAGGATTGGGCGAAGCCCACGGCACCGGCCAGACACGCTACTACGGCCAACACCAAGAGGGAACGGATCATCTTTGTCATTGCAACTCTCCTTGAAATTCTGTCGGCCGGGTCGCGCGGGAGAATCCCCTGCCGAGTGCTTGCTTCCTTATACTTTAACCCCGGCGATAGGCGCCAGTCGCTGGGGAAGCAATCGAAATGGCAATAAGGTGCCATCTCACAAGAATCGGCGCAACTCCCTTGCATCAAGGGAACTGCGCCGATTGTGCCTTACTCGATCAACACACGGAATTAGAACGCGAAATGAACTCCGAGGGTCACGTTATTTGCATGAAAGTTCCGAGGTGCGGTCAGACCGGAAGGCGATTCGGTCAGACCGGTCGGGCCGGTAATCGTGGAAGAGTTGCACGGAATAGCGACTGCGGTGGCCGACGTTGAAGTGCTGCACAACGCCGCGCCGGAAGGACCGCCCTCGCCGTAGCCGTAGAAGTTGTATTCCGCTCTCAGAATCAATCCGGTATGGACCGTCCATGCAAGATTGACAAAGGGAGACTGATAGGTTGAGTCGAGCGATCCCTTGACATCGCGCGCGTCTTTGAAGAATTGATTGCCGTTCACCGAGCTGACACGATAACCAATGTGGGAGTGGATCTTGTCGATGGGGGACAGGGCGAGAGCCACCGAACCGTACTGCGTGGGAGCATCCATGAAATCCCTGGCATACCAGTCCACAGGCGTGGTGGTTCCGCGTGCGAACACGCCCCCGCAGACGCCATTCGCATAGACGTTCGGCACACCGGTGACCCCAGCCGAGGCAGTGCCGGGGTAAGAAGCGCCCGCAGCGCCACTGGTATAGCAAGTGTTGGTCGCCGTATAGACATCGCTATGGGCGTAGTTGAAATCGACCCCATAGTGCTCGTTGGGCGTCAGCACCGCACCCAGGCTCGTAACCCGGCTGTGATCGACATGATCGATCGGTCCGTAGTACAAACCGCCTGCCGCTATGTCGACCTGGGCGTTGTTGGTGTTGTTATGCCGTTCCAGGTCGTTAAAGGCGCCGGAGAGCGTGGCCCAGGGCTTCGGCCTGTAGAGGGTATGCACTCTGTAGTGCTTGGTTTGCCGCGGACCGACCGGGGTGAAGGCGTTGTCGTCGTAAAGCACCTCGACCGTGCCATTGACATCCCAATCGTTGGTGGGACGCACGGCGGCGTTGAAGATTCCGCCGTTTTCGTTGATGGTCACTGTTCCGCCACTCGTCGCACTCACGGGTATCGGAATGTTGCCGGGATTGCCGCCCCCGGCCGATTGGTCGCCCTCGGCGATCATGTGCGTACGGTAACGATAGGTGAGCGAGAGCGTCGTGCGCGGCAAGGCGTCCCAACTCCCCGTCAGGTTATTGGTCAGGAACCGCTGACCGAAGTAGTCCGGCAGGGCGGTGCCGTTGGCGCTGCCCTCGACACTTAGATTGGATCCGGGACCCAGCGTACCCGAGTAGTTGATGGTTTCATTCGGGTTCGTGGACGTATTTGCTGTGATCCCTAACGAGATGTTGGAGGTGCCGGGCTGATGGACATTGGAGTAGTCAACCTGATCGGAGAGACTGACCGTCTTTGTCGCCTGCCAGACGAAGCCATAGTCGGCAGATACTACCTCCCGCTTTGCCGTCGCGCTGCCTGTAAACGTGGCAGAGCGGATTGCCTGCGCGGGGTATGCGGGGGTGACTCCCGCAGCAGTGGCGGACTCCCCCACCAGACCCTGGAAGTTCTCGTAGTAGTTGGGGAGGTTCATGTTTGCTTTGGTGTAGCGGAAATCTCCGTTCATCGTGACGTTCTTGATGCTTGTGCTTTGGAACCGGAAGGTCTCCGTGGGGTAGAGAATGCGCGTGGGCTGCGAACGCAGATAGCTCGTAACCACATCGCAGGCCGGGTTGATGATAGGCAGGCCGCCGGTGGTTTGCGGGGCCGAGAAGATGGTGTAGTTGGTTGCGTTGGTGTACGCGCTGCCCATGCTGCCCGTATTGCAGGCAGAGATACTGTAGGGGGCAGACGTGCTGTTCCAATCGCCCAGCGAGACCGGCGTTCCATCGGCCTCTTGCGCGATGAAGTCGCTGGGGGCCAGGGTGAAATAGGAGTCTGTCTTGTAGTGGTCAATCTCCTCTTCAAAGGTCAGCTTGGTGCCCTGCAGGGGCTTCCAATCGATTGCCCCCGTGAAATCGTCGGTGCTATTGCGCTCAAACTCCTGTAGCAGGGAATCGTACTTGCCGACAGATTCACCGGGGGTCAGGCTCGGACCCTGGAAGATATTATGCGAGTATTCCACTCGAAAGGTCACCGTCGACAGCGGAAAGAGGGTGAGGTTGGTGTCCGTCATGCGACGCACGGTGTTGAACATCACCGGCGACTGGTTAACCTGCGGCCACGTAAGCGCCGCGGTGGTAGGCACGCCGGCGGTCTTTCCGTAAGGGACCGTTACCCCGGAGGGGATATTCGGGTTGCCCAGCAGGTCGTAGTCGAAGTACTGGCGGTCGCGACGGAAGGTTCCCGAGAACTCGTAGATCTTCCCCTTATGGAAGTCCAGCTTGGAAAAGCTGTTCGGATCGCCGCCGAACCCGTCGCCTATGGCGCTGAGGGAATCGAAAAGGGTGTGCTTGTTGCCCGGCAGCGCATGCATCTCAAAGGTCTCGCCAAGCACGCGCGGCCCGGACTGAATGTTGACCAGCGTATCGTACATGGCGGTGCTGCCCGTGATGCCGGCCATGTGCCCACCCAAGTCCACTGTCCCATGGGCCGAGTACCCATCAGGGATGGACATCTGTGAGTCCGGCGTTGGAATTTGAGCGGTCGGGTTTTGGGCGGCAGCAATGCCCGTCATCATCATTAAAACGGCTACTCCAACGCCCCCAGTTATGCGCCGGATCATTGCGGTGGAGGGCTGTTGATTGAACAGCCGGGAAAACCAGCCTGTGTTCCTCATATGAAGCCTCACTTGAAAAAGAGCATTGTTGCTGACATCGAAGATCTTGAACTCGTGTGCCAAGTTGCTACGGGATCCGGGCCGCGCCGCCCGATGGGTCTAGAGGGCGCGACCGAGCTCCATTACTTGAGAAACGCCTGATTGAGGTTGGACCCATGGATAAAGGTGTGGCAGGCGATACAGGGCGGCAGATCCGCCGATCCTGAGCTCATCCCGTGCACTGTGCCTGCGGCAACCGGGCTATGACACTGGTTGCACAGCATGCCGACGCTGGGCATATTCAGCAGCCGGGGGTTCTGCGAGCCGTGCGGAGTGTGGCAGGCCAGGCATCCCTCCGCCTTGACCGCTGCGTGCTCGTAAACGAAAGGACCGCGCACATCGGTGTGGCACTTGGTGCAAACCATATTCTGATCGGCCGTGGACCTCAGGTTGTTATTCCCAAAGGTGCCGTGAACGTCGTGACAGTCGTTGCATTTGACCACGCCTTCGTTCACCGGATGGTGGAACGGCATATCGAACGCCGGCTTCACGTCGGTGTGGCACTGGAAGCAGAGCGCGGGCTCTGAGGCCTTGAGCAGGAACTCCGGGGTGGCGCTTTTGTGGACGTTGTGGCAACTGATGCAGCTTACCCCCGCCTTGGCGTGAGGCGAACGATCAAAGTTGGGGTGTGTGCCGGCGTGACAACCAAGGCAATTCTCGTTTACCTCTTTAGGCGTAGCCTTGGCAGGGTCGAAAATCTTGGTTATGTCGCCACCGCCTTCAACGTGCCCCTTGCCTGCGCCGTGACAGTTCTCACAGGTGACCCCGTTCTTGCCGTGTTCAAGGGCCAGCTTGGTGTGAGGATTGTTGGCGAACCCTTTCACCACTTCTTCGTGGCAGGTTGCACAGGTTTCGGTGCCCACATAATCCGCGGCCGCGGTGTCTTTGGTCTGCGCGGTAGCAGGCTTAGCGGCGGATGCCGGAGCCGCCAGCACGGGGACGCATAGCATACCTGCGCCCAGCAGTAACATCAAACCAACTCGCAACCCCGGCCTCTTGCCCGGAGCCGCACTTATCGGCAATTGCGTAACAGGCCAATTTCTATGCATCGAATACCGCCTCATGTGCTCTCGTAGCTACTTCTGCAAACAATCTTACCGGTGCCCGGCCGCTCAAAACGGCAGATCCCCTCTCGGGACCGCCGCTCCGGCGGCAACTGTCTCAGCCACCCAGTCGCGGAAGGTGCATTTTGTGCGGAGCATCACTCATGACCGAGAGATTACGGTTTCGTCATAATGACAAGCGGTGATGTCCATCACATCCGTCGAGGTGGGGTTCTTTCGGTTTGGATTTCCTGTCCGAAGGTGACGTTGACTACCGGATAGGCACAAATTTCCAAGCTCAGCCGCGGAGAGCCAACATACAATGCCACCCTCTGAAACCAGAAACACCGGGATGCTGGAGACTCTCCCCGCGTAAGAAGAACATGGCTATGGCTTTGCGGCTGTGCAAAATTAGACACCTATCCCTTCACGCGATGAAACTGCGCGAAGCCGTACTGCTTTCCGGCGTTAGGCCGTCAAGGGCTTCCGCCGTTGCCGATGGACGGCCCACCCGGCGATGGGACGGAAAAAGCCGTGGTTTTGAAGGCTATGTGCCGGGTGCAGACCGCGTCTGCCGGGGCTTTGCATAGATGTGAGGCCCGTCACATTCACAAAGGCGGCAGCTCCGGCAGACTCTCTATTAGATAAGTGTCTCTTCCCCAGGAGGCCAGGGTATTTTTCACCTCGGAATCGGCCCGCTCGCAGCGGGGAGGGTTCGATTCAAAAGCCGAGCTGGAGAGATGGAACCAGCGGCAGACGGGGCAAGGCCATGGCACACACAGAGATCTCGGCAACAATACAAGGACGGCAGAAACACATCGCACGGCAGGTTCCGGTGGGGTGTGCGGCCTGCTCCAATCGCCGCCCCGGCTGGTTCTGCTCGCTGGGCAGCGCCGTACTGGCGGATCTTGAACTTGCCACCAGCACCATCGCGCTGCCTGCTCAGGCCGCGCTCTTCACCCAGGGCGAGGATGCGCGCTGCCTTTACCTGATCTGCGGCGGCTATCTGAAGCTCACCGCCGGGCGCCTTCAGGATAAACAGATGATCGTCCGCGTAGCCGGGCCGGGTTCGATGCTGGGCCTGTATGCGGTTCTTTCGCATGGCGTCTACGAAGTTTCAGCCGAGTCGCTTACCGCCGCGCAACTCCGTCCCGTCGAGCGCGACCGGTTCCTCGTCTTTCTGCGCACCCACAAAGAGGCCCAGATGCGCGCCGTCCAGTGCATCTGTCAGGAGTACCGCTTTGCCCTGCAGGACGCCTGCCGCATCGCCCTGGCCGAGACCGTAGCCGCCCGCCTGGGGCGTCTGCTCCTAGAGCTGGCCCACCAGATCGGCGAACACCTGGATGAGGGCGGCTTCCGTTTCCCCCTACTGTTGACTCACGAGGAGATGGCCTCCATGGCCTGCACCACCCGCGAGACCGTCACCCGCACCCTGGGCCAGTTCCGCAAGGAGGGCTGGATCTCCATCGAGGACTCCCTGGTCACCCTTCACGAGCCCGAGCGGCTGCAAACACTCTGCTAGGGATTTTCTACACTTTTGGCGCTCCCAAAGGCCTTTCGGCCGAGTCCAAGAGCTATCATCGGAAGAAAGGGAATAGGGACAGGGAACAGGCCTCCTCCCCCGAAGGCAGTCGGATCCACGGCAACTGACCCCTGATCCCTCACAACTGTTTAGCTGGAGTTCATGGTGCTTATGACCCGTCTCGTGGCTGGTTCGTCTGTCTTTTTGCTCTCATGCTGCTTTGTTGTGGCCCAGAATCGGGCTTCGGCGCCGGCTGCGACCGCGCCCCAGTCCGCCGCAACCTCGGCCGAAAGCCCGCAGAAAAGCGAGTTCCAGAAGATTGAAGACGCCTGGTCCACCGCCATCAATCTGCGCGACCAGTACGGTCTTGAACTAGTGCTCTCTCCATTGTTCGTGGATGTCTCCGCCGGCGGCGACATCACCACCCGCAACCAGCAATTGGCCCAACTGATTACCCTCGAGGACAAAACCCTCCATCTTGATCAGCGGGTGGTTGCCGTGCGCACTCTGGGCGACATCGCGGTGGCTAACGGCACTTATGTGCTGCACCACAAAGCCGGATCAGGCGAGGTGGACGAAAAGGGCGTGTTTACCCACGTCTTCGAGAAGACGCATGGCGGCTGGGTGTGCATCAACTCGCAGCGCACCAAGCTCCCCGAAGACTCCGGCGGCAAGCACAAAAAGCCCTCCAACGACGAGACGCCTTTCCACATTCCGTTTATAGGCAAGGGCGACAAGGGCAGTCAGTAGCAATCGCCTTCTACGCTTTTGGCTGCGACGCCGGCTTGTTTCCCCGCCTGACGCCGGGCTCCCTGAAGGCGAATCGATACATGCACCAGGCTGAGCGCGGCCGGCGTCACGCCGGAGATGCGGCTGGCCTGGCCAATGGTGCCGGGGCGCACCCGCTCCAGCTTTTCGCGCATCTCTCGCGAAAGCCCGCTGATGGCGCCGTACTCAAGCCACTCGGGAACCGCCACGGCCTCGGCGCCCTTCAGCTTGGCAATGGATTTCTTCTGCTGCTCCAGATAACCGGCAAACTTGATCTCGGTCTCCACGGCACGAGCCTCATTGCGCAAACTGGCCATCCCGGCCTTCGCGGCCTGGCCTGGATTCTGGGCGGTCAGGGCAGCCATCTCCTTGAGAAGCGGCTCGACCTCGAGGTCTTCGCGCAATGCGCCCAGCACCGGTTCGATTGTGACTTCGGGCCGCTTGAGCAGTTGCGCCCAAGTTAGGCCGGCGGTCGCGGTCAGTTCGCCTAGACCCGCGGCGGACAACTTATCGGGATCGACCTTGCGTGTGGTGAGCAGCTTTTCAAGCGCAATCATTCTTGCTTGCTTTTGCTCGTACTCCGCCCAGGCCGAGTCATCAATCAGCCCCAGCCTTCGACCGTACGGGGTCAGCCGCCTGTCGGCGTTGTCGATGCGCAGGTGCAGCCGGAATTCAGCGCGCGAGGTGAACATCCGGTAAGGTTCGTTGATCCCTTTGGAGATCAGGTCGTCAATCAGAACGCCGATGTAGCCCTCGCTCCGGTCCATGGTGAAAGGCGGCTCACCTTTGATCCAGAGCGCGGCGTTGATGCCGGCCATGATGCCCTGGCCGGCAGCCTCCTCGTAACCGCTGGTCCCGTTGATCTGCCCGGCTAGGTACAGGCCCTCGATGCTCTTGACGCGCAGCGCACGGTCCAGTTCGGTCGCGTCCACGCTGTCATATTCGATGGCATAACCGGGACGCAGCATCTCGGCTGCCTCGAGCCCCGGAATGGAGCGCACAATCTCCCACTGCACCGCCATGGGCAGCGAGGTGGACATACCGTTGACGTAGACCTCGTGAGTGTTCAGCCCCTCCGGCTCCAGAAAGAACTGGTGCTGCGTCTTGTCGGGAAACTTGACGATCTTGTCCTCGATGGATGGGCAATAGCGCGGCCCAATGCCTGCTATCTGCCCGGAATACATCGCCGAGCGATGCACATTTTCACGAATAATGCGGAGGGTCTCCGGCGTGGTGAAGGCGATGTGGCAACTGATCTGCGGCTGCACAATTCTTTTGGTTCTGAAGCTGAAGGGCGTGGGGTCCGCATCGCCCGCCTGCTCCTCGAAAGCCTCCCAACGAATGGTCCGGCCGTCTAGCCGTGGCGGCGTCCCGGTCTTGAGCCGGCAGGTCCGCAACCCCAGCGCCCGCAGCGCCTCGCCCAGCAGAACAGAGGCCGGTTCCCCGCTGCGCCCCGCCGGATAACTCTCTTCGCCGCAGTGGATCAGCCCGTTCAGAAACGTACCTGTGGTAATGATGGTGGCCCCGGCCCGCATTTGACGGCCGTCGCGCAGCCTCAGGCCCAGGACCTTTCGCCGCTGTTCGCCAGTCCCTATGTCCCTGGTCCCTCGTCCCTCCTCGACAATCAGCCCCACCACCTCAGCCTGACGGATGTGCAGCCCCGACTGGCCTTCGAGCACTTCGCGCATCTTCACACGGTAGAGCTGCTTGTCGCACTGCGCCCGCGGACTCCATACCGCCGGCCCGCGCGAAGCGTTCAGCAGCCGGAACTGAATCCCCACTGCGTCGGCCACTTCGCCCATCACGCCGCCCAGTGCGTCCACCTCGCGGACCAAATGGCCTTTGGCCACTCCGCCGACAGCCGGATTGCAACTCATCTGCGCAATCAGGTCCATGTTCATGGTGATGAGCGCCGTCTTCAGGCCCATGCGCGAGGCCGCCATCGCCGCCTCGCACCCGGCGTGGCCCGCGCCAACCACCACCACATCGTATTGTTCCGTAAAGGTCATCCAGTTCCGAAAAAGCACCGCTAAGTTCATTCTACGGATTCCTCAGTTTATGCGTCAGCGCGCCGCGTCGGGCTCGACTATAATTGGGCGACTCCAAAAACAGAGTGAAGGGCAAGGGCTACCGGGCCATGAATACCTGTTCGTGTGGAATTTTGATTGATGCCAAGTACATACAGTGCCCGCGGTGCGAGGCCACTGAGGTTCTCGGAGTTAAAGCGGATGCGACGGAGATGGAAATCCGAAGCGCCTATCACTTGCTCGCCAAGGCCTGGGACCCTGAGAATTTCAAAGACGACCAAAAGTCGAAAGAGGCGGCCGAGATCAAGCTGAAGAATGTGAATACCGCATTCTATTTTTTGACTTCGACTTCCATGGAGTTAAGCCGGGATGAGCGGCCATGTTATGTGGCACAATCCAAAGCTCCCGAGGGGTCATCAACGGACGCTGAATCCGCTCCCAGCGGCGCGGCGGCGAACAATCAAGCGCCTGTCCTGAGTCCAAATGCGTTTTCTCTTCTGCCGTCCGGGGAAGGGATTAAGACCTTCGTAAAAGTTTGGCCAAAGCTCAAAACGTCTTTGAAGATTGCGGCGCTCGTTTTCGCGCTTTTCATGGGCAGATCGATCTGGACAGTTATAAAGGCTCATAACCCCGGCAGTGCGCAAGCAGCGAGCGACAACTTCTCTCATCTGCGGGGCGGCGTGAAGGCCCACAAGGAAACTTTGCTGGATGAAATCAAGAAGGATTTGCAGAGTTTGGATCCGCGAGAGTCCGAGCAGGCAGCAGACCCGCAAACCGAGCAGCCCGCGTCCACGAATGCGAATGGCGGGCAGACGGAGAAGATTCACTCGACGGCCCGGAATGCTCAACCCGTGGCAGGCATAGTCAAGCCGTACGTTACCGTTGGTTTCACCAGAGAGGAAGTGCTGGCTCAGCAAGGAACTCCGACAGCAGCCTCGGAAGATAAGCTGGTTTACGGCAAATCGGAGTTGTATCTCAAACGCGGCTTCGTCGTCGGCTGGCAAATCGATCCTGTTTCATCCCCGATTCGAGTAAAGCTGTGGCCGCAATATACGATTAATCCGAGTCCGGAGTATTTTACGATTGGCTCATCCAGAGATATAGTGCTGGCGGTTCAGGGAACTCCCACTGCATTTACTGATGACAAGTGCGAATACGGCGGCTCCGAAGTGTATTTTCGCGATAACAAAGTCGTTAGTTGGAAAAGCGATCCCGCTTCGATTCCGCTTCGGGCGAGATAGCCGGTGGCCACGCCCGCCACGGCCACCCTGTTTCTATACTGAGAACATGGTCAAAGCCACGGTTTGCGGATGGACGCTGGAAGAGGCCGCGCGCGGGCGCGGCGCGCTGCGCATTGCCGGACTGGACGAGGTGGGCCGCGGGCCGCTCTTCGGACCGGTGGTGGCTGCCGCTGTGGTTCTGGCTTCCGGCTATCGGTTTGACGGTTTGACCGACTCGAAGAAGCTCTCTGAGAAAAAGCGCAACAAACTCGACCTGGAGATTCGCGCCAACGCCGTTGCTTTCGCCATCGCCGAGGTGGACGCGGAGACCATCGACCGCATCAACATTCGCCAGGCGTCACTGCTGGCCATGCGCCGCGCCGTCGAGCAACTGGCGCTCAACCCGGACTTTCTACTCATTGACGGCCGCGATACCATCGACTGGGAGTGCCCGCAGAGAGCCGTCATTCGAGGCGACGCGATGAGTTTTTCTATTGCCGCAGCCAGTGTTCTGGCTAAGGTCCACCGCGACCGGCTGCTGGTGGAGCTGGACAGCGCGTTTCCCGGCTACGGGCTGGCGCAGCACAAGGGCTACTGCTGCCCCGCGCACCTGGCCGCCCTCGCGCGGCTGGGACCAACGCCGCTGCACCGGAAAAGCTATCGCCCGGTGGCGCAGGCTGTGCTGCGATTCCCAGAAGCCTGAACGCGCCGCTGGCCGGCATGGCCCTCGCGCCAACTCACAACATCTTGTTATCGACTCTGTCTAGTGTTGCGTCGGCGGCAGCGCGGCTCCAGCCGATGCGCAGGTTTTTCACATCGTGCAACGCGAAGGCGCCGTCCGCACCGCGCCGAGCCGTAACGGCGAAGAAATCCGCGCGCTCAACATCGGCCAGGTAGAACGCGGGGCGCGCGTCGGCGGTCGCGTTCGCTATATCCACATGACTCATCTCCACATTGCGCACATGCCGTAGAAAGAACCCCGATGCCGGCATGGGTCCGAACATTCTTGGCTCCGGATACGCCGCTTCGAGCTCGGGCGGTTGTATCTGAGCCATCCCGGCCGTTGCGCCGCCTACCGTTTCGATGTAGATGTTGGAGAGCTTCACATCTTCAATCGGATAGCCTGGAATGCCGTTGAGAATCGAGCTGACCTCTTGCGGCGCGTTGTAGCATTCGAGATTGCTGATGAGAATGCGCTTAAGTGTTCCCACTTTTGTGCTTTCTTTGGGACCACGTAAGCGCGCTCCCAGGCGCATGAAAATGGGACCAGAGGCAAGGTCGCGCATGGTTGTATTGGTGATGGTTATGTCCTCCAGCAGCGCGCCATCGACCGATTCCAATGCGTAACCCTGACAGCCTTCAAATACGCAGTTGCTGATGGTGATGTTGATAAAGCCGCCATTGGATTCCGTGCCGCATTTGATGCGACCGGTGGGGTGATCGACTACACCCGGCACGAACTTCTTGAAGGTTCCGTCCAGCACCGAACCCAGTTCGTAATACCCGGTGACCCAGCAGTTGGAAATAATCACATTCCTGGTGGGCCTTGCATAACCCAGGGCATAACTCGACTTCGGGCAAATGCCGTCGTCCCATGGCGAGTTGACCGTGCAATTGGAGACGCGCACGTTCTGGCAGCAATCGATGTCGATGCCGTCGCGATCGGTATCGATCTTGAGATTGTCGATGGTCAGGTTATCGACGCCGGTCAGCAAAAGTCCAAAATGGCCGCCCTTGAGAATCGCGAAGTCGCGCAAAAGGACATTGCGGCAATTCTTCAGCGCGATGGCCTTGTTGCCCGCGCCTGCCTGTTCGGCCTTGAAAGGCGCGCCGTCTCCTTTGCGTCCGCGGCCGTTCGAGAGCCCCCTGCCCCAGATCAGGCCCGAGCCCGTAATGCTGCAGTCGTGAATATCTTCGCCCCACAGCAGCGAGTTATGCCAGTGGTTATGGCCGTAGTCCTGATAGGCGTCCCAGGCCGTATTCGGTTCGGCAGCGTCGTAAACTCCGCCGTTATAGCCGGTCAGGTCGCCAGGCATCGGGGAGTCGGCAGCCACGATTGCGCTGCCCTGCTCCAGGAGCAGATGAACCTGGCTCTTCAAGTGGATAGAAAAACAAAGATACGATCCCGCCGGGAAGACAACCACTCCTCCGCCCGTGGCGGCTGCGGCTTCGATGGCGCGGTTCACGGCCTCTGTATCCAACGTTTTCCCGTCCCCCGTCGCGCCGTATTTGCGGACGTTGAAGAGGTTGCGGGCTGGCTCGCCTGCCGGGGCACTGTCCTGCCCCGAGGCTGCGAGAGAAACGGCTGGAATGGCGGCAGCGGCCATGCCGAAACTGCTGGTGCGTAAGAAATCGCGGCGCATCGAACTGAACGCTTTCATAAGAACATCCTCCTCAAATGGGATGGTGCAGCGCTGATTCTTCTGGAAAATAGCTCCGGGAGCGTGAGGGCTGCGGACCGGCAGCACTACAGCAGCGCAAGGCTGAATTTCCGCCGATTCCAGACGGCCATCATCAATCGCTATGCATAGAATACTCCTGCCGTGGGAGTCCTGTTTGCACCGCAAATTTGGAAAGGGTTTTGCTAAACCAAGTGCACTTTGCGTCGTTGATTCCAAGCCTGCACGGGCCGCGCCAGGAGGAGAATGCCCAGCACAATCGTCATGGTCAGCGGCGTGAGCACGCCGGGCTTCACCTGCCACCAGTAGTGAATTACTGCGCAGACAGCGGCCACATAAACCAGCCTGTGCAGCCGGTTCCAGCGCTTGCCGCCCAGCTTGCGAATGGCCCAATTCGTCGAGGTCGCGGCCAACGGCAACAGCAGCAGCCACGCCGCCACGCCAGCGGTGATGTAGCGGCGCTTGGCGATGTCGGCAGCCATTGCGTTCACGTCGAAGCCGGCGTAGAGAGCGATATAAGTGAACAGATGGAGCGTGGCGTAAAAGAAGGCGAAGAGGCCCAGCAAGCGGCGAAACTTGATGAGCCAGCCGAGGCGCGGCGAAAGACGGCGCACTGGCGTGATGGCCAGCGAGATGGTGAGCAGGCGCAGCGTGGCCAGTCCGGTGGCAAAGGTGATGGTCGCCGTGGGGTCCGCGCCCAGTTTGTTGTTGATTGCGCCCCAAAGGAGCAAGCCCAGCGGCCAAAGGCAGGCCAGCCAGACGAGGGTCTTGAGTGCAAGAAGCGTCGTTCTTTTCATAGAGTGTGAATGTGCGGAGTCACTTTCGTGAACGGAATGAGTGAACTTGAAGCTGCGCGAAAATCGGTGGTTTTTCGGTGACAATTAGCGTTTTGTCTCTCAAACGCGGGCTCATACGTCGTCAAATTGGGGTGTTTTTGCTTCACAATGACGTTATTGCCTTCACGCTGACGTTTTTGCCTTCGAACTGGCGGTTTACCCATCAACACTGGCGATTTACCATTCAAAATTGGCGCTTCACCTCTCAAAACTGGCGCTATACCCCGTCAAACTGAAGTTTTTTTGCTTCAAAATGCCGTTTACCTTCAAAGGTGGGGTTATACCCCGTCAAACTGACTTTACTCCCTGTTTTGGGAGCTTGTTGGAAATGTTGCTAGGAACAGAAAGCATTCCCTCAGCGGCTAAGAACCTATCCCTAAATTGAGAAAGGAATGTAGCGCCGGTCTCCAGATCGGCTGTGCTGGCAGCGTCCACGCTGCCAGACGTCACCTGTGGGTCTGGAGACCCACAGGACAGCCGACCAGGAGGTCGGCGCTACGAATTTGCGGATAAACTCTAAAGCCCGCATTCATTTTGCAACCTTTACGGCACGACTGAAGTCGTGCCCTGACACAAAACTGGAGTTTTTCAGCAAGTTCTCAGAAGTTTCTCCGCAGATCCATCCCGTTATACATCGAGGCTACCTGGTCGCCGTAGCCGTTGAACATCAAGGTGGTGCGGCGCTGGGCATAGAAGGGCTGGCCAATGCGGCGTTCGGTCTTCTGGCTCCAGCGCGGATGGTCCACGCTGGGATTGACGTTCGAGTAGAAGCCGTATTCGCTCGGCCCTTGATCGTTCCAGGTGGTGGGCGGCTGCTTATCGAGGAAGCGCACGGCGACAATTGATTTGGCTGATTTGAAGCCGTACTTCCACGGCACGACGATGCGCACCGGCGCGCCATCCTGATTGGGCAGCACCTCGCCATACAATCCAAAAGTCAGCAGCGTGAGCGGGTTCATGGCCTCGTCCATGCGCAGCCCCTCGGAGTAGGGCCAGGAGATGGTCGACTCGCCAGTCCACTTCTCCACGTGCCGGTCGTAGTAGGAAAGGAACTGAACGTATTTTGCGCTGGGAAGCGGGTCACATTGGTTGATGAACTCCGAGAGCGAGTAGCCGACCCAGGGAATGACCATGCTCCAGGCCTCGACGCAGCGATGGCGATAGACACGATCTTCGAGCGGGCGCAGCTTGAGCAGCGTGTCGATATCGAAGGTCTTCGGCTGCTTCACCTTGCCGTCGATGCGCACGGTCCATGGGCGGGTGGGCAGGCCCCCGGCGTTCTTCGCGGGCTGGTCCTTCTCTACTCCAAATTCGTAGAAGTTGTTGTAGTGAGTGATGTCCTCGAAGCTGGTGAGTTGCTCGCCGGTGGTGGTGAGCGGGCTCTTCACGGTCTGAAGTTTTGTGCCGGCGTGCGCGGTAATGCGCGGCGAAACCACCTCGGCCAGCCGCTCGACGCCCAGTGCAGCCACGGCAGTGGAAGCGGCTGTGCGGAGGAAGCGGCGGCGATTCATGTAGCGGTCGTATTCGGCTCGGAGAGTGATCTCGGAAGAGGGAATGTCGGGCGGTTTGCCGATGAGCATCGAGTGACCTCGCACGGGGAAGTGCTGAACACAATCATTAGACACGATGAAGGGGATGGACGTTACAAGATTTGTTTGAGAGATTCGCGGTTTCCCACCGATGGAGCCGAGTGGGCGGTGATACGCCCATAACTTCGCGTTCGAGAAAATGAGCGCTCAGCGACCAGCTCAGATCATATGCCCATCATTTAGAATCGCACCGGAGGATTGGGCAACTATGCAAACTCCGGATACCTTTCTTGGCCTCAGCGGGACCGGGTGGACTGGGGTCGCTTCAATCATCAGTGCTCTGTCGGTCGTGGTCCTCGTGGTGTTTAACATTTTTTACCTAAAGGTCGCGGTTCAAGGAACCAAGGTCGCACTTCAAGGAGCCAACGTCGCACTTGGGGGAGTCAAGGCCCAATTGGTGAGCTTAGAGGCAGGCTTTTTCTCGGGATGTCCGGTTCTGGCGCTTCGGAACGAACGCGATGGAGGCTTCAGCATCTACAACTGCGGACAAGGTCCGGCTTTGATGGCACAATGGGCCTACGGAGAATCAATTCCGGAATCCACCGTTGAGAGCAGGCTCGATGACAACATAATTGCTGCGGGCGACTTCCGGCCAATAAAACTTGACTTGGATCGCGCTAGAAATACCGGGCTTCTCCTGTTTGCCTATAGCGTGACGAACGATAAGTATTTGACGACGATTAAGTGGCCGAAGCTTGGCGGCGAGAGGTTCGTGCATTTTGGGTCGTACGAAGGCGAACTTCCTCTCCAAAAATAATTTGGCAAAATCTCGGACGGCCGAGGGATACCGAATATGTGCGCTTATTTGCTTAGAGCAAACGGCCATTGGCCGAGACGGCGGGCGCGGATGAGGTAGATCAGCGTGCCGGAGACGGCAATTGCGGCGGCTACGGCCAATTCAACCAGGGCGTGGCCGCGGTTGACCAGCATGAAGACGAATCCCGCAAGAGCGATGAGCGGCGGCAACGGATAAAGCGGAATGCGGAAGGGCCGCACGAGCTCAGGCCGTTGGATGCGAAGCAGCATCACTCCCACTTGCTGCGGCAGGAATTGCAACAGGATGCGCGTAATCACCAGCATCGTAATGACCTGCACCAGCGAAAAGAAACAGAAGGCCATTGCGACCAGTCCCAAAGCGACAAGGGAGCGGTGAGGAATGTTGTAGCGCGGATGGACGGCGGCGAGGAAACGGAAATAGTTTCCGTCGCGGGCGGCCGCGTACGGCACGCGGGAGTAGCCGAGCAGCAGCGAGAAGACCGAGGCGAACGCTGTCCAAACGATGAGCGCGGCCATCAGGCGACCGGCCAGGCTGCCAAAAGCGGAAGCGGCGATGTCGGCTACCAGTTGAAGGCGGACAGAGGCGCCTGCGGCACCGTGCGAAGCGGCGTCGCGCCCAAAATCGCGTATCGCAGGCAGCGCGGCCAGGTTCATGGCCACGTAAAACGCCGAGACGAAGAGCACCGAGAGCAGAATGGCACGCGGAATGGTCCGCTCGGGCCGCCGCACTTCGCCGCCCAAAAAGCAGATGTTGTAGTAGCCCCAGTAGCAATAAGTGGTGAGCAGCGTAGCCTGCGCAAGGCCGCCGAGCGCCGCGGGGATTGACAGCGCGCCTGATGCCGGCATCTGCCAGCCGCCGGTGGCCGCGGCGTGGTAAAAACCGGAGACAATGACTCCGGCAATAGCCGCGAGAACCCCGGCAAAGAGCACCCATGCGAGGCGCGTGATGGACGAGAGATTGCGATAGAGCAGCGCGGTGACCAGCAGGCAGGCAGAGGCCGCGGCGAAGTTGGTGTAGTGCAAGGCCGGCCAAGCGGCGACGGGGGAGGCGTCGAGCCCTGGCCAGAACCAGGCGAGAAAGCTCGAAAGGCCGATGCAGCCGGATGCGATGGACAGCGGCGCGGTGAAGCTCACCTGCCAGACATAGAGAAAGCTGAGCCAGTTGCCGGCGCGCTCGGGGCCGTAGATTTCGCGCAGAAAAGCGTAAGAGCCTCCGGCACGCGGGAAGGCCGCGCCCAGTTCAGCCCAGACCAGGCCGTCGGCCACAGCGATGGCCGCGCCCAGCACCCATGCCCACACCGAGAGACGGTAACCCGCGGCGGCAATCACCAGCGGCAGCGTGATGAACGGGCCGACGCCGATCATCTCAAGCATGTTGAAGGCAACAGCCGAACGCAGGCCTATGCGGCGCTGGAGGGTGCTGGCGGGGTTGGAGTTGGGCAAATTCATGGGGCTGATGCGCTCCCCGGATTGTACACTGACGGGAGATATGATTCGATTCGAGAGAGTTCAAAGAGCAGTGACGGGCGCCGTCCTTGCAGGGCTGATGCTGACTGGGATGCATCGCGTGGCGGCGCAAGAGAAGACGCAGCAATCGGCGCGGATAGAAGGCGCTTATGCGGCAATTCCTTTGGCCGAGCCGAGCGAGATTGCGCTGCCCTTGCCTGAGGATCGCGGCGCTGCGGCTCTGGAACAATCGTTGCGGCGGCTGGGAACCACGGCCAGCGTGATGATGATTGTGGCGCATCCGGACGATGAAGACGGCGCGCTGCTGACTTATCTGAGTCGCGGGTTGGGCGCGCGCGCCACGCTGCTGACGCTGAATCGCGGCGAAGGCGGGCAGAACGCCATGTCGGCCGACGCCTACGATGCGCTGGGAATCATTCGCACTAATGAGCTGTTGAAGGCTGACGAATATTACGGTGTAATACAGCTCTGGGGCACTGAGGTGGACTTCGGATTTTCCAAAACTCAGGAGCAATCGTTCGAGCGCTGGGGACATGAACGCGTACTCTACGATGCTGTGCTGGCTGTCAGGCGTGAACGGCCACAGGTGATCGTTTCTACTTTTGTTGGCGGCATCACCGACGGCCACGGCCAACATCAAGTCTCCGGCGAGATTGCGCAGGAGGTTTTCAAAGCGGCCGGCGATCCCAAGATTTTTCCCGAGCAATTGAAAGACGGATTGCAGCCCTGGCATCCTTTGGCTGTTTACTCGATGGTTCCGTTTGCGCCCATCAAAGACGGAAAGATGTTTGACTACGCGACGGGCAAATGGGCTCCGGCGCGGTTCAGGAATTATGTGACCGGCGAGTGGAGCGCGTCCGCGCCTTCGGCTGACGTTACGATGCAGGTGGGCAAACTTGACCCTGTGCTGGGGCGCAGCTATATGCAGATTGCGCGTGAGGGATGGGGCGAGCAGAAGACGCAGAATGGCGGCGCGAATCCCGCGCTGAGCGGCCCATCGACCACGAGCTATCACTTGTGGGCTGTGACGACGGAAGCAGCAGGTGCGCCGGGAACAGCTTCGCGGAACGAAGATCTGTTTCACAACCGCAAGGTCAACATCGACACGAGCGTTGCGGGGCTCGCCCGTCTGGCAAAGGACAATCCGCCCGCGTGGCTCTCTACTGGCTTGCACCAGTTGGACCTGAGCCTCAAGCAGTTCGAGACCGCGCGGCAGGGCAAGACAAGCGCAGCGGTGGCGCATCAAGTTGCGCCGATTTATCGCCAGACTCTGGAGCTGCGCAAACAAGTAGCTGCCAGCACTCTTGATGCGGAAGCCAAGGCTGGTTTGCTGTTTGAATTGGACACGAAGATTGACGAGATTCAGACCGCGCTTAAGGATTTGCTCGGCCTTGACCTTGTCGCTTTTACAACGAAGGCCGACAGCGCGCAGAGCGGCGGCTCATTCCGCGGAGGTTCGGCTGACGAGATGCCACGCAGCGTGACTCCGGGCGAAGAGTTCAAGGTTCACGTGCATGCCGCGCAAGCCACGGCTGAAACAGCGCTCAATCGCATGTGGCTGGAGAGCGCGAGCGGCGATCCATGGAAGACGGACGTTGTAAAGGGAGACTTCGGCCCGGAATCTTCGGTCGCCGACTCGATCTTTCGCGTGCGCGCTGCGGAAAATGCGGAGCCGACTCAGCCATACTTCACGCGGCCTTCCATCGAGCAACCGTATTACGATGTATCGCGACCGGAGTGGCGATTGCGCTCGTTTGCGCCTTATCCGCTGGCGGCGTGGGCGGAGTTCACCTTCGACGGCTTGCCGATTCATTTGAGCCAGACAGTACAAACGCTGCAACGCGTTCAAGGGCAGGGGGGATTCTACGAGCCGCTGGTGGTGACGCCGTTGATCGGCGTGCGCATGGAACCCGAGGCGCGCATTCTGCCACTCGACGGGTCGGCACTGCCGGTGCGGGTCACGGTACACGCGCAGGCCGCGGCTGAGGGTACAGTCTCGCTGGAGTTGCCCGCCGGATGGCGCGCGGTACCGGCAGAGGCGAGCTTTCATCTGGCGTTTGCAGGCGACACCGAACCAATTCAGTTTTCTGTTACTCCCGCCGCCACGCAAGAAGCGGCATACGCGATCCAGGCCGTGGCGCACTGGGATGGACATTTTTACCGCACCGGCTGGCAGAGCGTGGGTTACGCCGGATTGCGGCCCTATAACCAGTACAAGCCCGCTCAGTTGAAGACCCGCAAGGTGGATGTGAAGCTGGCGCCGGGACTGCGCATAGGCTACGTGATGGGCACGGGCGATCTGGTTCCCGAGGCCATCGAAGGACTGGGAGTTGTGCCGCATCTGCTCACCGCTTCCGAGCTGACTTCGAGCGACCTTTCGGCGTGGAACGTGATTGTCATTGGCATCCGCGCTTACTCCGCGCGCCCTGAGCTAACTGCGGCGCAATCGAGGCTGGTTGAGTTTGTCCGCCGAGGCGGAACGCTGATTGTCCAGTACCAGAGCGGCAACTTCCCTGCTCCGTTTCCGTTGTCGATGGGACGCATGCCGGAGCGTGTGATGGACGAGCGAGCGCAGGTGAAACTGTTGAACCCGGCCCATCCGCTGCTTAACTGGCCGAACGCCATCACCGATGCGGATTTCGGCGGCTGGGTTGAAGAGCGCGGCCACTCTTTTCTGGATAGCTGGGATGCTAGTTACACGGCGCTGACCGAGACAGCCGACCCTGGCCAGGACCCGCAGCGCGGCGGTCTGCTGGTGGCGCATCTCGGCAAAGGAACTTATATCTATGTCGCCTACGCGCTCTATCGTCAGCTTCCCGAGTTAGTGCCCGGAGCTTACCGGTTGCTGGCTAACATTCTGAGCGCGGGCCAGAAGAATGCGGCGCGGAGCAATCAAACTCAAGCGCCGCGCCCGTAGATGCATTCTGGTCTGTCGCGGAGCTTACTTGCCCGCTTCCGTCGCCAGCCGTTCCGCCCTCGTCACAGCGTCGAGCCGG
>PLOI01000063.1:0-596 GCA_003142015.1 Acidobacteriaceae bacterium | reverse complement strand
TCGGCGCGTCGGACTTCGATGGTCACCTTGCTCGCTACGCTGAAGCTCGGGACGGGAATCACCGTGGTCAGCGTGTTGCCCTCGAAGGACCATCCGCCCTTGCCCAGCGGACCGGCCTGCTTCACCACAACGCCGTTGACTGTGACCGAAGCCGGCGGCCAGTCCGCAGGCAGCCGCAGCTCATATCCGCGCCTCTGCGGCATTCCCGGATAACCGTGCTCGACGGGGCCAATCTCCACGCGCAATTTGTCGCCGGTTTGCGCTGCCTTGATGGGAGTGCGCGCAAAGACGCCGCGCTGGTACTCGACCGCGACGCCTGAATCCTCATAAACCGAGTAGCTCGATGTGGTTCCCGGCGTGAGCGGCCAAACGTTCACGATCAGCGGGTCCACCGGCTTTTCGCCNNTCTGTTCGATGGAGAAACTGCGTTCGATGGCGGCTGGCCCTGTGAAGTGCTTGCCTGTGGGCCACTCGATCCACTCGCCGGTGGGCAGCCAAACTTTTTCTGTGGCCAGGCCGCTGACCTTGTCGGCAGGCGCGGTTATTGGTGCGGCCAGCATCTGATCGCCAAACAGGTATTCGCCCTTGCTATCGTA
>PLOI01000024.1:2546-12846 GCA_003142015.1 Acidobacteriaceae bacterium | reverse complement strand
GCGAAGTGCAGCCAGAATCGCTCCTCTTTTTGCGATGTGGCCGGCGCGGAGAACTCATTGCGGTACCACCAGCCACAGCGGTATGGGCTGTCCTGCGGCATGGGCAGGTTGGAAAAGATATGGCCGACGGGATAGCTTGTGCCGGGGATCTGGCGCAGATTCATTCCGAAGTAGGGGTCGGGAAATTTTCCATCGGCGACTTGCGCGGCCAGCACAGTACTGGGGACAGCAGTCTTCAACCAATCCTCGGTGGCAAATCCTTCCGAAGCAATCGATTCGCCCTGAGCCTGGAGCGAGCAGGCCGACTGTAGATGCCATCCGTCGCGAAGCGGAGTTACGGTTTCAGCCTGGAGCACAGCAGGCAAGGCAAGCGACAGCAGGAAAAGAGGCGCAAGCAACTTTTGTATGACCACCGGAACTCCTTAGAGCAAAACAGAAAACGTAGAGCAAAACAGAAAACGTGCCAATTGAAACGCGTAGTCGATTTCCTGCGTTTCAATCGTTTGAATAGTGCAAATATTCTCTATCTTGCTCTGCTTTGTCAAGTGTTCTTCCGCGCTTTCCCGTCTTTTCTTCGCTCTTTCGCCGCGCGGGCAGTCGACATCCGCCGAACCAACTCCGGCTGCGCTTTGTGCAATTTTGGTTTTTGAGGAGTTCCGTGCTCCCGTTCCTCCAATGCCTCGAGCATCCATTCGGCCGCCAGCAGTCCCATCTCCTTCAGCGGCTGGCGGATGGTGGTGATGCCGGGAGTCGCGACAGCGGCTGGCAGCACATCGTCAAAGCCCAGCACCGAACAATCCTCCGGTACACGCAGACCGGCTTCGGTGAGACCACGCACCACGCCCAGGGCGGTCAGATCGTCGAAGGCGAGGACTGCCGTGAAGGGTTTACCCGAGGCCAACATTCGCCGCGCGCAGTCCAGCCCTCCCTCAAATCCCGAGGCTGGGTCTACGAGACTGGGCAGTTGAAGCACCAGTTCTTTATCCAACTTGATGCCGGCCTTGGCAGCGGCCTGCTGCACCCCTGCCCAGCGCGGCGCGCTGTCGAAAAGTTCTTCCGGACCGCGGATGACCGCGATCCGGCGATGGCCCAGTTCGACCAGGTGGCGCATCGCCAATATGCCTCCCGCTTCGTTGTCCACCAGCAGGGAACTGACCCCACGCTTGGTTAAATCGCGGCTCACTATCACGATCGGTACATTGTTCTTTTCGATGTCGCTCAGCAAGTTGGTTTCGTCGAATACCCAACTTGCGATCACGATCACACCCTCGGCTCGCCTCTCCAGGATCATCTGCAGGTAGTTGTCGAAGAGCCCGCGTTGGGTCTGCGCGTCCATCACGAGGGGAAGATAGCTGGCCGGCTGCAAACCCGCCTGAATCCCGCGCACGATTGGGATGCAGTACGGGTCAGAAAGATCGTAGGCTAATACACCGATGGTCTGCGAGCGGCGGCGGCGCAGGGAACGGGCGAAGGCGTCGGGGTGGTATCCAAGCTGCTGTGCCATGGCCCGGACCTGCTGGCGCGTGGCGGCTGCCACGTTCTGCGAAAGCGGTGCCTCGCTGAGCACAATCGATACGGTGGACACAGAGAACCCACAGGCGCGGGCAACATCGAGCAACGTGACATGTCCGGATTTTCGCTGGACCACTTCCCCCCCTTGCGTAGCTGCCGCCCTGTCACTGCTCAGGGTCCGGCGGCTCAGCGTTATTCTGCCACAGCGGCCGGAGTCCGCGTTTTGCCTCCAGCATTTTTAGCGACGACGACAGAATCTCCGCCATCGGTTCTGGGGCCCGGTTCAAGAGCCCGCCTGCCGGAAGGATATGCAGGGTGCATCTTGTTGATTGCAAGATATCTACCACGCTATCGAGGCTACACCGAATCGGCTGCATCCGGCCCATTGTTACAGGCGCGTATATTGGACAGGAAATGCAGCAGAGCAAAGAAATAATTTGCGGAGCGCGAATTTTTTGCTTGACAGTAGGGAGAGCATGTCTTACATTTCTCTCGGATATTCAAACGTTTGAATATCAACGATTCTTTGGAGGCTGTCCATGAAATTTTCCATGAAAAACAGGAAAGCCAGCGCCACAACGATGGGCAGCTTCCTCTTTGTATGCGTTGTCTTTCTTTGCGCGGCTACTGCCGCACTCGCCCAGGCCGGCAGGGGCAGTATCAGCGGCCTGGTCTCCGACCCAACCGGAGCCATCGTTCCAGGCGCCAAGATCACCTTACTCAACCACGCAACGGGGGTTGCGCTGCATACCGTTACAACCACAGCGGGCCTCTACAGCTTTGTGTCGCTTAATCCCGGCGTCTATGAAGTGACGGCCAGCTTGAAGGGCTTTGAAAGCGTTGCCCAGGACAACGTGAATGTGACTGTGGATCAGGTCAGTACCGTCAACATCACGCTCCGCGTTGGCAGCGTGAACGAAGTGGTTACGGTGACGGAATCCACGTCCCTGGTGGAGGCGAGCAACTCCACTGTCGGCCAGCTCATCTCGGCGGAGACCATCGACCGCGTCCCGCTGCTCACACGCAATGTCTTTGATCTGGTGCAACTGAGCGCTGGCGTGACCCCGGCCAATGGCTCGCCCAACTCTTCCAGTTCGAATGCCATCATCAACATTTCGAGCGGGCGTCCGGGAGTCGATGTCTCGTCGTACACTATCAATGGCGCGATTCTTGGTTCGGTGTACTACATGCTCGACGGCAGCCCGCTGGGGATTGCCGAGAATAATGCCGCAGCCATCATCCCGGCGCTTCAGATTCCAGAGGATGGCGTGGATGAGTACCGCGTCGAAACCCAGAACACTCCGGCCTCCTATCAGAGCGGCGGCGCGGGCGTCATCAGCTTGGTCAGCAAGTCCGGCGGCAATCAGTTCCATGGGGACGCGTTCGTGGTTCTTCGGCCCAATGTCCTGGCCGCGAACGAATACTTCAATAAGCAAAGCCAATTGTTGAACAGCGAGTCCAACCAGTCGCCCGCCTTTCACCGCTACCAGGAAGGCGGCTCGATCAGCGGCCCCATTCTGCACAAGAAGCTCTTCTTCTTTGGCGATTATGAAGCCACACAGCAGCAAGCCTTTGACGGTTCAAACACCTTTACCGTTCCCACCACCGCGGAACGGACCGGCGACTTTTCGGCCGACAACTTTACGATCTATGACCCGACCCAGCTCGATAATCCAGACGGGACGCGGCAGCCGTTTGCCGGCAACAAGATTGCCAACCCGAATCCCATCGCGTTGAAGTTTCTCTCCGAGTTTCCCAAGTGCAATTATCCCAACGCTTCGACGTGCGATGCTGCCACGGACGGAGGAGCGTCCGGATACAACCTTTATCTTCCGGGCCTGGACCCCACAACCGCGCAGAAGTTCGACGTTCGCATGGACTATTACGCGAGCGAAAAGCAGCGCCTCTTTGCGCGCTTCTCCTTCGACCGGCTGTTCACTTCGGGCGTCAACGCTTTCAATAACCCATGGGATCTGGACTACGCGCAAAACATTACCAACGGCCGCAATTTCATTATTGGGGACGACTACACCATCAGCCCCACCACGGTGTTGCAGTTGCGGTACTCCTTCACGCGCCATTACGAGAATCAGGGTGGCGATCCAGGCCAGGCCGCAATTGACAATCTTGCCACTCTCGGATTTACCACGCCTACTGCCGCGGATGAAGTCTACAAGACCCTTCCCTACGTGAATTTCGGCGACGTGGGAGGCGGCATCGGCGGCACGGCAAACTACAACACGTTCATCTATGCCAGCGAGAACCACGACGTGATCGCTACCCTTACCAAGAGTTGGGGCAAGCACGAGATCAGCGCCGGCGGCGAGTATATGAAGAGGTTCTTGAATGTAGGCCAGCCGCCCGCGCCTTCTGGCGCGTACGCTTTCAACGTCTCCGCTACCGACCAATCTACGGCCAATGGCGGTGGCGGCAGTGACTTCGCTTCGTTCCTTGTAGGAATGGGAACAGCGCCAGGCAGTGAGTCGTATAACTTTACCAAGGATCTCTTCGTCGCGGAAGCCAGCCCCTATTACGCGGCCTTCGTTGAAGACACGTACCATGCCAACCACGCTCTCACCATTACCGCAGGGCTTCGCTGGGACATCTTTGGCGGTAAGACGGAACGCCATAACCGCCTGGAGTACTTTGATCCGAATGCTACGGATACCGTCAGCGGCGTAGCCTTTACCGGGGCCGAAGCCTACGTTACCAGCGGCAACCGCTCTCCGTTTACTACCAACCTGACAAATTTCGGCCCGCGCCTCGGTGTCTCGTGGCAACCGGCGAACCATTTGGTCGTGCGCGGCGGCGGTGGTTTCTACTTTGGTCCGAGTGCGCAGATGGTCGGCAGCGCCAGTCTGGACAGTGATGGATTCTCTTCGGTGACCAACTGGAACGCCACCTGCTACAACGCCGATGGCAATACGGTGTACAACGGCACCAACCAATGTGTAGGCGCGGCAGAAGGGAGTCCAGCGCCGAGCATGACGGGCATCTACTCGTTGACCGATCCGTTCCCAACGGGTGTTGTTCCGCTCATCAGTTCGCCGGCAGGGCTGGGGAACAACCTGGGCACAACGCTGAACACGATGCTGCACTCGCAGCGCACGCAGGAAACCTATAACTTCAACTTCGGCGTCGAGTACGAATTTCCGCACGCCGTCGTTCTCAGCGCCGGATATGTGGGCAGCAGGGGCCTCTTTCTTCCGCTGGGAAGTCTTGATCTGAACCAGCTTCCCTTGAGCGTCATCGCGTCGAACAACTACGCATTGTGCGTTGACACCTCGAATCCGAACTGCCAAATGGTGAGCAATACGTGGGCGAATATCCAGCCGGCCACCAATGCCAACTACGGTCAGTCCCAAGTCCCGCTGTGGGTGAGCTTGCAGCAGTACCCGCAATTCGGCAACGGCGGCTATGGCTCGGGCAATGGTGTCAATGTACATGGCTATCCGGGCGGCGATTCCGAATACAGCTCTCTGCAGACCAAGGTGCAGAAGCGCATGACCAAGCACTTCACCACACTGGCCTCCTTTACCTGGGGCAAGATCATGACGGACGACGGCAATCCTCCGCTGGGGTTCGTCGGTTCTCATGGTGGGGCGCCCCAGGACGCGAAGAACATGAATCTGGAGCACTCCATCAGCCCGCAGGATGTGAAGTACCAGTTCACCTGGCAGGCATCCTACGATCTGCCCGTGGGCAGGGGCAGGGCACTCAATCTGAGTGGCCCGATGAATATCATTCTGGGCGGCTGGACGGCCAACACCGTTTTCTATCTAAGCAGCGGCATTCCCATCAATTCGCCGGTAGTAAACGCGCCGGTCTCTTACTTCAATCAGCGGCCCAATATGACCTGCGATCCCAGCAAAGGTGCGCCGCATACGGCAGCGCAATGGTTCACAGCGAGCTGCTTTTCAGTGCCCGCCGACAATCAGAGCCCATTTGTTGCCGGGAATGCGCCGGCCTATCTTGACCATGTCCGCACCATGGGAGCCGACGATTTGGATCTCACCCTCTCCAAAAGCTTCCACATGGGAAAGGAGCGGGATCTCCGTTTTGACGTATCTGCCTTCAACGTCGCCAACAAGGCGCAATTTGCGCCGCCGAGCGTGGTTTCGGCATATCCTCTCGACACCACCAACAACCCCTATGACAACACTCCCTTCGGCCAGATTTCGGCAACCAGCAATTCGCCGCGCCAGTTCCAGTTTGGATCGCGGTTCACCTTCTGATTTTTTGCTTTCCGGTGAATTGACGCTGAACCTCGGCTCCACCTCCTCAGGCAGACACGATCCTGTGTCTGCCATCTTTTTGTGATTTGCCATGTATTCGGAGCCAATCCTATCTTGTTGAGCAGTTTTGCGCTTCGGATGCCGCGGATGACCATTGGAACGCTGCTGGACGCCGCTTGCTGCTTTCCGGCTTGATTTCAGATTCCCCCTGTGGTACAAACTAAACATTCCAGTTTGCCCCCAAAGGGCAAGCCTGGATTTCATGCAGAGTGGCTGAGGGACGAGCCCTGTGACGCCACGACAACCTGCCTGGGCAAACCAGGAGTATGGTGTCAACTCTCGCCCGGTAACGGGGAACATGAGATTCGGGGGGCGCCTTAGCACTCTTGACCGAGGCGTCTCAGTACGATTTTTCGAGTCACTTCACGTTCGCTCTTTTTGAGCCGGTCACGCGCTCGTGTATCCGCAGTCCCTCTCGCACATAGCGAGGGAACTGTGACGACTGCTTATGATTTGCGATGCCGGGAATGTGGCAAGTCCTATGGGATTCAGCCGCTTTCCATCTGTGACGAGTGTTTTTCCCCGCTTGAGGTGGTCTTCGACCTTGAGTACGCCCGCACCCGCTTCACCCGCGAAGCCATCCAGCAGGGACCGCTGAATATGTGGCGCTATCGCGCGCTGCTGCCCGTGGCCGACAGCTACGAGCCGCAGACTCCAGTGGGGTTAACCCCGCTGATGAAGGCTCCCCGCCTGGGAGCGCACATCGGCGCAAGCAATCTCTTCATCAAGAATGACGCCGTTTGCCTGCCCACGCTCAGCTTCAAAGATCGCGTCGTGGCCGTCGCTTTGGCCAACGCGCAAGCCTTCGGCTTCGACACGGTTGGCTGCTCGTCCACTGGCAATCTGGCCAACGCCGTGGCCTCGCAGGCCGCGCGGTTGGGTCTGAAGACATTCATCCTCGTCCCGGCTGATCTGGAGCCGGCCAAGATTCTCAATACCCAGGTCTATGGCGCTACGCTGGTGCGCGTCGAGGGCAGCTACGACCATGTCAACCGCCTCTCGTCGCAGATTGCTGACCGCTATAACTGGGGCTTTGTGAATGTGAACCTGCGCCCCTACTACGCCGAAGGCTCGAAGACGATGGGCTTTGAGATTGCCGAGCAACTGGGTTGGCGGCTGCCGGACAATATTGTTTGCCCCATGGCCGGCGGATCGCTGATTACGAAGATTCGCAAGGCGTTCAACGAGCTGATCGCGCTCGGCCTGGTCGAGGACAAGCAGGTGCGCTTCTTCGGCGCGCAGGCCACCGGCTGCTCGCCCATCGCCAAGGCGGTCAAGAACGGAACAGACGTGATTGAGCCGCAGCGGCCCAACACCATCGCTCGGTCGCTGGCTATTGGCAACCCGGCAGACGGCCTGTATGCAGCGCGCGCCATCCTCGCTACGGGCGGATGGGCCGAGGATGTGTCGGATGTGGAGATCGTCTCGGCCATGCAGGAGCTAGCTGAGACGGAGGGCATCTTTACCGAGACGGCCGGCGGCGTGACCACCGCGGTCACCGCGCGGCTCTATGCCCATGGCCGCATTCAGCCCGATGAGCTGACCGTTACCTGCATCACCGGCAACGGCCTGAAGACAACCGATTGCCTGAACGGCGCGTATGACCGGAGTCAGGCCATCCGTCCCCGGATCGGCGACTTTGAAGCCTTTGTCGAAGAACACAACGAAAGCGGCCCAAAACTTAGTCAGGATTTGGTGCTGGCGGGAGAATCCAATGGCCGTTAGAGTCCTATTGCCGAATGCCTTTCAGAAGCACACCAATAACACACGCGAGATAGCCAGCAGCGCGGCCAATCTGACCGAGCTGATTACCGAGATCGAGAGTCGTTTTCCGGCCCTGCGCAAGCACCTGCGCGGCGAGGATGGGCAGATCCGCCGCTTCATCAATTTTTATGTCAACGAGGAAGANNTGAAGGTGACTTCTAACAATCCGAGTTACTGCGGTTGCTCAGGGGGTTCTCCCGCCAGGAGAGCCTCTTATATTACTGCCAAGTTACAACCTGGGAAAATATATTTGCGCTGTATTCGCGCGAGCTTGACCGTTCTTTCATAGATTCCGGCGGATACTGCTCTCGTGATCGCACACTTTGGGCAGAAGGTTCCGCTGAAGCTGGCCGTTGGTTCCACTCCTCTGGTGGAACTTGGATTTTCCTCTTATGTTCTGTCCCCGCCTCCTGCTTCGGCCAAGCCTCACATTCATGCCGCGGTTGGGGGTTACCGGCTGCGGCTGGCCGAGAACGTCGAAGATCGCGAGGCCGCTTGCCGGCTCCGTTTCAAGGTTTTCAACCTTGAATTGGGCGAGGGGCTGCAAAGCTCCTACCAGACTGGATTGGATACCGACCAATTCGACCTCTTCTGCGAGCACCTGCTGGTGGAGGACAAGCTCACCGGACGTGTCGTGGGCACTTATCGGATGCAGTCCGGCGCAACCGCCGCCCGCAACCTGGGTTACTACTCCGAGCAGGAGTTCGAATTTGCACCCTATGAGCCGCTGCGGACGGACATACTGGAGCTGGGCCGCGCCTCCATCGATCGCGACCATCGAACTCCAGAAGTGCTGACCTTGTTATGGAGGGGTATCGCACAGTATGCTTCCTGCATGGGGCTGCGTTACCTGATCGGCTGCTCATCATTGACTTCGAAAGACCCGGCTGAGGGCTGGCAGGTGTATCGCCAGCTTGAGCACTACAGGGTTTCTCCGGAGTTCGAGACCGCACCGACCGCCGATTACGCTTGTCCCAGCGAGCAAGAGGGCGCACACGCACAGCAATCGCCCTGCCAGCAAGACCCATCGAAACGGACCACGACCGTCACTCAGGCGAGTGTTCCCAAGCTGCTGAGGACCTACCTGGCCATTGGGGCGCGTGTCTGCTGCCCGCCGGCCTGGGACCGGGAATTTGGCACCATCGATTTCCTTACGCTGCTCGATCTGAAGTTGCTCTCGTCCTCGGCGCGCAATCGCTTCCTGGCTCCGCTGACAACGTGAACTTGCGTGCGATCCGGCGCGCTGTGGCGCTGGGATTGGCTCTCGCCCTAAGCATTCTCCGTTTCTGGTTTTTGCGGCTGCGCGGACCTCTTACCCTGGAGAAACGCGCCCTGTGGGTCCAGCAGACCTGCTGTGGGATACTGGCCGGTGTGGGCGTCGGCTACCGCGTCGATGGGACTCCGCCCACCCATGGGCTGCTCGTCGCCAATCACCTCAGCTACCTGGATATTCTCATCATCGGCGCGGCTACGCCCTGCTTCTTTGTCGCCAAGATGGAGATCGGCGGCTGGCCTTTCTTCGGCAAGGCGGCGCGCGTCGGCGGAACGCTTTTCATCGACCGCTCCAGCCTAGCCAGCGCCGAGAAGGTCTCCGCCATGATCGCCGAGCGGCTCAGTTTGCCCGTCCCGGTCCTGTTCTTCCCCGAGGGCACTACCACCGACGGCAGCTCGCTGCTGCGTTTCCACTCCCGGTTCTTCGATCCGGCGGCGGTTACCGGAGCACCGGTGACGGCCGCAGCGCTTCGCTACGTGATTGCGGACGGCACCCCGGAGAGTGAGCTGTGCTGGTATGGCGATGAGCCGTTTGTGACTCATCTGATGAAGGTGATGTGCGTTGCCGGCTTCTCCGCCAGAGTGCGCTTTGGCCAGCCGCGGTTCTACCCCAACCGCCGTGTTGCGGCCGACGCCACCTACGCTGAGATTGCCACCATGCGCGTGCAAATGCCGCTGCCCTGACCCAGGTAAGAGAGCACAAATACGCAATCCGGCTCACCGATGCAAGGTATTACGGCTCTTGGCAAGCCGCAACTTCGCGCCACAGATTATATTCTGAGACGAGCCGTGACCTCGACCGGACCCACTACCGCCGAAACGCTCTGCCAGCACGGCCTTCGCCAGCTCACAGTGGCCCAGCGCCTGCGCCGGATGCACGACCAGCTTGCCGAGGCGTATGGTCCCCAGCATTGGTGGCCGGCTGAAACGGCTTTTGAAGTGATCCTCGGCGCTTACCTCACCCAGAACACCGCATGGAAGGCTGTGGAGCGCTCGCTCGACAACCTGCGTGGAGCCGGAGCCCTGACCGTGGATGGTTTGCGCGCACTCTCTCTCGAGGATCTGCAACGCTTGATCCAACCCTCCGGCTTTCACACCCGCAAGGCGCCCGCGCTGAAGGCGTTTGTGGTCTTGCTGGACGAGGAGTTTGACGGATCGCTTGCGACCCTGCCCGCCACGCCCACAGACACCCTGCGCGCCCGTCTTCTGACCCTTCCCGGCGTTGGTCCAGAGACCGCCGACGCCATCCTGCTCTACGCCCTCGGCCATCCTGTTCCTGTCGCCGACGAGTACTTGCGCCGTGTCAGTGAGCGGCATCATCTTTCGCCGTCCACGCCCGGCCGCAATCGCATAGGCTACGAGTCGCTGGCCACCCTCACCCGTCAGGCTTTTGCCTCCGACGCACCTGAGAACCAGGCGCGCCTCTTCAACGAGTTTCACGCCCTGATGGTTGCCGT
>PLOI01000024.1:0-2521 GCA_003142015.1 Acidobacteriaceae bacterium | reverse complement strand
CTTTCCAAAGTTTTGCAAGCTTTGTGCCGCGCCGGATTCATCGTTTCCCGGCGAGGCCAGTCAGGCGGATTTGAGATTCTTCCTCCAGGCCGGAAGGCGTCGATCCGCATGGTGGTGGAGGCCATTGAGGGCCCTATCGCTCTGAATCTTTGCCTGGTCTCCGGAGCCTCGTGCGGCCGGAAATCGAGCTGCCCGGCGCACCCCATTTGGTCGCAGGCGCAGGAGGCCATGCTAGATGTGCTCAACACAGCGACGGTCGCCGATCTTGCTATTCAGACGGCTGCTCCGCACACACGGATTTCAAGCGGCAAGCAAAAAACTGTCTGAAGCGTTTAGCTGCGGGTTCAGCCAAGCAAATGCCTGGCCACCTTGATGTACAACTCAACAGCTTCCAGCAGCTCCTTCTTCGCCAGCTTTTCAAAGGGCGTGTGGGCGACGTTGATTGAGCCTGGGCCAAGCAAAAGCGGCTCGCCCCAATTCGAGAGCTTGGGAATGTCGGTGGTGAACTTGGCGATCATGGTAGGCAGGCCCTCGACGGCGCGCAGGCGGACGAAGGGAATTTCCAGGGTGAAGTCCACTTCGGCCAGTTCTGCGGCAGCTTCGAGCAGGGCGGCGCGCACCGGCGCCGAGTCACCCACCAGGCGAACCAGCACCTGGGCCTCGGCTTTGTCAGCAATGACGTTGGGGGCGTAGCCGCCCTGAATCTGGCCTATGTTGAGTGAACTGGAGCCCACGCCTTCAGCGAAGGGCAAGGGGAGGGCCAGCAGTTTTCCCAGCACCGTGACCAGCTTGTGGATGGCGCTGTCCCCCAGTTCCGGATAGGCCGAGTGGGCCATCTTGCCTGTGGACTTGAAGACTGCGCGCAGGGCGCCCTTGGAGGCCAGGGCGAGGCAGTTGTCAGTGGGTTCGCCGTTGATAAGGAAGCGGCTGCACTTGGGCGAATCGTTGGCGGCTTTAGCGCCGGCCGAGTCGCGCTCCTCGCCGCTGACAAACAACAGCCCAACCCGAAATCCTGCCGCGCGCAGCGCCTCGGCGGCTGCTATCTGAGCGGCGAGAATGCCCTTGGCGTCGCAGACGCCGCGACCATAAAGGAATTCAGCGTCTTCTGTGAAGGGGATGTAAGGCGGCACGGTGTCCAGGTGCGTGGAAAAGACCAGATCGGGCGTCTGTCCGGCAACGCCCGCATAGACGTTCCAGCGAGGGCCGGCGGACAAGCTCTCAGATGGCTGCTCTACAGGCGTCTTTTCTACCTCCCATCCGCGCCGTGCGAGAAAATCTGCCAGGAAATCGCCCATCGGACCTTCATGGTATGTAGTGGACTCGATTTCGCACAGTTGGCGAGTCAACCGGATAGGGTCAATGGGTTCGACGGGAGATTCAGTGCGCAGGTGATCGGTCATGGTGCTGCCAGAATACCGTACGCGGTCTTTTGCGCCTTCAAAAATGCCGGATTGCCTCCCTTGGAGCCTTAGACGGCCAGTGCAGTCTGAACTCTAGGGAGCGTTCGCTCGAAATGGGACGGACAAGCCCCGAGCGCGTAGAATGGTGAGTGGTATGACCACGACAATCGCCCCCATCCAACCCAGAACCAGCCCTGCGCCAGCCGCTCTGCGCAGCGTAAATCTGCGCGGTCCGGCCGGACGGTTGGAGGCACTGGTGAATGAAGGCGCGCCCGATGCGCCGTTTGCCGCGCTGGTTTGCCATCCGCATCCGCTGGGCGGCGGGACCATGAATAATAAGGTGGTTTACCACGCCATGAAGGTCCTCAACGACCCGGAGTGGGGGCTGGGCTGGCCGGTTTTGCGCTTCAACTTTCGCGGTACGGGATTGAGCCACGGGGTCCACGACGGCAACGCCGAGGCAGGCGATGTGCTCTCGGCGCTCGACTGGCTTGAAAACGAATACCGCCGTCCGCTGGTGGTGGTGGGGTTCAGTTTTGGCGCGATGATGGCGCTAAGCGCCTGTTGTTCGCCTTCTCGGAGTCCCCAGAACCTGCGCGCTCTGGCCATTCTGGGCCTGCCCACTCAATCAGACGGCACTATTTACCATTATCCGCATCTGCAAAGTTGCACAATTCCCAAACTCTTCCTCAGCGGAGCGAATGACCAGTACGCGCCAGCGGCGCAATTAGAACAAGTGGCCGCCATCGCCGCCGAACCCAAAAAGTTGGTGCTTCTGCCTCACGCCGATCATTTCTTTACCGGCCAACTCGAGCCTATGCAGTCGTCGCTCGCAGGTTGGCTGAAGGAGCAATTGCAATGAGCCTGGCCACCGACTCTACCCTTGATTCTCTGCACGCCACGGCCAATGAAATCTTCACCGGCGCCATCGGGGCTTGCAACATCGCCACAGCCTTTGACCGCCGCATCCGCTTTGAGGGCAATACGTTGCATCGCCTGATCCCCGACGGCAGCGGACCGGCCTCCATCAATCTCTCCGACTACAAGAGGATTTTCGTTATCGCGATAGGCAAAGTCTCCGGTCCCATGCTGGACACGCTCCTTGACCGCATGACCCGCCG
>PLOI01000058.1 GCA_003142015.1 Acidobacteriaceae bacterium | reverse complement strand
GGCCGCGATCATCTCGACTGCGAACAGTGCGGGATGTGCATTGATATCTGCCCAGTTGGCGCGCTGACCAGCGGCTCGTATCGCTATAAGACTCGCCCCTGGGAGATGAACCACGTCGCCACCGTTTGCACACATTGCGCCGATGGCTGCAAGGTGACCCTGGGCGTGCGGCAAAGCAATGACGGCTCTGAAATCGTGCGCGCAGACAACCGCGACAAGAGCGGCATCAACGGCGACTTTCTCTGCGCCAAGGGCCGCTTCGGCTTCGACTTTGTGGAAAGCCCGGATCGCCTCACCCGGCCGCTGGTGCGCGACAACCAGGGCAAGCTCGCGGAGACTACCTGGGAACACGCGCTGCGGTTGGCCGCCGGCAAACTCAAGGAGACCCGTGACAGCAAGAGCGGCGCGGCAATCGGCGTCATCGGCTCCAACCAGAGCACCAACGAAGAGAACTACCTTCTGCAGAAGTTTGCGCGGACCGTGCTGCGGACCAACAACATCGACCACGAGCGAACCGCCGATTATGCGGCCTTTGCGCGGGCACTCGCCGGACACAAGGACAAGGCAGCCTGCCTGCGCGATACAGCTACCGCTCCTGCAATCCTGCTCATCGGCGGCAATCCGACCGAAGAACACCCGTTGCTGGCCTGGAATCTGCGCACCAATGTCCGGCTCAATCGCGGCAAGCTTTTCGTAGCCAATGCAAATCCTATCAAGCTGGAGCGCCAGGCCAAGGCAACGCTGCGACTGCCCGCTGACGGCTATCCTGCCCTCGCCGCATACCTGTCCGGCAGCGATGCGGTCGTCAAGAACGCAGCCTTCCGCAAGGCTGTGCTTGCGGAGGAGTCGTTGCTGGTGGTCTTCGGCCCCGAGTACAGCGGCGCGCAGGTAACAGACCTTGTGGCCTGGGGATTGAAGCGCGGTAATGTGCGCTTTGCCTTCCTCGGCGGCTACTCGAACTCGCGTGGCGCGGCGGACATGGGGCTGTCGCCGGACCTGCTTCCGGGCTATGTGCCGATCACGGCGCCCGGCGCTTTTGCCGAGTATCCGGGCCTGCCCGCAACCCCCGGCAAGACATTGCCGGAAATCTTCGATGCGGCGGGCAAAGGTGAGTTGGGCGCGTTGCTGGTGGTGGGCGCTGACCCGGTCGCAAAACTCGGCGTGAGCCCGGCCGCATTGCAGAATACCTTCGTCATCGTCGCGGACATTTTTCTCACGCAGACGGCGGCGCTGGCCGATGTGGTCTTCCCGGCTGCGAGCCTTTATGAAAAGGCCGGCACGGTGACCAACACATTTGGCGACGTGCAACTGGCCAGGAAGGCTGCCGACCGTGCGGGCGTCAAACCCGATTTCGAGATTCTTGTGCGGCTAGCCGGAGCGATGGGCGTCGATGTGAAGACGCTTGTACCCTTCGGCAAGAGCGGCACGACGGCTGATCTGGGCCAGTCGCGCGGCGCGCAAGCCGGCGAAGCCGACCGTCATGCAGTCTGGTTGGTGGCCAACGGTCTGGAACCCAAGCTGAGCCCCTTCGATCCGCTCGCGGTGTTCGACGAAATCGCCCGTCTGGTTCCCGGCTACGTTGTTGACCGCATGAATCTGTTGGGCGGCAACGATGTGCAAACCGAGCCGGGCTTTGTGCCGGTTGCGGCATTAACCGGGCGAGGTTTGATCACGCCCGTCCGCGACGGATTATTTGTCTCCGGAACGCTGGGGCAGCACAGCACGGCGCTCACGGAATTGGAGCAATATCAGGCGCGATATAGCGGTCTGAAGGTTTTGTGAAAAGAAGAGGCTGAAGACCAGTGACGATTTTGCAGTTTTTTCTGTGGAGCCTGCTCAAGGTTGCGGTGGTGACGGTGGTGATGCTCTTGGGCGTCGCCTATACCGTGCTGCTGGAGCGCAAGCTGGTGGGCCGCATTCAGAACCGCTGGGGGCCCAGCCGCGTGGGCCCTTTCGGGCTCTTGCAGCCGCTGGTTGACGGGGCAAAATCCTTTCTCAAAGAGGACATCATCCCCACCGGCGTCTACCGGCCACTTTATCTGCTCGCTCCCATCCTCGCATTGGGTTGCGCGCTGATCTCTATCGGCGTGGTTCCCTTCGGCGCGCCCAACATTGGGCCGGGCCCTCTGGATCTCTTTGAAATCGCAAACGTGAACGTTGGCCTGCTGGTCATCCTGGGCGTCACCTCCATCGGCGTTTACGGCATTGCCCTAGCCGGATGGTCGTCGAACAACAAGTATTCGCTGCTGGGCGCACTGCGCTCTTCGGCGCAGTTGGTCAGCTACGAGCTGGCTCTGGGTCTCTCGCTGGTAGGCGTGGTCTTGCGCGCCGGCTCGCTCAACCTGAGAGTGATTGTCGAGCAGCAGGCAACCAACGGCATGCTGAGCTGGAATCTTTTCGGCGGAATGCAGTTCGTGGCTTTTTTCATTTACCTTATGGCCGCCTACGCTGAAACCAATCGCTCACCGTTCGATTTGCCGGAGGCTGAAAGCGAGCTGACCGGCGGCTATCACACCGAGTACAGTTCAATGAAGTTCGCCATGTTCTTCATGGCCGAGTACGGCAATATGATTACGGTGGGCTGCGTGGCCACGCTCCTGTTTTTGGGCGGATGGACAAATCCATTTGGCAACCTCTTCGGCACCTCGAACAACATTCTGGTCCGCGCGCTCTTTCCTCTCTTCTGGTTCGTGCTAAAGGTCTTCAGCTTTCTGTTTCTGTATGTGTGGGTGCGCGGAACTCTGCCGCGCTTCCGCTATGACCAGTTGATGAACTATGGATGGCGCTGGCTGATGCCGCTGGCCATTCTGAACATTGTGGCGACAAGCCTTTGGCTGGCTTATCGCTAAGTTACAATCGGGCTTGCCCGTAGGTGACGAAACGATGCACCTGATTTTGTTTCTCGTATTTGCCGGATTCTGCCTGGGAGGAGCGATCAACTTGCTCATCCAGAGCCATCCCATCAACAGCGCTCTTTCGCTGATTGTGGTGATGGTCTCGCTGGCCGTGCTTTACCTACTGCTGGGCGCGGAGTTCCTGGCGGCGGCGCAGGTGATCGTCTACGCCGGCGCCATCATGGTGCTGTTTACCTTTGTCGTCATGCTGCTCAACGCTGGACGCGAGGCGCGTACCATGGGCAGCCGCGCGGCGCGCTCGATTGGCTTTCCCGCGGTCGTCGCCATCCTGGCTGTGATTGCCACCGTGATTCTGCATGCGCAGAGCCTGGGCGTGGCCAGACTGAGTGACGGACTCACCAACGTGCCCGGCCAGACAAACATTGAACTCCTGAGCACGGTGCTCTTCACCAAACTGCTGCTGCCGTTCGAGGTCACCTCGGTGTTGATTCTCATCGCGATTCTGGGCGCGGTTGCCCTCGCCCGTCACGATGACACAGACCCGCAAGGCAGCGCGGAAAGGACGGACAAATGAGTTCCTACTTCGCGCAGGAAGTCCCGCTCTCCTGGTATCTGCTGTTGAGCGCCGCGCTGTTTTCGCTCGGCGTCGTCGGTTTCCTCATCAAACGCAACCTGATTACCGTCTTCATGTCTATTGAGTTGATGCTCAATGGCGTAAATCTTTCCTTTGTCACCTTCGCCCAACAATGGCACGCGGTGAAGGGACAGATCTTCGTCTTCTTCGTGATGATGGTGGCCGCGGCGGAGGCTGCCGTGGGCCTGGCCATCATCATTGCCGTCTTCCGCGCCCGCGCAACCCTGGCCGTCGACCGCATCGACCTGATGAAACTATGAACGCACACCTCCATCTCTGGCTGATTCCGCTGCTGCCCTTCGCCGGATTCCTGCTCAACGGAATTCTGGGTGGCAGGTTGCCTAAGTGGCTTGTCACTGCGGTCGCGTTGCTGACTCCGCTGGCGGCGTTTTGTATGGTCCTTCAGATTTCGCTTGGACTGTTCGCAAATCCCATTGCCATTGCGCATCTGCCTTTTGTCGAGACCTGCTCGCTGCCTTGGATCAACGCAGGCTTGCTGCACGTGAATTTCAGCTTTGTCCTCGACCAGCTTTCGCTGGTCATGCTGCTCGTCGTCACCGGCGTCGGCTTCCTCATTCACGTCTACTCAGTCGGCTACATGGGCGACGACAAGGGCTACGCGCGTTACTTCTCTTACCTGAACCTGTTCCTGTTTTTCATGACAGTACTGGTGCTGGCCGGTAATGCGCTGGTCATGTTCATCGGATGGGAAGGCGTGGGCCTGGCGTCGTACCTGCTCATTGGCTTCTGGTTCCAGAAAAAGTCGGCGGCCGACGCCGGCAAGAAGGCCTTCATCGTCAACCGCATCGGCGACTTCGGCTTCCTTATCGGAATGTTCCTGCTCATCGCCAACTTCGGCACGCTGACCTTCACTGATATCGCCGCCAAACTCGGCCAAGACCCCGGCTGGAACGGCGGCGTGGTCACCGTAATTGCGCTTTGCCTGATGCTGGGCGCGACGGGCAAAAGCGCGCAGCTCCCGCTCTACATCTGGCTCCCCGACGCGATGGAAGGTCCCACGCCGGTCTCCGCGCTCATCCACGCTGCCACCATGGTCACGGCGGGCGTTTACATGGTCGCCCGCACGCACGTTCTCTTCGACCACTCGCCCTTCGCGCTGAGTGTCGTTGCTATCATCGGCGCGGCTACAGCCATCTTCGCAGCCACCATCGCTCTCGTGCAGAACGACATCAAGCGCGTGCTGGCCTACTCGACGATCTCGCAGCTCGGCTACATGTTCCTGGGTTGCGGCGTCGCGGCTTACTCGGCGGCCATCTTCCACCTCATGACCCACGCCTTCTTCAAGGCACTGCTCTTCATGGCGGCTGGCTCGGTGATTCACGCGATTGGCGGCGAACAGGATCTGCGCAAGATGGGCGGGCTGCGGAAAAAGCTGCCAGTCACATTTTGGACCATGACCGCGGCGGTTCTGGCCATCGCCGGCTTCTTCCCTTTTGCCGGATTCTTTTCGAAAGACGCGATCCTCTACGCGGCGTTTTTGCAGGGAACGAACGGCAAGATTCTCTGGTTTGTTGGCCTGCTGACGGCGTTGTTGACCTCGTTCTACATGTTCCGGCTATGGTACCTGACCTTCATGGGCGAGTCGCGCAGCCCCGAGGTCCATCCACATGAAAGCCCGTGGTCGATGCGCGGACCACTGGTCATTCTGGCTCTGCTCTCAGTGTGCGGAGGATGGATCGGCATGGAGCGCTTCGGCAACTTCCTCGCCCCTTCAGTGGGCGTGCTACCCACTGAGGCTGGGAACATGCGCCTGGAGATCATTCTCAGCATCGTGGCCGTTCTCGTTGCGCTTGAAGGCTGGCTGATTGCCGACAAGCTCTACCGGCGCAAGCCGGCGCGTCCAGCACAGTACGCCGCGGCTTTGCCGACCGGCTACAAACTGCTGGCCAACAAATACTACGTTGACGAGCTTTATGGCGCTGTAGTGGTCAAGCCGCTGCTCGGCTTCTCAAAATTTGTGCTGGAGTGGGTCGTCGATTTTGTCATTTTGGGCGGCGCGGCCTGGTTGCTCGGCGGTATTGCCACTTTTACAGGAGCGATTCTGCAACGCTGGCAATCGGGCAATCTGCGCTCCTATGCGGCGTGGCTGGCCGCGGGCGCTGCGGCGGTTCTGCTTTTCTTGCTGGTTCCGTGGGCAACGGTGCTGGCCAGTCTTTCGGCAATTCACCTTGGCATGGCGGGGCATTGAGAGAATGAACGAAATCAACCAATCGATTCTCACGTTGATCCTGCTGGTTCCGCTGGCCGGAGCGGTATTGGTGGCCCTCGTGCCCGACCGCTTCAAGCTGCCCAACTGGATTGCGCTGCTGACGGCGCTGGGCACTTTTGGCCTCACCCTGCACCTGCCCGCACACTTCTCGTTCGCCGCGGATGCGCCCCGCTTCCAGTTCGAGATCACCCGCCTGTGGATCGAGAAGCCGACAATCTTCTACCACGTAGGCGTCGACGGGTTGAGCCTGTGGCTTGTAGTGCTGGTAGGCCTGCTCGCCCCCGTCGGCGTGGTAGCCAGTTGGAACGCGATTCAGGCGCGGCGCAAGCTTTTCTATGCGCTCTTCCTCGTCCAGCAAACGGCCATGTTCGGCGTTTTTATCTCGCTGGATTTGATGGTCTATTACGGCTTCTGGGAGTTGTCGCTTGTGCCCATGGCGATCCTCATCGCCATGTACGGCCGCAAGGATGGACCCAAAGCCGCGCTGAAGTTCTTCCTGTTCACCTTCATCCCATCCGCGCCGCTGCTGGTGGCGATTCTTTGGCTCTACGCCAAAACCGGCAGCTTCGACTTCGCAACTCTTCGCTTCTGGGTCGCCAGCGGCGCACTGCCTGCCGGCGCATTGTTCTGGGTAGCACTTGCGTTTCTCTTCGCATTTGCCGTCAAGGTTCCCGTCTTCCCGCTGCACGGTTGGGTGGCCGATACCTTCAGTGAAGCGCCTGTTGCGCTGGCGATGGTTGTGGCCGGCAAACTCGGCCTTTACTCAATGCTGCGCTTCCACATCGGGCTTTTCCCGGTGCAGGCGCGGGCTGTGGCTCCGGTGCTAATTGGCCTCGCGGTTATCGGCATTCTTTATGGCGCCTGCCTTGCTCTTGTGCAGCGCGACTTCTGGCGGCTAATGGCTTATGCGGCCCTGAGCCATCTGAGCCTTATCACTCTGGGCATCTACGGCCTCACGCTCACTGGCTGGGAGGGTGCGGTTTATCAAATTCTGAACCACGGCGTAGTGGACGGCGCGCTCTTCCTGCTGCTGGGCCTTCTCTATGACCGCTACGCAACCAGCCAAATTAACGCGTACGGCGGCTTGGCCGCCAAACTGCCGCGCACGACAACGTTCTTCGTCATCGGCTCTTTGGCGATGATCGGACTGCCCATGCTCAACGGCTTTGTGGGCGAGTTTTTGATTCTGCTGGGCACTTTTACCGGCGTCAGCAAAGGCTGGGCAATTGCAGCCACGCTGGGCGTCATCTTGGGGGCGGCCTACATGCTGTGGCTGGTGCAGCGGCTCTTCTATGGGCCGGAGAGCGCGTTGGCTGCGTCGAAACCGCCTCAGGACCTGCGCCTGGGTCAACTGGCCGTCCTGTGGCCTCTGACCGCGCTGATGCTGGTCATGGGAGTGGCTCCGATGCTCTGGCTACCGACCATCGAAACGGGCGCACGCCCGCCACAATTAAGGACACCAAACATTCTGCCTCTCGTATTGCCTCAATCCGCATCGCCGACTTCACTGAATGGGGAGGGCCAACGGTGAATCCTGTTCCCGACATCTTCCGCATCCTCCCCGAAGTCATCCTCACGTTGACCGGCGTGGCCGTGATGCTGCTCGACGCCGCATTACCTCCTCATTGGGCGCGCCGTCCGTTGGGCTGGGTGGCCGCTATCGGAACCACTCTCGCCTTGTGGGGCAGCCTGGGTCAGCTTTCGCTGCCTGAAGGAACCGGCTTCTCCGGCACCATCGAGACCAGCGCCTTCACCGTCTTCTTCCACGTGCTCATCTGCGGCGTAGTTCTGGTGGCGCTTTTGCTCTCGCTGGACACCTTGCCCGAGGACAGCCATCACCAGGGCGAGTTCTACGCTCTGATGGTCTTTGGCGCGGTGGGCATGTGCCTTCTCACTGGCGCGGTAGAACTGCTGCTCGTCTTCATCGCTCTGGAAATCTCTTCCATCGCGACCTATGTTTTGGCAGGCTACCGCAAGGACACTGCGCGCGGGCCCGAAGCGGCCATCAAATATTTTCTGCTCGGCTCGTTTGCCACGGCATTCCTGCTCTACGGCGTGGCATTGATTTTCGGAGCGACCGGCACAACGCAGATCTACGAGATTGCCCGACTCGTTCCCACAGCGCAGAATCATTCCCTCATCCTGGCTGGCCTTGGGCTGATGCTGGTGGGCATTCTCTTCAAGGTATCCGCCGCGCCCTTCCACGTGTGGACGCCGGACGTGTATGAAGGCTCACCCACGCCTGTGGTGGCGCTGATGTCCACCGCGCCCAAAGCCGCGGCCTTTGCGTTGCTGCTGCGCGTGGTCTACGAGATGCTGCCTACGCTGCGCTCCGTCTGGCAGCCGCTGTTGTGGGTGGTGGCCGTGCTTTCCATGACCGTGGGCAACCTGGCCGCACTACGCCAGCAGAACGTGAAGCGCATGTTGGCCTACTCCTCGATTGCCCATGCCGGTTACCTGCTGGCGGCTTTCGCGGGGCTTGGCAACACCGGCATCGCCGCCGCCAGCTTCTACGCCGCGGCTTATGCGGCCATGAATGTGGGCATCTTTGCCGTGGTCACGCTGGTCAGCGGATACGATGAGAAGCTGCCGTTGATCGACGATTTTCGCGGGCTCATCTACCGCTCGCCCCTGCTCGGCAGCCTGCTGATCTTCTTCCTGGTTTCGCTGGTTGGCATTCCCTTCACAGGCGGATTCTTCGGCAAGTTCTATTCGTTTTCAGCCGCGGTGGGCGGCGGAGCTATTTGGCTGGCCATCATCGGCCTGCTGAATTCAGGCCTGGCTGCCGCGTATTATCTGCGCTTGGCCCTGGTCGCGGCACAGCAACCGGATGCGCAGAAGCCTGTTGTTCCCGCGCATCGCGTGGGCATTGCGGTGGGCGCGGCCCTGCTGCTCGCGGTTGCGGCAACCCTGGTGCTGGGAATTGTTCCAGGGGACGTGTTGCATGCTGCCGAGGCCGCCGCGTACACGCTGCAGGCTCCTTCCACCGAGACCAGCGCGCCCGCCAATGCCGTCGATCTGAAAATGATGATGCCTTAAATCGGATTGAGCGCGGAATCGGCAGCAACCGGTCGGCTTGTTGCCCCTCCCGACAGATTACGGTCAAGCAGGCTCTGGTAGTAGCGCACGGTGCGGCCCAGAACGCGCCCATTCACATAATGGTCGAGAACCCAGGCGCGCGCTGCCACGCCCATGCGGCGGCGGCGCTCCGGGTTGCGCAGCAATTGAACCACGGCTTCGCTGATGGCCATTGGGTAGCCGGGCGGAATCAGCAGCCCGGTCACCTCCGGCACCACGGCATCGCGCGAGCCGGTGGCGAATGTAGTCACCACGGGAATTCCGGTAGCCGCTGCCTCCAGGACCACGTTCGGAAACCCCTCCCGCCAGGTGGGCAACACCATCACGTCCATCACTCGGTAATAGGGCGCCGTGTCGGCAACAAATCCAGTCAAATGAATTCTCGGATGTGTCTTGATCCGGGAACGCAGATCGTCGCCGAGCGCATCTTCAGCAGCGTCAAACCAGCCCACCAGCAGCAGGTGCGCGTCAGGCTCCGCGGCCAGTATGGCGTCGAATGCCTCAATCAACTCCGGCAGCCCTTTGTCGCGGGTCAGGCGGCCCACAAAGCCCACTACAGGCACATCTGGCGGAAGACCGAGCCTCTCTCGCAGACTGCACGGACCGGGGTGGAAGCGCTCCACATCAACTCCGTTGCTGCTTCCGCTGCCCAGCAGGCGCAGCCTGGTCTCGGACGCAACACCCAAGGCAAGCGCCTGGTTGCGCAGGCTGTCACTGTTGCACAGCACAACGTGAGAACATGCCGCAGCCAGCCTCTCGGCCACCAGCAAAATCCGGCGCTTAACCCCGGTGCAGGTTTCCAGCTTGAGTCCGCGAAGAAAATAGATGCGCACCGGCACACCGCAGAGCATACCGGCTATTGCGCCCAGCAGTCCGGCTTTGGGCGTACTGAATTCCGTCATCTCCGGCTTGAGCCGATAGAGCAGCCACCACAGGCGCACCAAAGACACAAAATCCGCAAACGGCGCAATCTCCCGCCGCATGGGAATGGCGGCGGATTCCACGCCTTCCTGAGCGGCCGTCTTTGTGAGCAGTTCGCCGGGGCTTGAAACCAGTGTTACGCGAAAGCCCGCTTCACGCAGGGTGCGCAGACGGCCGCCAAGAACCAGGCAGGTCTGCGGATTGGTGATGCCGACAACGATGTGCGGGCTTGATGATGGACGGGGCGGCTCCGCCGGAGGAGTGGCTGAAGCGGAGAAGCGGTTGCGCGCACGCAAGAATGCGGGCAAGAAATCAATATTTGCAATATCTCCGCTGCGTCTCGACACGAGCCTCTCCCAGAAAGGGCTTTCGCGTCCAGATGCAAAACCGGGGCCACAAGCGACAGTCCTTCGTCGCTGGGGTGGAAAGCCGGCATCGGAGACGCGTTAGGAAACGTGCGCGGCGGATTCAGGAGTTCGTGCCTACCAGACGCTTTGCCGGGCGCTCACCTGCTCCAACGCGTCCACTCCCGTTCTCCGGTTCAGCCGTTCCCCTCGTGACAACGCAGAAGAAACCTAAAAAGATAATCTTCCGCTGGAGATAAATAGAATCAGTATTCACAGGAAACATTAGTCTGCTCTAATATGTCAAGAAGAAACTCTCTTTAGGAAAACTGTGCGTCTATAGCTGATGAACGGACTCGATTCGCACCGGGATATGAACGATATTCCCATGGCCTCGAATTCACGCCCGAAGGTTCTCTTGCTGATTCCCCATCTGGGCGACGGTGGCGCGGAGCGCGTGACGGAGCTTCTGGCGCGTAACCTTTCCGCGGAGAAGTACGAACTGCATCTGGGCCTGATCACGCAGGCGCAGGCGGACGAAGAACTGCCGTCGTGGGTCCATGTCCACGCTCTAGGCGCACGAAGGGTGCGTGGCGGGGCATTCCGGCTGTTTCGCCTGGTTCGCAAACTGAAGCCGGATTTGATTTTGTCCGGGATGTTCCATTTGAACTTTCTTGTGCTGCTCCTGCACCCCTTCTTTCCGCCCAATACTCGAGTCATGGTCCGCCAAAACGGGACCGTTTCATCTGCATTGGCTTTTGGTGGGCTGCCCGGCTACACTCGCTTGCTCTACCGGCTGCTCTACCACCGCGCCGACCAAGTGATCTGCCAGACGCAGTCGATGGCAGATGACATTACGAACGAGTTGCGAATTGAACAGAGCCGGCTGACAGTGCTGCCCAACCCGGTGGATGTGGAAGAGATTCGCACTTCCATCGGCCTGAATCCGGCCCCGCAAGCCGTCTCCAGCGCCGTGCGCGGCCCGCATCTGCTGGCCATGGGAAGGCTCTCGCCGGAAAAGGGCTTTGATTTGCTGCTGCGGGCTTTTGCTTCAATCCGACCAGAGTTTCCCGAGGCCAGCCTTCTGATTGCAGGCACAGGATCTGAAGAGGTGAGGTTGAAGGATATGTGCCGCACGCTGGGGCTCGACTCCGCAGTCCGCTTTGCAGAACCCATTGACCGTCCCTGGACGCTGTTCCAGGAGGCAACCTTGTTCGTACTCTCGTCCCGTCACGAAGGACTACCCAATGCCCTGCTTGAAGCCGCTGCCGGAGGACTGCCCATTGTGGCCTTGCCGGCTTCAGGAGGCATAGTGGACCTGCTGCGCGATCAGCCCGGAGTGTGGCTCGCACCCGAAGTCTCCACCGAAGCACTGGCTGATTCTCTGCGCACGGCTCTGCGCGCCCTTAGGCCCGGTGAAAGGTTTGCTCACCCCTTTGTTGAAGCGTTCTGCATCGATCGCGCCATCGGCGCTTATGAANNCGGGTTCGCCATAGCGCCAAAGTTTCGTGGAACCGTTCGTTGAGGCTCAGCCTGTCGGGCGAAAGCTCGGCCAGCACGCGCTCCAGCGAGGTGAATTGCGCGGCATGTGCTGTGAGGAAAGCATGAAGCTGGGCAACCTGGGCTGCGTTGGCGAAGTTGCTATGCACACAGATAGTCCATAGGCCCTTCTTCTTCTTGACCGGCCTCCAAAGCTGCTGCGGAATCCAGGTGACGCCGCCGCGAATTAATGGAACGCGGGCAAAGCCGTCGGAGAGCATTTGGATCCCCTCGTTGCGCAGCGCGCGCAGGGTGGCGTGGTCGAAGCCGTGGCGCGGCGCAACAAAAATCGTAGGATTGAGCCCATGGCCGCGTAGAATCTCCAGCCCTTCACGAATCCACTCACTCTGGATCTTCTCCGGCACACCGGAAAATTCAGTGTGAAGATGCAGCGGCAACAGGCTCTTGCCCCGGCTGGCGCAGAGATGGCGATAACCGTGCAGCGCAATCGTGGCTCCGGCTGCCTCCATCTCCCGCATCCGAGCCCAGAACTCCGGGTCCGGCGGCGAAAGATTCAGTTCAGTGTCCTGATTATCGGGAATCACCGCAAGAATCGGCCGCAGGTGAAACTCCTTGACCAGTGGCAGAAAACGCTGCCAACGATGATGCGCCATCGTGGGGCAGAGATCGTCGAAGCGTAGAAGGTATTGCGCCGGTTTGGGAATCATCGTGCTGCCCCCAATGTTATTCGCTCGTCACCGCTGACACGGTTTGCCGGCTTCCATCGCTGCGCCATCTGATTTACGCGCATTCCGCGGAGCCTTGAGGAAGCAGCTTCCAGGTCCAATACCAGAGAAAAATAAAGGTGCTCACGGTCCAGAGTGAAGTGGCCAGCGCGATTCCCGCCACGCCATACCAGCGCATGAGAACCAGATTCAATAGAACATCCAGCGCCAGATTCAGCGCACCGCAATAGAAAATCAGGTCGCTGCGGCGCATGGCAACCAAGAAGCGATAAAACACGCGGCTGGAGACAAAGAAAGGAATCTGAATCGCGTACATGGCCAGAACCGGGGTAACCAGAGCCGTGTCGCGCGGTCCGAATACGCCATGCTGAAAGGCCATGCGAATCAGCAGGTGCGAGCCGGCAATCAGCGCCAAGGCGATGGGCGTAGAGACCAGCGCCGTGAGCCGCACCCAGGTGCGCAGCGTATGCCGGCATCCGGTCCAATCCTTATGCGCGATCATGCGCGAGAAGTGAGGCACCACCGCCGATGAGACCGCCCCGGCCAGCAGCGTAATCATCACGCTCACAAACCGGTTGGCGTAGGCAAGCGCGGAGACGCTACCGGCGGGCAGCATGGCGGCCATCGACTGGTCCACAAGCAAGCCACCGGATGCCACCACGCCACTCAGCAGCACCGGTCCATACTGCCGCGCCACCTCGCGCGTTGCTTCGGTGGCTCCATGCCAGTAGAGGCGAAAACGATAGCCGCGCGAGTCCATCATCCACGCCACCACCCCAGCGTGGATCAGCGCGCCGACCAGGGTCGCATAGACCATCGCCCAGATCCCCATCCTGCCACTCAGCAGCAGCGCTCCGAGGATGATCGCCACTGGAGTCGCCACCGGCGCCAGCGCGGGCAACGCAAAGCGGTCAAAGGTGTTCAGAACGGCGGTGCAGTTAGTGGCGATACCAGTAATCAGCACCACGGGCAGCAGCGCGTAAAAGAGCCGGATGGCGAGATCCATTTTTGCCGGTGGAAAGTGCGAGGCAATCAGCGGAAAGAAGCCGTGCGCGGTCAGAGCCATTACAGCCGAGGCCACGGCCAGCAACAGGCATACCCACAGCATCGAACTTGACAGAAGCTCCTGCGCGCGCTCGTGGCCTTCCTGTTCCCTCACCCGGACCAGCGTCGGCACCATGGCCTGGTTCATCGATTCCGAAATCAAATTGATGAGCAGGTTGGGAATCAGGAAGGCCGCCAGAAATGCGTCCATCGCGTCCGAGCGCCCGTAGACCCCGGCAACGGCAAACTCCTTGAATGTGGCGACAATCTTGACCAGAATCCCCGCCGCCGTCACCGACGCCGCCGCGCGTAAGATGCGGCGATTGACGCTGCCGCCCTGGAAGAGCCGCGCGATTTGGGGGACCGGAAACATGCTGGCGGATTTACTCGCCAGTCTACAGGATCAGCCCGGTGGTAACCGGAAGTTCACAGCGCGAGGCCTGATCCGGGAAGCAGCCAGCCAGATCCTCCGGTTGTTCCATCCCCAGCCGTCCAGCCAGCGCGACCATGGCCAGCAACAGCCATGTGGTGCGGCTTTCCTCCACGGTAGCCACCAGCGAAGTGGTGAACCAAACCAGCAACGTCACAACCATCGCCCATTTGAGCGGTCCGCGGGTTTGCGTGATCGACCAGATCGCCGCCGCCACAATGGCCGCCGCCAGAAACAGCGCAACCAGCCCGCCGCTGACCACAATCGACAAAACCGTATTGTGCGCTGTATCGATAGGGCCAAGACCAGCCGCCGAGACAAACGAGCCTGCTCCGGTGCCGAAAAACGGCGCCCGCACAAAGGCGTGCCAGCCTGCTGCCCAGATGTTCAACCGCTGGTTCAGGTCTCCGCCCTGAAGTTGTTCAGGAATAGTGGCCAGCCGCTCAAAGCTCTCGCGAGGAACGATGAACCAAAGCGCGGCGGCAAGCGCAGGCAAAGCCAAGGCCCCAGCCAGCACTCTCTTCGGATGGCCGTAAGCCAGCAAAAGCCCGCTGCCCACCAGCGCTACCACGGCTGCCAGAAACCCTCCGCGAGAGGCCGTGAGCAACACGCCCAGCAGGCCCAGCGGCAGATAGCCGGCCGCCAGCAGACGCCACGGCCAACGCCGCTCGCTGTTCAGCAGTAGCGCCGCCAGCGGAAACCCCAGGTCGAGAAAGCGGGCTACGTCATTCGGGTCCTGCCCGATGGCGGCAAAACGAATCTGTGCGTTGGCAATCGCCTCCGCCGAGGCGAAGCTGGCCACGGTAAGCGCGGCGAGCACCCAGGAGCCGGCCACGGTTACCCGCAACAGTTTGCGCAGATCGCCGGCGTCTTCGGCAAACTCCCAGACCAGCCAGACAATCATCAACTCCTGAAAGTAGCCGCGCAATCTTGCCACGGTCTCCAGCGGCTCGATGGTCCAGAAATACGTGCAACAGAGCCATAGGAAGAAGGCCAGCACCAGCCATTGCATGAGTCCGGGAGTGCGCAAGCGGCCAGTTTGAAGGACCGCCGGAATCGCCGCCAGAAGCGCCAGCAGGCCAACCACCCGCGCGATGTTGCCCAGCGGTTCGCCCAGTTCCAGGGAGTATTCCCATGGAATCGTAAAGGCGAACAGCAGCAACAAAAACCAGGCTATGCGGCGCATCAGGCGAAACCTTTCAGGAATCTTTATCAGCAGGGAGAAATCTCGCCAGAGTGAATTCGTGCCGGATCAAGACGGCTGGAATTTGCAGAACGACAAACAATACAAGCGCGTGCGGGAAACTGATAACTCTGAGCGCGAACAGCAGCAGGCAAGGGATAAGCACAATCGAACAAAAGACCAGCGTCCAGCGCATCTGGCCAAGCGCCTTGAGCCTTCCCCTTGCGCTGAAAATCCACAGCATGCAAAGCAGCCCCGAGCCGGCATCGATGGCCAGTTTCAGAGCTCGTGAGTGGGCCATGCCGCTCACATCGATTCTCAGCAGATGCAGAACATGCAATAGTCCGGCGATCAACACGACATACACCGCAAACTCCAGCGCATCGATCGGCGTAACTTTTCGGGCTGGTTTCCTGGTTTGTGATGTGGATAAGTCGATCGCCGCTTCTTTACCTGGCCAAACCGCCAACGGAATCTGGAGAGCTATAAAGAGCGCGAGAATCTCTGGGCCATCAACGATCTTGAGCACATGCGCCCCAAAGCACGCAGTGAATATGGTCAGAAAGCATGGCCAGAAACACCAGCGCGGCCATCCCATATCCATCAGGCGGCTCTCCAGGCTCCTGAGCCAGAAGACACCCAAAAGAACAAGGCCATATGCCGCGGCAAGCAACAGGTGTCGATTCTCCGCATGGGTGCGCATCAGATACAGAGCGCCGCCGCATAGCACCGCAACCAACACAGAGGAGAGTAGGAATGTTACGCGTCCCATTTGCTTGCTCAAGGTTGAGTTAGACATTGGCTTACTCCTCCCTATTCCCAACTCAGCCTAAACCATGAAAGCCCTTAAAACCTCTGCGAATAAACCAGTCCGGCATAAATGGTGACACCAATCGCCGATTGAATGGCCGATTCCATGGTCCGGTTCCACAGGTTTTTGGCTGCCGAGTCAGGCACGTAGAGAATGTCGTGGTCGCGCACCGGCTGGTCCGGCTCCTGGCCGTGCAGCATCCGTTTCAGATTGAGAGTGGTGATGGTCCGTCCGCCTTTTTGCTCGCGGATCAGCAGAGCTTTGGCCATGGAAGCGTTCTGCGTCGGGCCCCAGGCCAGCGAGATCGCCTGCACCACGGTCAACCCCTGCGCTGGATCGACGGGAAATCCGCCGGGGCGCAGCACATCGCCCACCACATAAACCAACCCCGCGCGGCTGACCTGAACTGTGTCGCCGGGGGCGAGTTCCGGGTTGTGGTCCGAGGCAGTGTCGATTCCGCTGGGGTCCAGCACCGCCGGATGCGGCGTCCTGGCGTCGTCGCGGTGAAAGACATTCACCAGGCGCCCCGCGCTTGGCGCAAGGCCGGAGGCCGCGGAGAGCAAATCGAGCAGCCGATGGTGCATGGTGTAGGGATAGACGCCGGGGCGCACCACCTCGCCCAGCACGCTCACGTCCTGCCCTGCGTAGGAGATAACCAGCACGGAGACCAGCGGATGCAGTAGCATCCCCTGCGCCAATAACGCCGCTTCTATGGCGTGCGCAGCACCTTGCTCGTCCATCCCGCCAATCCGCACCTCATGGATCATGGGCAGCGTGACCGTGCCCGATGGGGACACGCGCACTGCGGAATGGAACTCCGGGGTATGAACTTCGCTCACCTCGAGAAAATCGCCCGAAGCGATGGGAGCGGGCATGGGAGACTCGGACTGGGTGCCTGTCGTGGCCGTTAGCCCAGCCTGGCCCGCGTCATTCCACACCGCGGGCGATTCCATCGCATTGGGCAAACTCTGAGGCTGCTGCGACGAGGGCAAGCGAACCACCCCCGTAGGAAGGCCGGAGGTACTCGGCGTGGGTGCCTGAGCATGGCCCGCCGCTCCAGCCAGGACAATGGCAAGCAGCGCCAGAACAGCACGGCCCGCTGCGGAATGAGAGGAGGGACGAATCGACTCCATCAGGAACGCGCCTCCAATCGCTAGCCAAAGGCTGGCAAACAGGGTAATAGCCATGTAGAGCGGCAGATCGGGTGTCACCGGCTTGTCCGGCTGGCGCGCATAGTCCACCACTGAAATATTGGAATTCTGAATGCCTGCGGCCAGACCCGCTTCCTCCACCTTCTCCAGCACCCGCACGTAGAGTTCATGACTGGCATTGGCTTCCTCGCGCATGGCCGCGTACTGGGTGGCCGCTTCATTGGCCCTCATGCCTTGGGAGGTCAGTTCATCCAGATTGTTGCGCACCAGTTGCTCGCGGTCGGCAGCCGTCTTCCAGGCGCTGCGGAATCGCTCCACCAGCTTGGCGTCCTCGGCCTGTTTCTGCTGGTCCAGATCCTGTAGCAGACGGCGAATCTCCACCACGCGAGGGAAGTTGGGACCGTGTTCGATGTTGAGCTGGGCCTGTTCCTGTTCCAGTTCGCTGCGGCGGGCGTGAATCTGCTGGAGCAGAGCGGTAGCAAAGTTGCCGCTCTCGGCCTGCAGGCGCGGGTCGGAGGCTATCACCAGCTCCGGATCGCCTTGCGAGGCCGCGCGGTACTGCGCCTCGCGCAAAATACGGTCCGTGGAAACCGTCACCAACTGGCGGCCCAGCTCATCGATCTCCAGCACAGCTGAGGTGTGCTGAGTCTCGCCCGGCTGTCCGTTGGCCATCGTCTCAGGCGTGTTCAGCAGGCCGTGTTCCCGCTGGAAAGCCGCCAGCCGCTGTTCGTCCAAGTCTACCCGAGCCTTCAAGTCCTTGAGTTGGCCTTCCAACCAGTTCGATGCCTGAGCGGTAGCCTGCACGCGCGCATCAGCATCTTGCTGGCCGTAGGCGGCAATCAGGACGTTCACCACGTTGGCCGACAAGGCCGCATCGCGCGACCGGAAGCGAATCTGAACCAGCAGCGTGCGCGGCAGGGTTTGCACGCGAAGCCGCTGTTCAAATCTCTCCAGCAACCAGGCCTGCGCATCGGGAGACGGCGCATCAGGGTGAAAATCTGGAAACTTGCTGGCAAATCTGCCCATGAATCCAGGCGCCTGGTAGAGCTTGAGGCCGGTAATCACCTTCCAGGCCAGTTGGTCGCTGCGCAACACGTTGGCCAGGGTCTCCTGCTGCACCGGCGCGGAAAGAATCGACGCCGAACCAAACGACTCCGGCGCTTCAAGGCTCAACGCTGAAGCCGGCGAGGTGCGCAACGCCACACTGGCGCTGGCCTCATATTGATTAGGAGCAATCAGGCAATACAGCAGACAGGCCAGCAGCAATCCGCCCACTACCGAGCCAACCAAACGCCGGCGGCGTACCAGTACCTCCCAAAGTTCAGGTAGCGATTTGGAGGAGTTGTGAATAGCGGCGATGGGCTGCGGCAGATCGGCCTGGCTAAGTGCGTCATAGGGAACGGCGTTCGCTTCCTGCACCGGTAAAGGACCTCCGTTCAGAATCCTCCCGGCAGGCCCATCCTGCGATTCAAAGCGAAAAGCCACTGAAGAGGAAATCTTCGCCAGTGTGCGTCATTGGAATCAATTCGTCAATAGATGCCATTGCTTAAAAAAACCGGCAGAGGACAATTTGCCGCATGGTCCAGCTTTCAGTCAACTCCGCCGCCACTTCTGTACCACTCCACGGTGCGGCGCAGGCCTTCGCGAAAATCGACAATGGGCGCGTAGCCAAGCAGTTCCCCGGCCAGACGAATATCGGCCAACGAGTCGCGGATGTCTCCGGCGCGCACAGGTTCGTAGGCTGGTTTACCGCTGTAGCCGGTCAACTCGCGCAGAATTGCGACCGTCTCATTCAGCGTGATGCGGCTGCCGGTGGCCAGGTTCATCATCCTGCCCGAGACCTTTTCCGCCGGAGCAGCGGCAGCCAGCAGGTTGGCGTGGACCACGTTATCGATGTAGGTAAAATCGCGGCTCTGTTCGCCGTCGCCGTAGATGGTAGGCTGCTCTCCGGCCAGCATCCGGCGGCAGAAGATGGCCAGCACGCCGGAGTAATGCGAAGTCGGGTCCTGATAGGGACCGAAGACGTTGAAGTAGCGCAGCGAGACTGTCTCCAGCCCGTAAACGCGAGTAAAGCAGGTCAGGTAGTGCTCGCCGGCCAGCTTGGCCACGGCGTAGGGCGAGATGGGGCTGGGCAGCATCTGTTCGTGCTTGGGCAAAACCGGCGCGTCGCCGTAAACCGAAGACGACGCCGCGTACACCACCCGCCGCACCCCGGCGGCGTGGGCAGCTACCAGCAAATTCAAGGTCGCGTCCACGCAATTCACGTTGGTCGCCACCGGGTCGGCCACCGAACGCGGCACAGAAGCCAGCGCCGCCTCGTGGAAGACAACCTCAACCCCGGCGCAGGCTTTGGCGCAGGCGGCGGGGTCGGCCAGATCGCCCTCCATGAACTCCATCGCTTCCAGCCCGACCAGATTGGAGCGCTTGCCGGTAATGAGGCTGTCGATGCCGCGCACGGTGTCGCCACGCGCCAGCAAAGCCGCGGCAATTGAGCGGCCAATAAAGCCCGCCGCTCCGGTCACTAGATAATTTGGCAAGAAAATTCCTCCGAAAAAGCCTGTTTGCGGCGGCGGCAATCTCCGCTGCCCACACTGGAGAGAATACTACTTCAGGGCAAATGGCTTGTTACCCGGCGTCATAGCGTTGCCGGTTCACGATTTTGGCTTTACAATCAGAACCATGATTACTGCGACCGAGAGCCGGCTCGCCGGCCTCAAACAAGGAATCGAGTCCCGGCAAGCCCGCATCGGCATCGTCGGGATGGGATATGTGGGCCTGCCGCTGGCGCTGCTCTTCAGTGGGGAACGCTTCCACGTGACGGGCTTCGATGTCGAACCCATCAAGGTGAGCACTCTCAATGCCGGCGGCTCTTACATCGTGCGCATTCTCCCCAGTGAAATCAAGGAGGCGCAACGGGCAGGCTTCCTCGCCACGGCGGATTATTCTCAGATCGCGCAGATGGACGCGGTCATAATCTGCGTACCCACGCCGCTCAACGAGCACCATGAGCCCGACCTGAGCTATGTGACCGGGACGGTTGCCTCGATTGCTCCCTGGCTTCACGAGGGCCAGCTCATTGTGCTGGAAAGCACCACCTATCCCGGCACCACCGAGGAGATTGTCGTGCCCCTGCTGGAAGGCGGCAACCCCAATGGTGTGAAAGTTTCGCGCTCGCTCCACCAGCCTGGCGTGCATGTCGCCTTCTCGCCCGAGCGCGAGGATCCCGGCAATACGGACGTGGCGCGCCACGACATCCCCAAAGTGGTGGGCGGCTGCGGCCCTGCGGCAACAGAGCTGGCCACGGCGATGTACGGCACCATCTTCCGCCGTGTTGTGTCCGTCAGCAGTCCTGCAGCCGCGGAGATGACCAAGCTGCTGGAAAATATTTACCGCTGCGTCAACATCGCGCTGGTGAACGAACTCAAGCAGCTTTGCATGAGGATGGGCATCGACATCCACGAGGTGATCGACGCGGCCAAAACCAAGCCTTTCGGCTTCCAGGCGTTTTATCCCGGTCCTGGGTTGGGCGGCCATTGCATCCCCATCGATCCGTTTTATCTCTCATGGAAGGCCAAGCAGTTCGACTTTCGCACCCGCTTCATCGAGCTGGCCGGCGAGATCAATACGGCCATGCCTTACTTTGTAATCGAGCAAATCGCCGCCGCCCTGAACGAACACTCCAAGTCCATCAAGGGATCGAAGATTCTGGTGCTGGGCGTGGCCTACAAGCGCGACATTGATGACCTGCGCGAGTCTCCCTCGCTCACCATCCTCGAGCTGCTGCGCGAAAAGGGTGCCAACGTCGCCTACAACGACCCCTACTTCCCAACGGTCGGCCATGGACGCCACTACGACCTGAACATGACCAACACCCCGCTCGACAATCTGGCGCAGTACGACGCCGTGGTCATCGTCACCGACCACTCCGACTACGACTACAAGGCCATCGTCGAGCAGTCGCAGTTGATAGTGGACACGCGCAATGCCACCAAGGGCATCGATTCGGCGAAGATTGTGCGCTGCTGAGTGGCAAACGAAAAAGGTTAGGTTTGGGTGCCCCAGCTCTCGATTTTGAGACCTGGGATTACGGCAGACATTCCTCGATGATAGGGAGCGCCATCCGGTAGTTGGCGCGACAGCCTCCCAGCCAATCATGTATCGTTATCTGTTCCGCTTATGCTAGCTTTCACCGCAATCCTGGCTGAACCTCAGCACTTCTCCCTCGCCGAGAAACTGCTCCTCGTCGTGCTCGTCGCCGCATCCGCCGCAGCTTTCTGGCGTCGCTTCGGCGTCGTCCTCGACAAAATCCTCAAATCGAAGAAAGACCCCAGCTTCCACCTCTTCCCCATCGGCAAGCGCGTCTGGGATTTTGTCTGCGAGGTGCTCTTTCAGACCAAGGTTATCCGCCAGCGTCCGCTGCCCGGCCTCGCCCACGCCTTCGTCTTCTGGGGTTTCTGCGCCTTTGTACTGGTCACGCTCAATCATTTTGCAGCCGGGCTGGGCCTAGGCTTTCTCAACCCCGCGAGCTTCTTTGGCCGCTTCTACACGTACTTTGCCGCTGTCTTCGCCCTGGCCTGCGCCGTGGGCATCTTTGGCCTTTTCGTCCGCCGTTTCCTTGTCCGGCCCAAGTGGCTCGGCAAGAAGCTCTCGTGGGAGTCATGCTTCATCGCCTTCCTGATCTTCTTGTTGATGGTCACCTACCTGGCCTCG